>NZ_JBHRYU010000012.1:0-185711 GCF_042649185.1 Cohnella sp. GCM10012308
CAAAGAAACCGTTCCTTTCGTAAATGGTTGCTCGACACTTCCATTTTACCAAAGAACGGTTTCTTTTTGTTTTACAAAAACAGGACTGCCCCGCAGGTCATTTTCATGACCCTTTTGGGACAGCCCCTTTTATTATCTTTTAAAGTATAAGGGTGCGGCGATTCGTGACAGATAAGCGCGCTGTTTTGCATGCTGAGCTTTTAAAGGTTTTGCGGGTCCAAAAGCCTGCATCCGTACAGGCATTTTCTGCCGACCAACTGCTCTTGATCAAATACCTGCAAATGTGCAGGCAATTAGAAAGTAAAAGCCGGAAATGCGGTTATAGAAGGAAAATACCTGCATATTTGCATCTACTTTGTTTGAAATGCAACTAACGGACAAAAAAGATGTATATTTGCAGGTTTTGCGTTGCCTAACGATGGGCGTGGCGAGTGACCAACTTTTCGGGGAGACAGTCGACTGGTCCATCGACTGCCATTCCGTAAAAATTAAGTTTCGGAAGAAGGCGAAAAAGAGAGCAAGGTGTGAAAGGTTTTGAGGCTCTTGGTGAAGTTCAATAGAATAGTCGCCATCTGCAAGCGAAGGACGGGGGCGGACCTCCGTCCTTTTTGCGTGAATAGGTTTGAACGGAGGGCGATCTTCGTTTATTGTTATTCTCAACCGAATGATTGCAAATCGGTAAACGACGAAGGCAAAAACGTCACACAATTGCATACGATAAGGAAACGGCGGGGCGTTCGCTTCGGTTTGAAAGGAGAATCGCGTTTTGGAAACGGCGCTGCTTGGCAGCTTTATATCCGCGATGGCGACGGTGCTCGGAGCCGTCCCGATCTTGTTCATCAAGCGGCTGTCGGAAAAGTGGAAGGACATGCTGGTGGCGTTCACCGCCGGCATCATGGTGTCCGCGTCGATGTTCGGACTGATCCCGCAATCGCTCAACGAGTCGGGGCTCGTGCTGCTGACCCTGGGCCTGCTCATCGGCATCGTCTCTCTGGATCTGATCGAAAAAAACATACCGCACGTGGACGTCGAGAACGGCGCGCGCGTGCGCGGTTTCGACAACAAAGCTTTGTTAGTATTGGTAGCGCTCTTTATACACAATATACCTGAAGGGCTTAGCACGGGCTTCAGCTACGCCAGCGACAGCGAGGGGCTCGGCACGATGGTGGCCGTGGCGATCGGCGCGCAAAATATGCCGGAAGGCCTGGTACTGGCGGTCTTTTTGCTCCGGTCGAACGTCGGCAAGCTGAAGCTGCTGGCACTCGTGACGCTTACGGGGTTGATGGAGGTCGTCTCCGCGGTCATCGGCTACTTTACGGCAAGCTATGTCGACTCGTTGATCGGGATCGGTCTTGCGTTTGCGGCCGGCGCCATGCTGTTCATCGCATACAAGGAACTCATTCCGGAAAGCCACGGTCACGGGTACGAGCGTCCTTCGACTTATTCGTTTATTATTGGCTTGATCATTATGATCTATATCGCGCATTGGTTCGGTTAGAAATGGAGGGAGTCGCATGGCCTTCGAATGGCCGGGTTACGACCCGCCGGGGTACGGCGATACACATTCGCTTTTAGAGGCTGAGGTCATCGACCTGCAGGCGTTGCGCGGGGCGCGGATCTGCAACGTCTGTTCGGCATGGGACGTTCAAGCCGAGCGATGGTGCGCGTCTTCGCCGGTCGTATTCGAGCTGGAAGGCCTGCAGCTGGAGATCGGATTCAAAAACGACCGGCTCATTCGGTTGACGATCAACGAGATTCAGATGAGCGCCTCGAATGCGGGCGATCGCTTCGCAGGCCCGGGCGCCGGGCGTCTGCCATACGAGTGGCGGACGGACCGGTGCGAGCTGGCGCCCTATGTGGGCCGCTTTATTCTGGGCGCCGACTTTTTGGAAAAGAACGACGGCGTAAGAGGGATCGTCGGCATTTGTTTTCGGATAGACGGCGGGACGCTGGAGCTCGTCAACGTCGCTTCGGCCGGCGGCGTCGAGATCGGAATTAATCCGCCAGGCTGCGCCACGTCCGGAACCAAACGCGTAATCGCGATCTGATCGCTCACGAAGCCGATGACGCGGAGGATGCGAAAAGCAAGTATAAAAGTCAACCCGACCGGAGCGATTCATCGTTTCGGTTCTTTTCATGTTATAATAATGGCTTCGGCATTTTGGGCAGCACCAGACAAGAAAAGGTTGGAGGCAATGAAGATTGAGCAAGCGATATCCATTCGAAGTCGTGAGCGGCAAACCCTTCGTCGAACAGGTCGGGGAGTGGGTCGCAGACGTTTTTTACGATATTTTGCCCGAAGCCGGGTTCGAGGTTCGGGACGAGCAAATTTTTATGGCCTATCAGGTGGAGCGGGCGTATGCGGATAAAAAAACGATCTTTGCCGAGGCGGGCGTCGGTACGGGCAAAACGCTCGTTTATTTGCTTTATGCGGTTTGTTATGCGCGTTACACGGGCAAGCCCGCAGTCGTCGCATGCGCGGACGAGTCTCTGATCGAACAGCTCGCGAAGCCGGAAGGCGACCTGGCGAAGCTGGCCAAGCATCTGGACTTGACGGTCGATGCCAGACTGGGCAAGTCGCAGGATCGTTATTTGTGTCTGCAAAAACTGGATGATGCGCGGCTGGGGTATGCGGATACGGAGCTGTACAAGGATATTTACGATAGCCTGCCGCCTTTCGTCGGCAAGGCGGAGGCGCTCCAGTCGTTCCATGCGTACGGCGACCGCAAGGAATATCCGGATCTGGACGACGTGCAATGGGGGCGCATCGGCTGGGACAGCTTCCGAGACTGCTTCGTCTGCGACAAGAGGCATCGCTGCGGGATGACGCTGTCGAGGGAGCATTATCGCCGGGCGGCGGACGTCGTCATATGCTCGCACGATTTTTACATGGAGCATGTATGGACGTACGAGAGCCGCAAACGGGAAGGACAATTGCCGCTCCTGCCCGAGCACAGCTCGGTCGTATTCGACGAAGGCCACCTGCTGGAATCCGCCGCGCAGAAGGCGCTCACCTACAGGCTCAAGCATGCCGCGTTCGAGGAACTCGTCACGCGCTTGCTTAAAAACGATATCCGGGAATCGCTGGCGGTGCAGATCGACCGTGCGATCGAGCGGAGCGAGATGTTGTTCGACGCGCTGGCTGCGCGAAGCGTCAAGGTTGCGGGCTCCGACCGGATGGAGATCAAGACGGATGCGGCGCTGCTAAGGTCTGTCGCGGAGCTCGATGCCGTGCTGGAACGGATCGAGGAAAATCTCGTGTTCGAGAGCGAGCTGTTCAATCTGGACGGCTACCAGCTGCGGATCGTCGAGGAACATCTGGAAATGATGCGGATCGCGCTCGGCCTGTTCGCTGGTCCGACACCGCCGATCTGCTGGACGATGGACGGTTTGACAGGGCTCACGCTCGTCATTATGCCGCGCACCGTTCGCGAGGTGCTCGGAGAGCGGGTATTCGCGAAGCCGATGCCGATCGTATTCTCTTCGGCCACGCTATCGTCGGGCGAATCGTTCGATTATCTCGCCCATAGTCTGGGCGTGCCGAATTACTTATCGTTCAGCGTCGCTTCGCCGTACGATTATCCCGAGCGGATGAAGGTGTCGGTGCCGCGAGCGCATCCAGCTGCTTTAATAGAAGATTCAAAGGCGTTGACGGCGTGGAAAGCAGAAGCGGCGCTCGATGCCATTAGCCGGGCGAAGGGCGGCGTTTTGATCCTGTTTCCGACCCGGGAAGCGTTGGCGGCGTTTAAGGCGGCTTACGAACGTACGGGAGGGGAGGGTGGCCGCCGGTTTCTGTTCGAAGGCGATCGCGAGATCACGGTATTGATCTCCGAGTTCCAAAGCGATATGAGCAGCGTACTATGCGCGGTTACGCTGTGGGAAGGCCTCGACGTGCCGGGGCCGTCGCTTGCGACCGTCGTCATGTGGGCGCTGCCTTACCCGCCGAACGATCCGGTATTCGACGCCAAGCGCCGGGAGTCGGCCGACCCTTACCGGGAGGTGGACTTGCCCTACATGCTGCTCAGATTCAAGCAGGGCTTGGGGAGGTTGATCCGAACGCGCCAAGACAGCGGAGAGATCGTCGTATTAGAGCCATCCATAGCAGCGGGAGAGCGGCCCGAATCGGACATTCGGGCTTCGCTTCCAGCAGGCGTCGATTTAACGATCGCATAGCGATCCGGCCTGCCCGAACCGGATAAAAATTAACGAAAAGCAGCCAGCAATCAGGGCTGCTTTTGCATATTTATGGGGTTTTTTCGTAAAATAACGTTAATAAAGTTATGTAAACTAGATGCAATACGAATCAGCGTCAAGCGTTCGTACGCATACTCAAAAAAAATGTTTAAAAAGCCAGGAATCGAGTGATTCAGACAGAAGTCGAGTGGGTACATAACCATGACAGGTTTGCGATGAAACCGCCATAAGACTTTTTGCTCGACAATCTATCGAAATTCAAGGAGGAGCGGAATGGAAGACGCCGCCCATATCTTGCTAGTAGACGATCGTCCGGAAAACCTGATGGCCATCGAAGCGATATTAGCCGGAGAGCCATACATTTGCGTAAGGGCGTATTCGGGAATCGAAGCGTTGCGCTGTCTGCTTGAAAAGGAATTCGCCGTCATCGTCATGGACATCCATATGCCGGATATGGACGGGCTCGAGACGGCAGCCATGATCAGAGCGCGCGAGAAGTCGCGCGTCGTGCCGATCATCTTCGTCTCGCAGGATGCGCACGAAGGGCAGTACGATTTCGACGGCCATGCCGGAGGCGCCATCGATTACTTGACGAGACCGCTTGCACCGCACATTTTCAGATCGAAGATCGCGGGCTACGTCAGCATGTACGAGACGACCAAGGCATTGCAGATGCAGAGCGAGCTGCTGCAGCAGCAGACCAAGCAGCTTGAGCGGACGAATCATGCGCTTGTGCAGGCGAAGGAGACGGCCGAGATCGCGCTTCGGGTCAAATCCGAATTTCTCGCCGTGATGAGTCATGAGATCCGTACGCCGCTGAACGGCATCATCGGGATGTCCGATCTGCTGCTCTCGTCGGATCTGCCCGAGGAGTACGCCAGCATGGTCGGCATCATACATACGAGCGGCAACGTGTTGCTATCGGTCATTAACCACATTCTCGATTTTTCAAAGATTGAGTCGGGCAAAATGGAATTGGAGGAGGAGCCTTACGATCTCAGGCTTTGCCTCCTCGAGACGATCGACTTGTTCACGGCGGCTTCGCGCGAGCGTCAGCTGGAGCTGATCGTCGTGCTCGATCCCGGCCTGCCGTCGATCTTGATCGGAGACAAGAACAGGCTGCGCCAGGTGCTGATCAACATCGTAGGAAACGCGGTCAAGTTCACTAAAAAAGGCGGCGTCTACATATTCGTTAAGCAGCTGTCGGAGGAAGACGGACGTCTGGACGTCGAATTCACGGTACTAGATACGGGCATCGGCATTCCGGCGGACAAGATCGGCCAGCTCTTCCATCCGTTCGCTCAGCTCGATACGTCGATGAATCGCAAGTTCGACGGCACCGGTCTCGGCCTCTCGATCAGCAAATCGCTTGTTGAGCTGATGGGCGGGGCGATTCGCATCGAAGAGACGCGGGAGCCTGGCGCGATGTTCGTCTTTACGGTGCGGGCGGGCCGGGTGCCGGGGGATGCAGCAGAGCCGATGCGCCCCGATGCGCTCGCCGTGCTGCCCGAACGGACGGGCGAGGACGACAAGCGCTGGCCGGAGGGATTGCGCGTGCTGATCGGCGAGACTTGTCCGATCTATCGCTCATTGCTCGTACATATGCTGGACATGCTCGGCATTGACGCAAAGGTCGTCTCGGATCCGGAGGAAATGCATCAAGCGCTGCTCGGGGGCGTTTTCGATCTCGTCTTCGTCGACGAAGAGCTGCTTGCGACGGCTGTTCCGCAGGGAGGCGCAGATCGCAAAGGGCGAACGAGACGCGTTCCGAGAGAACCGCCGTTCGTAGTCGCTTTATGCTCGAGATACGAGGAAGCGATGGAACGCGCAAGCAAGGCAACGGCATCCGCCAACATCGACGACTATATACAAAAACCAATTTCCCTTGAGCGCTTAAAACGCTTGCTCGGCAACCTTTCAAATTAGAAAAGTTATTATTTATGCTTCATGGGGGATGAGGATCAATGACGGATCGGGATATGGATCAGCTGTCCGGAGACAATCTGGCGGATAGCGGAGAACTGCTGAATGCGCTGATGGCTTGGAAAAAAGGTAATTTCTCTTATCGCATGCCTTACCATTATACGGGCGTGGCCGGTAAAGTCGCCGATACGTTTAACGAGATCATGGATATTCAGGAATCGATGGTTCACGAGATTCAGCAGCTCGCCCGCGTCGTCGGCAAAGAGGGCAACCTGTCTCGCAGGTTTGCGCTGCAGCACAAGGGGGGAGCCTGGGACCAGACGGTCGAATCGCTGAACGGCCTGATCGACGATCTTACGCAGCCGACCAGCGCGATGGTTCGGGTCATCAACGCGGTCGCGCAAGGAGATCTATCGCAAAAGGTCGAGCTCGAACTGGAAGGGAGGCCGCTGACGGGAGAATTCCAGCGCACTGCGGCTAATATCAACACGATGGTCGACCAGCTGTCGATGTTCTCGTCGGAGGTCACGCGCGTGGCGCGCGAGGTCGGCACGGAGGGCAAGCTCGGCGGACAAGCCGACGTCAAGGGCGTATCCGGCACGTGGAAGGACTTGACCGAGAGCGTCAACAACATGGCGAGCAATCTGACCGACCAGGTGCGCAACATCGCGGCCGTGACGACCGCGGTCGCCAAGGGCGATCTGTCCAAGCAGATTACCGTTAATGCGAAGGGCGAGATTCTCGAGCTAAAAAACACGATTAACACGATGGTCGACCAGCTGTCGATGTTCTCGTCCGAAGTTACGCGCGTGGCGCGCGAGGTCGGCACGGAAGGCAAGCTCGGCGGTCAAGCCGACGTTAAGGGCGTGTCCGGCACCTGGCGCGACTTGACGGAGAGCGTCAACTACATGGCTTCGAATTTGACCAATCAGGTGCGCAACATCGCCGTCGTGACGACGGCCGTCGCGAACGGGGATTTGTCCAAGCAGATCACGATGGACGTTCAGGGCGAGATTCTGGAACTGAAGGTCACGATCAATACGATGGTCGGCCAGCTGTCGACATTTGCGTCGGAGGTCACGCGGATGGCGCGCGAGGTCGGCACCGAGGGCATCCTCGGCGGACAAGCTGAGGTCAGCGGCGTAGCCGGCACTTGGCGCGACCTGACCGAGAGCGTTAACTATATGGCTTCCAATTTGACCAACCAGGTGCGCAATATCGCCGAGGTCACGACCGCCGTCGCGAAGGGCGACCTGTCAAAGAAGATCACCGTCGACGCCAAGGGCGAGATTCTGGAATTGAAGAGCACGATTAATACGATGGTGGATCAGCTCGGCAACTTCGCCTCCGAAGTTACCCGCGTGGCCCGCGAGGTTTCCAACGACGGCATTCTCGGCGGCCAGGCGGACGTCAAGGACGTCTCCGGCACCTGGAAGGACTTGACCGACAGCGTTAACTTCATGGCCGGCACGCTTACCGACCAGGTGCGCAACATCGCCGAAGTGACGACGGCCGTCGCGAAGGGCGATCTGACCAAGCAGATCACCGTCAACGCCAAAGGCGAGATCCTCGAGCTCAAAAATACGATCAACACCATGGTCGATCAGCTGTCGACGTTCGCTTCCGAAGTTACGCGCGTGGCCCGCGAGGTCGGCACCGAAGGGATGCTGGGCGGACAAGCCCAGGTTAAAGGCGTGGCCGGCACCTGGCGCGACCTGACCGAATCGGTTAACGACATGGCGTCCAACCTCACCGACCAGGTGCGTAATATCGCCGTCGTCACGACGGCCGTCGCGAACGGCGACCTGTCCAAGAAAATTACGGCCGACGTACAAGGCGAGATCCTCGAGCTCAAGAATACGATCAACACGATGGTCGATCAGCTGTCGACGTTCGCGTCCGAGGTTACGCGCGTGGCGCGCGAGGTCGGCACGGACGGCAAGCTCGGCGGCCAGGCGCAGGTCAAGGGCGTCGGCGGCACCTGGAAGGATCTGACCGAGAGCGTCAACAACATGGCCCGCAATCTGACCGACCAGGTGCGCAACATCGCGGACGTCACGACCGCCGTCGCAAGGGGCGATCTTTCCAAGAAAATCACCGTAGACGTCAAGGGCGAGATTCTCGAGCTCAAGAATACGATGAACACGATGGTGGACCAACTCGGTAACTTCGCTTCCGAAGTCACGCGCGTCGCCCGCGAGGTCGGCACCGAGGGCAAGCTGGGCGTGCAGGCGGACGTCAAGGACGTATCGGGCATGTGGAAGGACCTCACCGATACGGTTAACTACATGGCGAGCAACCTGACGATCCAGATGCGCAACATCGCCGGCGTCACGACGGCGGTCGCGAACGGCGACCTGTCCAAGAAGATCACGGTCGATGTCAAAGGCGAGCTGCTCGAGCTGAAAAATACAATTAATACGATGGTGGACCAGCTCAATTCGTTCGCGTCCGAGGTTACGCGGGTGGCGCGGGAGGTCGGCACGGACGGCAAGCTCGGCGGTCAGGCGCAGGTGCGCGGTGTCGGCGGGATCTGGAAGGATCTGACCGACAACGTTAATATCATGGCCGCCAACCTGACCGACCAGGTGCGCGGCATCGCCAAGGTCGTAACGGCGGTCGCGAACGGCAACCTGAAGCTGAAGCTGACCGTGGATGCGAAGGGCGAGATCGCGGAGCTGACCGATACGATCAATAACATGACCGATACGCTGGCAATCTTCGCCGACCAGGTCACGACAGTGTCCCGGGAGGTCGGCGCGGAAGGAAAGCTGGGCGGACAGGCAAGCGTGCCTGGCGCCGCAGGCACCTGGCGCGACCTGACCGACAACGTCAACTACATGGCGAGCACGCTCACGACGCAGGTACGCGCGATCACGAACGTCGCCACCGCGGTGACGAACGGAGACCTGTCGCGTACGATCGACGTAGCCGCCGCCGGCGAAGTCGAGACGCTGAAGGACAATATCAACGAGATGATCCGGAACCTGAAGGAAACGACCCGGATCAACACCGAGCAGGACTGGCTGAAGACGAATCTCGCGAAGATCTCCCGGCTCATGCAGGGACAGCGGGATCTGTACGCCGTCTGCCGCATGATCTTGTCGGAGCTCGCGCCGCTCGTCTCGATGCAGCATGGCGTCTTCTATATGAACGACGTCGTGAACGCCCAGTCGGTGCTGAAGCTGTTCGCGAGCTACGCCTTCCACAATCGCAAGCATCTGTCCAACGAATTCCGCGCGGGCGAAGGCTTGGTCGGCCAATGCCTGATCGAGAAGCAGCGCATTCTGCTTACGAACGTGCCGGGCGATTACGTCGTGATCTCCTCCGCGCTGGGAGAGGCGACGCCGCTTAACATCGTGCTGCTGCCGATCATTTTCGAGGACCAAGTGCTTGCCGTGCTGGAGCTGGCTTCATTCAGATCGTTCAGCGAGATCGATATCGCGCTGCTGGATCAGCTGACCGACTCGATCGGTATCGTCATCAATACGATGCAGGCGAACCGGCGTACGGAGGAGCTGCTCGTCCAATCCCAATCGCTCACCGAGGAGCTGCAGAAGCAGCAGCTCGAGCTGCAGAATACGAACGAAGAGCTGGAGGACAAAGCGAAGCTGCTCGTCATTCAGAAGGCCGAGGTCGAGAGCAAAAACAACGAGGTGGAGGTCGCAAGACGATTCCTCGAGGAAAAGGCGGAACAGCTCGCGCTTACGTCGCGGTACAAGTCCGAGTTCCTGGCCAACATGTCGCACGAGCTGCGCACGCCGCTCAACTCGCTGCTGCTGCTCGCGGAGCAGCTCGCCGACAACCTGGACGGCAATCTGGCCGATCACCAGGTGAAGTTCGCCAAGACGATCCAGGATTCCGGCCACGAGCTGCTTAATCTGATCAACGACATATTGGATCTGTCCAAGATCGAGTCGGGCACCGTCTCGGCGGAGTTCAGCGAGCTTAACATCAGAGAGCTGACGGACGGACTCGACCGCTCCTTCCGCCATATGGTGGACGAGCGACTGCTCGCGTTCCGCATCAAGGTCGAAACGGAGGTGCCGTCGCGCATCGTCAGCGATCCGAAGCGTTTGCAGCAAATATTGAAAAATCTGCTCTCCAACGCCTTCAAATTTACGGAAAAAGGAGAGATCATGCTTCGGGTCCGCAAAGCGACGGAAGGGTGGAGCGATAGCGCGGACCGGCTGAACCGGGCGGCCTCCGTGCTGTGCTTTACCGTGAGCGACACGGGAATCGGCATTCCCAAGGACAAGCAGCAGATCATTTTCGAGGCGTTCCAGCAAGCGGACGGCAGCACGAACAGGGTGTACGGGGGCACCGGCCTCGGCCTCACGATCTCGACCGAGATCGCGGAGATGCTCGGCGGGGAGATTACGCTCTTCAGCGAGCCGGGCAGCGGCAGCGTGTTCAACCTGTATCTGCCGATCGATGCCTGGGACGTGCAGCCGGAGCCCAAGACGAGGCATATGCCAGAGGTGATCGACGTCTCTCCGCCCAAGCGCATCCGGTTGACCCCGCCGACCCAAGGGGCGCAGCTGCAGGATGACCGCGACGACATCGAGCCTGGCGATTCCGTCTTTCTGATCGTCGAAGACGACTTGAAGTTTTGCGAGATCGTCCAGGACGCGCTGAGCCGCAAGGGGATCAAGACGGTGATTACGTCCAAAGGCCTTCAAGCGCTCGAGCTGGCCAAAAAGTACAACCCGATGGCGATCACGCTCGATCTGCACCTCGGGGACACGGACGGCTGGCTCGTACTGGAGCATCTGAAAAACGACATGTCGGTCCGGCATATCCCAGTGTGCGTCATTACCGTCGACGAGGACAAGACCGAGCTGCTGCGCAAAGGCGTGTACGACTATTTGTGCAAGCCCGTCACCAACGACGAGCTTGATCTGGCGCTCGAAAGTCTCAATGCTTTCGCCTCCCGCGGGGAGCGTCAGCTGCTTGCCGTCGTGAAGTCGTCCGAACGCAGGAAGCAGATCGTCGATTCGCTCGCAGGGGGCACGCTCAAGATTACTGCGGTCGATACGGCGCGCAAAGCGTTGAATCAAATCGGCTCGAAGCCTTTCGATTGCGTCGTCACGGAAGGCGACCTTTCCGATATGCCGATGCCCAAGTTTCTGCGGGAGATCCAGAAGAAGTCGGTGGGAAGACGCATTCCGATCGTCGTGGAAGGCGGCATTAAGCTGAGCGGAGAAGAGCAGGAGGAATGGGAAGAAATTCTGAAGTCCTCCGTCGTAAAGGAAGCTCGCACCGCCGTTCAGCTGATGGACGAGACGACGCTGTTCCTCCACCGGAGATCGGACGAGCTGCCGGCGGGTTCGCGAGACGCGCTCGAGCGGATCTATCAGTCGGACGCAGCGATTCAATCGCGCAAGGTACTCGTCGTGGACGACGACGTCCGCAACATTTTCGCATTGACGACGATACTCGAGCGACACCAGATGACGGTGCTGCCTGCGGAGAACGGCCAGGCAGCGATCGACATTCTCGAATCGACGCCCGACATCAGCATCGTGCTGATGGACATCATGATGCCGGTCATGGACGGCTACGAGACGACCCGCGCGATCCGCGCGAACCCGGCGTTTGCGGAGCTGCCGATCATCGCGCTCACGGCCAAGGCGATGAAGGGCGACCGGGAGCTATGTCTTGAAGCCGGCGCCTCGGACTATATTACGAAGCCGGTCAACAGCGCGCAGCTGCTCGCCATGATGCGGAGCTGGCTCGACCGTGGAGAAGACAGCTAAGCGGTTCACTATTTAAGCAGAAACGTCCCCTTTCATCGAACCGATGAAAGAGGGGCGTTCCTGCTTTTTTTATGCTTTTCGGAAAGGGGCAGCAGAGCGTTCCCGAGAAGGCGAAGCCGCAGCATCAGACGACAAGAGCCGTCAGCCGGACCGGATACGTGCAGGAATCCGTTGAATGACAACGCATGGAAAGGGGAAAGACGCGCTTTCGCACGCTTCGTCGACAAAGGAAATCTAAATATTCGTTGACGAATTGACATGTTTTTCAAGGGGCCGTCTGTACAATCTATCCTATATTCACGATTCGCTCGTCCTTCATCAAAAGAAGAGAGGTGCAGTTATGCGTGGAGATAAGAAGCGGTTCCCCCTTGTTGTACTGATCGTCGCGACGCTATTTGCAACGCTTGGCCTGACCTCGCTCGCAGCATTGCAGGACCCGGCTGCGCCAGCCGCCGCAGCCCCGATCGCGACATCCTCACCCGCCGCCGTTACGGCCGGATCGCTGAGCAAGACGGCAGGGACTCAGGAACGGCACTCGTTTCCGGATATCGTACCTGCCCAAGCTTCGATCCATTTGTCTTACGTGGACGGTCCGTCTTCTGCCAATCCGAACGATCTGCCAGCGGATAACCGGAAAAAACCGCTTAAATTCACGCTGGACGAGGAACTTGGCACGAGCGGAGCCGGCACGGTCGCCGGCAGCGGCGAAAAGCCCGGCGGGGACGCTCCGAAAACGATAACGAAAACTTCATCCGTTTCTATATACGAAGTAACGGCCTATTATTTAAACGTGCGCGCCAATCCGTACAATGGCTCCAAGGTGCTCCGCGTGGTGGAAAAGGGGACGCGTCTTGAAGTGGCGGCAATTACGGATAAAGGCTGGCTCCGGTTGAAGGAAGGCGGCTACGTTCACGGCGGCTATGCATCGTTAATCGATCCTGACGCGCCTGTCGGCGCCTCTGCCGTTGGCAGCCCCTCGTCAGACCCGCCCGCGGAGCTGTCGCCCCCGGTGGCGGTGGCGGCCGTATCTGAGCCGCAAGCCGAGCCGACAGGATCGGACGCAGCGAATAGCGACGCCGCGGAGCAAGATCCGCCCGATCCTTCGAGTCCTACCAACCGGGTCCGTTCGGACTCCGGCTTGACGGAAGAACATATCGCCAAGCTGTTCGAAGGAACGGCGCTCGCTGGTAACGGCATCGAGGACGTCGTCCTGGAGATCGAGGACGAGTACGGCATTAACGCGCTGTTCACGATCGCGGTCATGAAGCTGGAGAGCGGCAACGGGAAGAGCAAGCTGTCCAAGACCAAAAATAATTTGTTCGGCTTGAACGCGACATCGGGAGACAAGGACAATAAAGCGTTCCGCTTTAAAACAAAAGCCGATTCGGTACGCAAGTTCGGACAGCTGCTTTCGGATAAATACGTAGAAAAAGGCTTGACGACCATCGATAAAGTCGCCGCCAAATACTGTCCGGCAAGCTCAAGCTGGGCCGGGAAAGTCATGGGAATTATGAAAAGCGATTACCGCAAGCTATAGTCTTGCGTTATAATGTTATTAGCATGTGGACTGTCGGATTTTCGACAGTCTTTTTCGCAATTCTGCAAAATGTTTTGAAATCGCTCTTTTGGGGTATAGACAGTCCGTGTAGACTCGAAACAGATCGGCGGACATGCGAAAGGAGTAAACGCGATGTCAGGCTTGCCGCAGTCCTTGCTCAGCTTGGGAGATCAGTGGTTTAAATTATCGCGTCACGGCATCGGAATCGCGGATTCCTCCGGAAGGTGGGTTGCGGTGAACGATGCGCTGGCGAGTTTGCTGGGATACGACGAAACCGAGCTGCTCGGCATTCCGGTACAAGCTTTATTCGCTCAGGACGACTATGAGGGAGCCGGGCGTCTTGAGGCAGCGCACTATACGGACGCCATGCGGGGCGTCCATCTCAAAAACAGCGGCGGCAAGCCGGTGAGGTTCGACGTCTCGTCGGGAAGGCTGGAGTCGGACGCGGGAGGGGAAGCGCTCACGCTCTGGCAATTCTATGAAGCAGAAGGAAAAAAACGGGCCGAAGACAAGCTGGAGGCCGTTCGGGAGCGACAGCAAGTCATTGGCGAAAATATCGTCGATCTCTATTACATATGCGATTCTGAAGGCCGGCTCGTGGAAACGGCGCCGAATGCTTATACGCTGCTCGGCTATAGTCAGGGCGAGCTCGTCGGGCTCGACGAGCGCATGCTTTTTGACGAACTGGATCAGAAGCGCTATAAGAGTCAATGCCCGAAGGCAGAAGAGCCGAAGGAATACAGGCTGAAGCGCAAGGACGGAAGATCCGTTTGGTTCGAAGCGAGCATCAAGCTGATCGAGGGCAATAACGGGAATTCATACAAGCTGTTCATCGGCCGCGAGATCACGGCGCGCAAAAAACACGAGAGTATGTCCGCGGAGGCCGAACGAATCGCGGCGATCGGCAGCTGGGAATGGGAAAAGGAGAGCGGGGGCTTCTCCCACTCGGCGAATCTGGCGCTCATTTACCAGGACGCTTCGCATTGCGCCGATAGCGAAGAGCTGAAGCTGACCGACCTTGTCGCTCCCGAAGACCGCGAAGCTTTTTCGGAGTTATGCATGGCAGCCGCCGGCGGCGGAGAGCTCAGCTTCGAATCGCGCCTGACGATGCGGGACGGCTCGGTTAAATACATGCACATCCGCGGTACGGTCGCGCATACGGATCCCGGCGAAGCCGGCGGATTAGTCGGCACCGTACAGGATATTACGGATCGCAAGCTGGTCGAGCTTAAGCTGCAGGAGAGCGTCGAACGATACACGTCGCTTAAGAAATACAATCACGACGCCGTCGTGTCGATCGATCTCGACGGGCGCGTCATTAATGCCAATCAGGTCGCGCAGGAATTGACGGGCTATACGGTAAGCGAGATGGTCGGCAATCCGATCGCCAGGTTCACGGGCTGGAAAAGGTTCGTGCCGCTGCGCGGGAACGTCGTCGCCTCCGAAGCCGAGGTTCGCCAGAACGACAAGATTACGCACAAGGACGGCAGCACGCGCGAAGTGCTGACGACGCTGGCGCCGATTATCATTCATGGCGACAATGTCGGCTACTATCTGATCATCAAGGATATTACGGAACAGAAAAAGCTGCTGATCGAAAAGGAAAGCGCGGAGTCGACCAACAAAGCGAAAAGCGAATTTCTCGCGATGATGAGCCACGAGATCCGCACGCCGATGAACGGAATCATCGGCATGACGGACCTGCTGCTCGACGGCGAAAACCTGTCCGATACGCAGCGGAGCTATCTCAATGTCGTACGGAAGAGCGGGGAGACGCTGCTCGCCATCATCGGGGAAATATTGGACTTTTCGAAGATCGACTCGGGAAAAACGGAGCTTGTGCCCGAGACGTTCGACATACGCGGCTGCGTGAACGAATCGGTCGACGTCGTCTCCGCCAAGGCGAGAGACAAGGGGCTTTTATTGGAAATATCGGTCGACCCCAAAGTCCCGAGGCTTGCCGTCGGCGATGTCAGCCGGTTGAAGCAGGTGCTGATGAACCTGCTCAGCAACGCGGTCAAATTTACGACGTCCGGCGGCGTATACGTGACCGTCGTTAAGACCGATGCCGCAATGGGCAAGCTCGGGCTCAAGTTCACGGTGAAGGATACTGGAATCGGCATCCCCAAGGAAAAGGCTTTCAAGCTCTTTCAGCCGTTTTATCAGATCGACAACCAGTTCTCGAAGGAAACGGAAGGAACGGGCCTTGGACTTGCGATCAGCAAAAAGCTGGCCGTTTTGATGGGCGGCGATATTTGGCTGGAGCACCAGGAGGCGCAAGGCGCCGCGTTTTCTTTTACGGTCGAGTTGGACCCTGCCGAGCCAATCGCGGACGCCGCGGCGCAGCCTGCGGATGCGGCGCAAGAACCCGACGACACGCGCCAGCTGCGAATCCTCGTCGCAGAGGACAACAAGATCAATCAATTGGTTATGCTTAAAATATTGGAAAAGCTGGGCCATCGCGTCGTGATTGCAGAGCACGGCGTCGAAGCGGTCGAAACGGCGACGCGCGACGAGTTCGACCTGATCTTCATGGACGTGCAGATGCCCGGCGTCGACGGCATCGAAGCGACGCGGATGATCCGCGACCGTCTGCCGGCGGATGCATGTCCGATCATCGTGGCGGTTACGGCGAACGCGCTCAAGGGAGACCGGGAGCGTTTTATGGCAGCCGGCATGGACGAGTATATGAGCAAGCCGATCTATTCGAGTCTGGTCAAGGAAATGATCGGAAATTTTTTCGGCCGTTGATCGCGTTCGGCCGTTGATCACGCGATAGGAAAGAAGCGATTTCGTTGACTAAAGACAGCAAGCTGCCGTTCCACCCCGTCCTGTCCGCTTGGTTCGCATCGACATTCGGAGAGCCGACCGACGTTCAGATCAAAGCATGGGCTTCGATCGGCGAAGGAAAACATACGTTGATCGCCGCGCCGACCGGATCGGGCAAGACGCTGGCGGCCCTTCTGCCTTGCCTCGACCTCATCGTGCGAAACGATGCGGACGGCAAGCGTCAGCCTGCCGTCCGCACGCTGTACATTACGCCGCTGAAGGCGCTGAACAACGATATCCATTCCCATGTGACGGACTTCGCGCTGCAGCTTGACGCATGGGCCCAAGAACGGGGCGAACATTGGCCCGGGATCCGGAGCGATGTTCGTACAGGGGATACGACGCCGGCCAAACGGGCTTCCATGCTGCGCCGGCCGCCGGATCTGCTTGTAACGACGCCGGAGTCGTTTTATTTGCTGCTGACCTCGGTCAAAGGCCGGGACATGCTGTCCACCGTCGAGCAGGTCATCGTAGACGAGATCCACGATCTTGCCGCGGACAAGCGGGGCTCGCATCTGTCGCTGTCGTTGGAGCGGCTGACGGCGCTGTGCGGCCGGTCCGTCCAACGAATCGGCGTGTCCGCGACGCAGAAGCCGTTATCTCGGGTCGCGCAGTTTCTGGGCGGCTGGGAGGAGGCGATGCTCCCGCGGCCGGTGACGATCGTCGAGAGCGGCATGACCAAGCGGCTGAGCGTCAAGGTGACCGTGCCCGAGCCATCGTCGCCTGCGGCGGGGCGCGAGGCCGTCTGGAAGCCGCTGCTCGACCGGATCATGGAGGCGATGGCGGACAGCCGGTCGGTGCTGTTGTTCGTGAACAGCAGGCGCCTGTCGGAGCGGCTGACCTTGCGCCTGAACGACCATGTCGGCTACGAGATGGCGCGATCCCACCACGGCAGCCTGTCGCGGGAACGGAGGCTCGAAGCCGAGCGCCTGCTGAAAAGCGGGGAGCTGCGCTGCATCGTCGCCACATCGTCGCTCGAGCTCGGCATCGACATCGGCCATATCGACCTCGTCATTCAGATCGACACGCCGCTGGCGGCCGACCGCGGCATCCAGCGGATCGGACGCGCGGGACATGCCGTCGGCGAGGAGAGCCGCGGACTGATGGTCGTCCGCGCCAAGGCGCTGCTGCCCGAGGCCGCCGTCCTGAGCCGGCTCGTCTCCCGGCGCGAGATCGAAGATATCGCGATCCCGTACGGCCCGATGGACGTGCTGTCGCAGCAGACGGTGGCTATCGTATCGATGGACGATTGGCACGCGGACGACCTGCTGCGGCTTGTCCGTCGAAGCGACAGCTACAGGGGCTACGACGAGCGGCGTTTCAAGGACATGCTGAAGGTGCTGTCCGGCTTCTATCCTTTTTTTAAGCCGCTGCTCGAATGGGACGCGCGCAGCGGCATGTTGACGGCCAAGGCAATCGGCAGGGCCGCAGCCGTGCGGGGAGCGGGTACGATTCCGCAGAGCGGCGGATACCCGGTCCATCATATGGACAGCAGGGCCCATCTGGGCGAGCTTGACGAGGAGTTTATCCAGGAGAGCCGCGTCGGGGACGTGTTCCAGCTCGGAGCGGGCTCTTGGATGATACGCGAGATTAAAAACGACCGCGTGTACGTCGCCGAAGCGGCGAACCGGTTCAGCGAGGTGCCGTTCTGGCGCAACGAAGCGGGCGGGCGCACGTACGAGCTGGGCGAGAAGATCGGCGCCTTCTGGCGGGAGACCGTCGGGCGGCTCGGACTCGGAGCCGAAGCCGGCGACACGGATTCCGCCGATCTGTCGCGAGAACGCGTCTACGACGACGAAGCATCGGCCTGGCTGCGCGACGAATTCGGCATGGACGCCGCAGCCGCGGCAGCGTTAATCGGTCACGTGCGCGCGCAGCATCGCGCCAGCGTCGTGCCGACAGACAGGCGTATCGTCGTGGAGCATTACCGGGACGTGATGAACCAGACGCATATGGTCATACACAATTTTGTCGGACGCAGCGTGAACCGCGCTTGGCTGCTGGCGCTTCAACGGCAGTTCGAGCTGCTCATGCCTTACCGGCTGTACGGCAACGCCAAGGACAACGGCATCGAGATCGTGCTGCCGGAGTGGGATGCCTCCTGGCTGCGAATTTTAAGCCAGGTGTCGACCGCGAACGTCGAGACGCTGCTGTCGGAAGCGGTGACGGGCTCGCCGCTGCTCGCGGTTGCCTTTCGCAAGATCGCGGAAATGTCGCTTCTGCTGGCGCGAAGCTTCACGCGCACGCCGATGTGGCAGAAGCGGCTGCGCAGCGAGGAGCTGCTCAGAAAGGCGCTCCCGTACGGCGCGCAGTTCCCGTATCTCGGCGAAGCGATGCGGGAGGCCCTTAACGAATACCTGAGCTTCGGCGATCTCCGGCGTCTGCTGGAGGCGATCGACGCAGGGCATATCGAGATCGTCGTCCGCGAGACGCCGTTTCCGTCGCCGCTCGCTTCGCAGTTCATGGCAGATTACGTGAATATGCGAATTTACGAAGGGGACGGGCTGGACGAATCGACGCGGCGCCAGATTTTGCAGATCAACCAGGAGCTGGCCCGCGATCTGTTCGGCGCCGGCGCTGCCGGCTCTGCCGTGTCCGAAGAAGCGCTGGCGCAAATGCAAGCGAATCTCTCGGCGCCGGCCCGCGAGCCGGACGGACCGGCCGATCTGTCCGCGCTGCTCAAGGCCAGAGGCGATCTCACGGCCGGCGAGATCGTCAAGGCGGCCGGCGAACGCAGTCTGACTTGGCTAAGCGGGCTCGAAGAGAGCGGAGCGGCCGTCGCCGTTCAAATGCCCGGCGACGAAGAGCCGCGATATATCGCATCCGACGAAACGGAGATTTACGCGCGGTTTCCGCAAGATACGGCTTCGGTCCTGTTCATTCTGGGACGATATGCGGATCACAGGATGTCCTTCACCGAAGCCGATCTCGTCGAGCGGTATCCGCAGCTCGACCTGTCCGGCGCGGCCGCTGCCGTGCAATTGCTGCTCGAGCGGGAACTGATCCAGCGGGCGCCCCATGCCTCCGGCGAGGACGAGCGGCTTTGGACGAGCGTACAGGTCGCCTCCAAGCTGGTTCGTTGGTCGGTGCGGCAAGCCAGATCCCAAGCCGAGCCCGCGGACGCGATCCGCTGGTGCAGCCAGATCGCGCTGCTCCAGCATGCGCTGCCCGGCTCGCAGATGCAGGGGGGCGAGGGCTTGCTCGCCGCGATCGGCAAGCTGCAGGGCATTTTTTTGCCGCTGTCGCATTGGGAGACGCTGATCTTGCCCGCGCGTGTCCAGGGCTACAGAAAGGAAGACCTGGACCTGCTATGCGCGACGGGCGAGGTGCTCTGGATCGGCCGGCGCGAGGAGGAGGAGCGGGAAGGCAAGGTCGCTTTTTTCCTGGCGGACGACAAGGCGCTGTACGAACCTTATGCGGAAGCTGCGCTGCGGCAGGAAGCGAAAACGCGCCATCCGCGATTAGCCAAGCTCATACGGGAGAGCGGAGCGAGCTTCCTCACCAAGCTCTCCAGGGATACCGACACACGGCCGTCGGAGCTGCTGCCCATGCTGGTCGATCTGGCCTGGGAAGGCCTCGTTTCCAACGATCAGTTCGCGCCGCTCCGGCTTCACGCCGACCCGGCCAACGCAAGACGACAGGCGCAAGGGCGCACCGGATCGGGGCTGGGGCGCTGGTATGCCGTGTCAAGCCTGCTTGAATCGGCAAACAACGATATCTACGACGAAGACGACGATCGCGTCGGCGCGTCCGGCCACGGTGCGCCGGAAGACGAACAATCGCCGGTCCTTGCGTGGACCAAACATCTGCTCGATACGTACGGCATGGTGAACCGGGAACTGGTGTCGAAGGTATCGCCGTATCCTTGGGATGTCCTGCAAGGAGTGCTGCGTCAGCTGGAGGATTGGGGGCTCGTCACCCGGGGCGCTTTTATCCGGGGCCTGGACGCCTTGCAGTTCGCCACGCCGAACTTCCGCGATGCCGTCAAGCGGCCGGCGGGCAGCGGAGACGGTCAGCTGGCCGTTTTGTCGGCTGCCGACCCGGCCAATCCCTTCGGCCTGATCGCAGAGTGGCCGTCCGGCTCGAAAGGTCTCTCTTTTGCCCGCAAGCCAGGCAACTTTCTCCTGCTGGACGGGGAAAAGTGGCTTTACTGGATCGAAAACAACGGCAAACGCGTGTTCAGCCTCGAGCCGGAAGCCGACGATCTGAAGGCTAAGGGAAGGGCCGATCGTCTGCAGGCCGCGTTCCAGACGATCATTCGCCGGCAGAAGCTCGTCAAGCTGAAGCTGGACGAATGGAACGGCAAGGCGGCTGCCGATACGGACGCGGGCCGTGCGCTGCTGTCCGAAGGGGCGGAGAGGCAAATGAGATCGCTCGTGCTTTGGCTGAAAACTTGAAGCGAAGGCTGTCGAAAGCGCAACTTTTTTAATGCAAACCGGGTATACTTGAGATCGCAATTAATATGATCAGAGATGCTTCGACGATCGAGACGAGGCGCCCGCGCAAATCTGTTCCTTTATTCGAAAGGTGTGAACGTATGAAAACCGATTATGTAGACGTGCTGGCGAAAATCTCCGATAAACTATATCAATCGGGCATGGATGTCATGCTTACGGCCAGCCGGATGATCCCGGCCAATACGTTTTGCATTGCCAATCTCGATCGCGTATCCACCGTCGTCCTCAATGCATTTAACCGGGACAAGGTGATTCTTACGGAAGGGCTGGTCGTGGCTAACGAAGAGTCGTATTGCGCGTTAGTAACGGAAAAAGCCAAAGGACCGCTTGTCATCGAAAACAATATGACGCATCCGTTGACGAAGGATATGCCCGCGACGCAGTTCGTCGGAGGCTGCTCCTTTTTAGGCGTACCTTTGCTGACGCCCGGCGGTCAGATTTTTGGCTCGCTGTGCGCGTTCGACGATCATTATTATGCGTTCGAGGAACGTGATGTGGATCTGCTGCTGTCCTTGTCCCGGTTTTTTACGGACGTGCTGGCGCTGGACGAATCCGTCGAGCAGCTGCAGGCGGCGCAGGAGAAGGCCATACGCGTGCTCGAAGAAAAAGATAACCTGCTTGCCGTGCTAAGCCACGAGATCCGTACGCCGATGAACGGCGTGCTCGGCATGGCCAATCTTCTGCGTTCGACGTCTCTCACCGAAGAGCAGCAGAACTATGTCGCGGTGATCGAGGACTGCGGCGCGGGACTGATGGAGATGTTGAGCCAGATTCTCGAGCATTCCAAGATCGAAGCGGGGAAAATGAACGTGGACGCCGAACCCTTCAATCTCGTCGAGTGCGCGGAGCAGGCGGTTCAAATCCATGCGTTCGAAGCCGGAAAAAAAGGGATCGGACTCCGGCTTGAAATTGACGACAAGCTGATCGGTAACTATGAAGGGGACGGCTTGAAAATCAGGCAGATCCTCATCAATCTCGTTAGCAACGCCGTCAAGTTCACCGATCGCGGGGAAGTGCTGTTATCGATTAAAAAAGAAAGCAAAGCCGCCCAGGACGGCAGGATTTGGCTGTCTTTCAGCGTACGGGACACCGGCATAGGCATCGCGCCTGAACGCAGGGATCAGCTTTTCCGCTCGTTCTCCCAAGTCCATGACAAGTCGATTAAATGCAATTACGGCGGCATCGGACTCGGATTGTCGATCTGCCGCCAATATGCCGAACTGATGAACGGGACCATCTCGCTGACGGAGACCGGGCCGGACGGATCTTGCTTTACGTTGACTTTGCCGCTGCGTTCGCTTACGAACCGTCTGACGATAAACGCAGGCTAAGCGCGCAGGACGACCGAGGTCTCCTGCGCGCACGGTCGTGGATCGGCGCATGGCGCGCCCTGACCGTCACCCCCATTTGATGCCCGTTTTGAAGCCCGCGCCGTGCCCCGCCGCTTGGCCGCCAAGCTGGACCCCGGCGCCTTGCGGACCCAGATGCGCGCCCGCTTCCAGACCGACGCCATATTTGCCCCCCACGTGGCCGCCCGTCGCTGCTTCGATGCCCGCGCCCGCGCTCATTTGACCTTTCGCCTGAACGCCTGCACCATACGGTCCGCCGAGCTGTGCGCCGCCCTGGAACGAGGCGACTTGGCCGCCGCCGAGCTGTGCGCCGGCCTGGACGCCTGCGCCGTGCGGTCCGCCGAATTGTCCGCCTATTTTCGCGTGAATGCCCTGCCCGCCCCCGACGCCGCCGCCGGCCTGCAAGCCGAGTCCATGTTCTCCGCCAACGTAGGCACCGGTTTGCACGCCGGCTCCATGGCCGCCTCCGTAATAGCCATGCGCATGCATGCCTGCCTCAAGCGGTCCGATATGGCTTTGTGCCTGAAGGCCGGCTTGGTGCGCCGGACTGTCGGGACCGACTTGCTCCGAAGGAAGAACCGGCATCGGCATCTGTTCGAGGCCAGGGTATGGCGAGCCGGGCTGATACGGATTTGCATAGTAGGGGCGCGAGTCGTAGCCCGGCGAATAAGAGAGGCCCGGATATCCATAATAATCGGGAACGACGCCGCCGAAGGGCTGGACGTAACCATAAGCGTAGCCTTGACCGAATGCGCTCCGCGGATAGATATACATTGCTTCCGCCTCCATTTTAATCGATGATGCGTTAGCCTATTCCGCGAATGCCCCGGCGGACACCTGCCCGGGTGAATTTGGGCGCCGTCAACCAAGTAGCATGTGCCTGCATATGGGGTAATGGACAGCATAGGCGCACAAAAATCGTCGCCGCAACCGAAGGGAGGGGCCGGCATGCCCGCATCGATCGCCGATGTTACGGAATGGCTCGAATCGCAAACGGACAAGGAACTGGTCGTAACCAAGCATGAGGACCACGATCTCGACGAGGTCAGAATCAGGCTCGAGCGCGTCGAGCGCAAAGGAGAGCGGAGCGATTCGCCGGATGACTATACGAACGGCGCCTCGTTGCTGCTGAGAGGGAATGGAACGGTCGTCACGGAAGGCAGGGAGGAGCCTTTGCCTTCCGATGCGTTCGAGATTCCGCTCGAGGGCTTAAGCCTGACGGAGACCGCGGACGATGCGGCGCTGCTCGTTACCGAGCGCGCCAGGTACTCGATTAAAGTTAGAAACTAAGCATTGAAAGTTTGAAACTAAGCATTGAAAAACGCCCGCAGCCGAATAAGGCCGCGGGCGTTTTGACAAGCTGGGGAATGGAAGGGGCGATCAATCGCCCGATGCAATCGCGCTTTTGCCGCCGAGCACGATGACGCCGCCGCCTACGAACATGCAGACGATCAGAATAATAATATAGGCCATTGCCAACACCTCCGGATTTGGTTACCCTTATCGTAACTTAATCTTACCCGATACGGGTACCGACGAATTCGTGACAAGATCAGGGTGTCGGATGCCGGATGGCGTCCGCAAGCTCCGCTGGCGGAGCATCCCGTCGCGATTCGCAGCCATGGAGGAATGATGATGACAGTACATATCGCGCTGCTGCGCGGCATCAATGTCGGCGGCAACAACAAAGTCAAGATGGCCGAGCTCAAGTCTGCTTGCGAGCAGCTGGGCCTCGAGGGCGTACGCACTTACATCCAGAGCGGCAATATCGTCTTTCGCTCGGAGCGCTCCGCGGAAGAGCTGCGCGAGCTGCTCGAGACGCTGCTGCTTGAAAATTTCGGCGTCAAAAAGGCCACGGTGCTCCTTCGCTCGAATGCCGAACTGCAGCGGTTGCTGCAGGACTGCCCGTTTTCCGAGGCTCAGATCGCGGCGGCCAGCCAGCTATACGTTAATCTGCTGGACAAGCCGCTGGATGACGATCAGCTGGCCCGGATCGGCGAATTGTCCGCGGAAGGCGAACAATGCGCGATCGGGGATCGGGCCATTTATTTGCTGCTCACGCCGAGTATTCTGGATTCCGCCTTCGCGATTTTGTTTCAAAAAATGAAGCTGACGCTGACAGCCCGCAACTGGAATACGATGAACAAGCTGGGCGAGCTGGCGGCGCAGACTGAAGCGTAAGGCGGCGATTAGGGCTGCGTCCTGATAACGCTGTCCACGATGCCGTACGCCATCGCTTCTTCGGCACTCATGAACGTGTCGCGGTCCATATCCTTTTCCACCCGTTCCAGCGGTTGACCCGTGCGATCCGCGGTGATCTGGTTCAACCGTTCCCGGATCTGCAGGATGCGCTTGGCGCTGATGGCGATATCGCTCGCCTGGCCTTGCACGCCGCCATGCGGCTGATGGATCATGATCTCGCTGTTCGGCAGCGCGAAGCGTTTGCCCTTCTCGCCGGACAGCAGCAGAATCGCCGCGAACGATGCGGCCATTCCCGTGCAGATCGTATGAACCTCCGGCCGGATGAATTGCATCGTGTCGTAAATCGCCATGCCCGCCGTCGTCGATCCGCCCGGACTGTTAATGTACATGCTGATCGGCTTATCCGGGTCTTCCGCAGCCAGGAACAGCATCTGCGCCACGATGGAATTGGCCATCAGGTCGTCGATCGCCGCGCCGAGGAAGACGATGCGGTCTCTCAGCAGCCTGGAATAAATGTCGTACGAGCGCTCTCCGCGCGCCGTCTGGTCGATCACATAGGGGATATATCCGTTCATTGCAGGTTCCTCCCGTCGTTTGGTTTGCGCGTTCGAATCGGTAAACGTTCGAATCCGGCTGAAGGATACGGCAGATTTTTATTTTTTCACGCGTATCTTTTTCGATGATCCGTTCGTTTACTTGAATAACCGGGTGAAATGGAACTGCGGCCTGTCAGAGAAATGAGAGGGGGAGTATTTGTATGATCGATTCTGCTGCGGATATCGAGCGCCTGTCTGCAAGCGTCGGCCGTTATAGCCTGTCGCTCGTCCGTTCGCTGCCTGCGGCGGAGGACCTGGCGCAGGAGAGCTGGAGCCGCGCGCTGCTCGCGCTTCGTGAGGGCGGCGGCCATGCCAATCCGGAGGCGCTTCTGCTGCGCGTGGCGAGGAATGTATGGATCGACGGGTTGCGGCGCGATGCGCGCAAGGTCAAGCTGCTGCAGGAGATGCGGCCGGAGGAGGTCGCGATCGACCGTCCGCTGCTGGCGATGGAGCTGGCACCGGTGTTCGCCGCGCTGAATGCGTGTTTGCCGAAGCTGCAGCGGACGGTATTTCTCCTGCGCGATGTCCTTGACTATTCGATCAAGGAGACCGCAATTCGGCTCGGCACGTCGGAAGGGGCCGTCAAGGCAGCGCTCGTACGCGCGCGCAGGTCGCTTGCGCTCGTACGCGAGGCGCTCTCTCGGGAGGAGGGACCGACGCTTCCCGCGGACGAGGCTGAACGGATTGAAGCGCATCTGATGGCGGATGCGTATGCGAGAGGGGACATCGGCACGCTGGTGGCGCTAGCGAACGGGGAAGCGCGCATGCAAGCGAGGCAGCTGGCCGTGCAGGGAGCGGCGTCGCGCTTGGGGCATGGCCTGCGGGCTTCGCCGCCCGAAGCGATTCTGGCCCTTGGAATGCGCCAGGCCGCTTAGTGACGGACGCTTCCAATCATTTAAAGCCGGAACCACGCACCTGAAGGGTGCAGGTGCTTTCCGGCTTTTTTACGACATCAGAAATTATAAAATTGGAAGCGATTCGTAGGCTGGTGAACGCATCTTCTGCATGACGGAGCTTTTCGGCGGCTTGCGGGCCGAGAAGCCTGCATTTATGCAGGTATTTTTCCGCCAAACAACGGATGCGATGAAATGCCTGCAAATATGCATGTAAATGTTAAGCGCAAGCCGGAAATCGGGCCGATGACGTTAAAAAGCTGCACTTCTGCATCTATTCTGTTAAAACGGGCCGACCTCGGCGGAAATAGATGTATATTTGCAGGCATTGCGGCGAAAGAAGAGGAACGACGCTGTCGGCGATACGTTGGCTTGTCGGAATGACTTTCGTAACAGCTTTTGTAACGCGTTTCGTTACAGCTTTCTTAACAGCCGTTGAAACTTCTGTCGAAACGGCTGTCGGACGAGCCGTCAATAGGCGGTCCTCGTTATTGCAAGCTTCGGATATCCGCCAACCTTAAAGGGACCGTCAGGGGCTTGACCCTGACGGTGTTTCTTAAGTATGCAACCGTATAGGCAACCTTAATTTTACCTAAATATCTCTTTCATACAATTGACATCCAGCGTGTATGAAGGGCATAATACACTCATAGTGTATGAACCACTTAGTACACACACTCCACGATAAGGCGAGGCAGAGCGATGGATAATCACGGCGGCTGGATGGAGACGGCGTTTAACACGCGAGATCCGGTATACCTGCAGGTCGTCCGGCTGTTCAAGGAACGAATCGTCACGGGCCGGCTGGCGGCGGGAGAGGCGATCCCATCCAGACGGGAGATCGCTTCGCTGCTCAAGATGAACCCGAATACGGCACAGCGAGCTTACAAGGAAATGGAGGAACAAGGCTTGATCGTTACGGAAGGCAACTCGCCAAGCCGAATCACGAGGGACGAGGACGTTCTCCGCAATATCCGGTCGGAGCTGCTTGGCGAAGCGGTCAGGACGTTCGTGGGTTCGATCCGCAACATGCATGTGCCGCTCCAGGAAATCGTCGAATTGGTCAAGGAAGAATACGAATCGGACGCGGGCAACCGGGATCGGGGAACCGGAGGTGGCGGCGCATGATCCGCATCGAAAATGCCCACAAACGTTACCGCTGGCGCAAGGTGCTGGAAGGCGTGACCTTCACGGCGGAGAAGGGTCAGATCACCTGTCTCGTCGGCATGAACGGAGCCGGCAAGTCCACGCTGCTGAAGGCGATCATGGGACTGACGCCATTGTCGAAAGGAAGCATTCGCGTCGACGGGGTCGGCTCGAAGCGGGAGCTTTACGAGAAGGTTTCTTTTATCCCGGACCATGCGGCGATGCCGGGCGGCTACAGGCTTGAAGACGGCCTTCAGTTTATGGCCGACTACTATAAGAGCTGGAACGATTCGCGGGCGGACGAATTGATGACTTTCTTTCGCCTCGACCCGCGCGAGCGCGTCGGCAATCTGTCCAAGGGGACGGCGGCCAAGTACGGATTAGTGCTCGGACTTGCTGCGGACACGGAGTTCGTGCTGATGGACGAGCCCTTTTCGGGGATCGACGTGTTCAGCCGGGAGATGATCGGCGAAGTGTTCTCGAGCCGCCTGATCGAGGACCGGGGCGTGCTGGTGACGACGCACGAGATCGACGAGGTCGAATATTTGCTGGATCGCGCCATCCTGCTGAAGGACGGCAAAGTCGCCCGCGACATCGATTGCGAACAGGTACGGGACGAACAAGGAAAGTCCGTGCTTGACGTGATGCGGGAGGTGTACCGGGCATGAGCCATTATTTTAAGCTGCTGGCGTTAGAGGTTCGCAGGTTTCGTTATATTTTGGCGGGTTTGATGTTATTTACGCTTATTGTGGAGTGCGCGGCTGTCGCGACGGAGATTCATCGCTTTGCCAACCTCTATCGCGTAAAAGAAGGAACCCGCGAGCCCGGCGTGATGCCCGACACGCTCTCGTTCGCGGAGGTCATCGGAAATACCCAGCGGGGATTTGCGTTAGGCATTCTTGTTCCGCTCGTCGCTTTAATTGCTTATGTACTGCTCATTTGGTATAGAGACTGGTTCGGACGTCATCCATTTGCATACAGACAGCTCATGGTTCCCGGCGGGCGGATCCCGCTTTATTTCGCCAAGCTGACCGCCATTCTATTATTCGTGTTATCGATGCTGGCCTGGCAGTTGCTTTCTATGCCGGTTCTAAAACTTGAGTATAACATGCTGATACCCGAGCTGTTGAAGGAGCCAAGCCTTTTCACCGATGCTATGTATGCGAGCGAGGTCTTTAAGCTGCTGCTGCCGCTTCATTTCGAGCAATTTCTGATCAATTACGGTCTCGGCCTGCTCGCAGTGCTGCTCGTTTTTGCCGGAATTTTGCTGGAACGCAGCTACCGGATCCGCGGCATTATTATTGGAGTTCTGTATATAGCGCTTAACATTACGTTACTCGTCCTTGCGACAATGTCTATCGAGCTTCCGTTATATCCGTCGGAAGCCAGGGCTGTGTGCATGACGATTTTGGGATTGGAGGTCGCAGGAGCGATATGGCTGAGCTTAAAGCTGATCACCGGCAAAGTATCCGTCTAAGACGAAAGGGGCTGTTTAGATTTGCGTGGGCCGGATCGCTCGCTATCTTTTCGATCGTTATGCTTACCGTATATTACGGCTACGCTGCCGACGAGCGACTCCCAAGTTTTCATCTGGAGACGATCGAGGGCGACGCTTCCATCGGAGCAGCTATACAACTTGATGGCAGCTATGTCGGTCGCTGGGGCAACCGCGGGATGAAGGTAGACGTCGAAGGAACGACTTACACCGACTCAAACAGGGTAGGCCGGTTATTCATATTGCCGTTCTCAAAAACATACAACGCGTCGACCGAAGCGCTTATCAAGGCGCATCGAGGCTTTATGCGAGGAAAGGAATACGGATGGTTTGACCAGACAGACGACATGCTCGTGTATGTCGAAGTTGTCCCCAAGCATGGTGAGGTTTTAGTAAAGTTGTCTGTTCTGAACAAAAAAACGGATAAGTCGGCTGATTTTACATGGCTTGCAGGCGCGTGGAAACAGCGGGAAAATGTCGGTCTCGCGGACCTGCAGATTCAAGGAGGAAAGGTTCACCTATTGTTGCAACGCACCGACGTCACACGTTCGAACATGCAGAGCGATCCGCTTCTTTTCGACTATGTGTTCGATGTTACGGCCGGGAAGCTGATCGACACGCGAGAAATTAAGCTTCCTGTTCAATCGGGTTATAATCTATCGGTAGCAGGTAATCAGTGGGCGAGATCAGACACAAAGAATGCCGTTCTCTTTGCATCCAGGCAAGCAAAGGCGGGGAAAGCGGCTGGAGGCGATCACTCGGCATCTTCGGCTTCAGAAGAGCCGCCGATTATTGAATATGAGCCGTTTGTTTACAACTATGCAGAGGGCAGTTTGCAGCCGCTTGATTTGGTCATCCCGAACAATATGGCGCATGCGAATTATTATGTAAACGGCGATAAGCTGTATTCCGTGACCGTATCAGGAGATTCGAAAGGCTGGAATGGGAAAAGTTTTGGCGTCGTGGAGACCGATCTCTCGAAGCAAGAACAGACTGCCGCCTATACGATTCTTGCTTCGGATTTAGGCGGCAAAGAGCTTTATCAACCGAGATTCAGCAACGGTAAATTATACTTTGTCGTTCCAGGTGCGCAAGAGAACGGAGCGATGGGTAGGACTTCTACTAAGGTAGCTGTCGTTGATGCCGGAACCGGCAAGACGATTTATCAAGGCCAAGTTGCGTACGACGGTCCGAGCAGTAAATCGACTGCTGAGTTAAAACAAACCGTGCTGCTCAATCTGGAGCTCCGCACGTGAAACGCCGCATCGATATCCTCCGCAGCCTGGAGCTCGAGGCTTACCGGATGGCCTATTATTTGCTGGAGGAAGAGACTTCTGCCGGCGAAGCGGCAACGCGGGCGCTGCTCGCGCTGCACGCAGCGCAGGAACTGACGGCATTAACGCAGGAGGAGCGCCGTCGCCTGCTGAAGCGACTCGTCATGCGGGAGTCAATCTCGAGCTTCGGCCAAGCGGCTGCGAGGGCGAACTGATTCGTGGACAGGCAAGTGCGCAAGCGGGTTTGCGGCGCTTTAAGGATGTTGGCGGGCCCTCAAAACCTGCATATATACATGTTTTTTCTAACGACCAACGGGATCTGATGAAATACATGCAAATATGCAGGTAAAATCACAGCACAGGCCGGAAACCCGGCTGACAGAGGAAAAAACCTGCATTTTCGCATCTTTTTTGTTAAATGGGCCGATATCGGCGAAAAAAGATGTATATTTGCGGGCATTGCGGCGAAAAGATCGACGCGGGCGACGCGGGCGACGCGGGCGACGATCGGCCGGCTCAACGGAACGTCAGGTCGATGCGCCATTGATAGGCGTTTCTCGTGTACCAAGTTTCGGATGTCCGCCAAACCTAAAAAGACCGTCAGGGCGATCTTCGATCGTCCCTGACGGTTTTCTTAACGTTTGCGGCGCATATGCCTTGCAGGCGTCTTGCGTGAACGCGCTTTGACGGCCGATCTCGCAGCGGGGATGCGGCCGAGGGCCCGGGCATAACGCATGACTTTGCGGTGGGTGGACTTATCACGCAGATGCCTGAAAAGATATGGATCGGGCGACGTATTCAGCTCGATGATCCACGGCTTGAGGGAATGGTCGAGTCCGATATCCGCGCCGACCATATTGATCTTGGGATAGGCTCTGGCCAGCGCCCTTGCGGAGCGAAGACCCAGCGCCCGCAGCCCGCCTTCGGTCTTCCTGGCTGCGGCGGAGCCCAGCTTCGGCCGAAGCAGGCGGCTTAAGGCGACGGGCGTGCCGCCGTCGTGATAATTCGTGACGGCTTTCCCCTTCTGAGCGACCCTCGCGATGACGCCGGTCGGCTCCCAGACGCCTGCCGGATTTTTTTGCACCATGACGCGAATGTCGAAGCGCCTTCCGTTCGTTTTGAGCAGGTGCACGCCGCGCTGCGCGAGATACGGACGCTGACGTTTGGTCCGCGAGATGTGTCCGTACAGTTTGTCGATGGACGAGAAGCGCTTTTTGCTTAATCCCGCATGACAACTGTACGGCATCCGATGCCCATGCGTCCGCTCGATGCGCATCACGCCCCGGCCGAACGTTCCGGCGACAGGCTTCACGTAGATCATGCCATAGCGGTCCAGCATTTTCGCGAGCGTCGCCCGATCCATTCTCCGCGTATCGGGGATGTGCGGAGCGACGGCGGGATCTTTAAGCGCCGCGACCGTCTTAGCCCATTTGTTCGCGATATGCATGCCCTTGCGGTTAATCACAGCGGTTCCCCCTCCAATCGCCATACCATATGCTTGCCCGCCGTGGCCCGACACGGACAAGAGTTGGAAGATTCACGTTCCGCCGGCTTCGGTTAATGAATGATAATCGATCGATCGCGGATACACTGCAGAGGGGGAATTCGAATGCAAACGATATGGAAAGGCGCGGTCAGCTTCGGGCTGGTCAACGTGCCAGTCAAAATGTTCTCGGCGACGCAGGATAACGACCTGCCGATGCGCATGCTGCACAAGAAGCTTAACGTGCCGATTCAATATCACAGAACCTGTCCGAAGTGCGAGGAAGAAGTGAAGTGGAGCGATATTGTCAAAGGGTATGAATACGAGCCCGGCCACTTCGTGACCTTCGACAAAGGCGAACTCGAGGAGATCGCATCCGAAACCTCGCGCGAGATCCGTATTCTAGACTTCGTGGATCTGGACGAGATCGACCCGATCTATTATCAGAAAACGTATTATCTGGCGCCGGAGAGCAATGGCACGCACGCTTACAATCTGCTCGTACAAGCCTTGCTCGATACGCGCAAGATCGGCATCGCCAACGTCAGCATTCGCTCGCGCAGCAGCCTGGCGGCAATCCGTATCGTGGACGGCGTCCTGTCGATGTCGACGATGTTTTACGCCGAAGAGATACGCAGCAAAAAGGAAATTCCCAATCTGCCCGAGGAAACGAAGGCGGACGAGCGGGAGCTTCAGATGGCCCGCATGCTGATCGATCAGCTAAGCGCCCCTTTCGAGCCCGGGAAATATGAGGACGTCTACAAGGAACGGCTGATGGACGCAATAGAAGACAAGGTCAAGGGCAAGGAAGTCAAGCTCGCGCCGGAAGAGAAGAAGACCAACGTCATCGATCTGATGGAAGCCTTAAAAGCGAGCTTGAAGCAGGCGGGGCCGGACAAGTCCGAGGCAGGCGGCGACGATGCCGGAGGAGAACCGGAGAAGACGGAATCGAAAAAAACGGCCCGTAAAAGGACCCCGGCCAAAGCCAAAAGAGACGAGCCGAAGACAAAGTCGGCAAAAGCGGAGGCGCCAGCCTCCAAGTCTAGGACAAAAAAGACAGGGAGCTGACCGATGGAGCCATTTACCCCGATGTCTCCCGTCGCGGAGGACCGCAGCCCGACGGGAAGCGCATGGGTACACCAACTTAAATGGGACGGCTACCGCCTCATCTCGGAAGTGCGGGGCGAGAGCGTCAAGCTGTATTCCAAGCGCATGCTGCTGCAAAACGATTCCTATCCCGAGCTGACCGCGGCGCTGGCGAGCCGGCCGGGAAACTACATACTCGACGGAGAAGCGGTCATCCTGGATCCCCGAACAGGCAAGCCGAGCTTTCAGCTCATGCAGCAGCGGGGCAAGCTGCTCGGCGACCGTCTGATCGAAGCTTCTGCCACGCGGCACCCGGTTCAATATATTTTGTTCGATCTCCTGGCGGCGGACGGACAGGACCTACGGAGACTGCCTTATACGGAACGCAGAGAGCGGCTGCTCCGCCTGACGCAAGGCTGGCAGTCGCCGTTCTACGTGGCCGACGAATTCGAAGACGGCGATGCGTTATGGCAATGGGTCGAAGCGAACGGATGGGAAGGCGTCGTCAGCAAAAAAAAGGCGGCGCCTTACATGGAAGGCAAGGAGCATCGGGACTGGCTCAAGCGGAAGACCGTTCATCATATGGATGTCGATATCGTCGGCATCATCTGGAAGGAAGGACGCGTCTCCAGTCTCGTCATGCGCAAAGGCGACCGCTATATGGGGCGCGTGTCGTCGGGCTTGAACGAGAAAGCGAAAGCGGCCCTCCGCCGGCTGCCCGCAGGCCGGGCCCGCACCGATTATTGGGACGGCGTGCCCGAAGGGCTGCGCGGCGCGGATGTAAGATGGCTGGACGCGCCGCTCGCGGGAAGGGTCAGCGGCAGGGAGACGACGGACGCGGGACTGCTGCGCCATCCCAAACTGATCGACCTGGAGGGGATCCCGCTATGAGCGCGGCAGACGTCTATTCGATCGAGGTCGAAGGCTGCGAGATCAGAGTGACGAATCCGGACAAGCTGATGTGGCCCGATGCCGGCATCAATAAGGCCATGTATTTGCAAAAGCTTGTCGCGCTGTCTCCATACCTGCTGCCTTACTGCAAAGACAGGTATATGACGGCCATCCGTTTCCCCGACGGAGCAGGAGGGAAAGCCTTTTATCAGAAAAACGCGCCGGAGCCCCTGCCGCCGTTCGTGCGGACTGCGGTGCGCGATCAGGTGCGTTATATCGTCGCGGATTCGCTTCCTGCCTTGCTGTGGATGGGCAATCTCGCCGTGCTTGAATTCCACCCTTCGTTCGAATACGTAGGCGGAGAGGAGCCGGCCGAGTGGGTGCTCGACATCGATCCGAGCGAATCGCTGCGCGGGCGGCTGATGGAGGCGGTCTCGCTGATCGGCGAAGCGCTGGACGGCATGGGCATCGCATCCGTGCCAAAGACCAGCGGCGCGACAGGCGTACAGATCGTCATTCCCGTCCGTCGGGGCTACAGCTTCGAGCAGCTCCGCAAGGCAGGCGGCTTCGTCGGCAAGTATTTGTCGGAAAAGTATCCGCGGCTGTTCACGATCGAACGGCTGATCAAAAACCGCAAGGACCTGATTTACGTGGATTACGTGCAGCATGCCGCAGGCAAAAGCCTGTCGGCCCCTTATACGCCGCGCGGACGTCCGGAAGCGACCGTATCGACGCCGTTGACTTGGGATGAGGTACGAAAAGGAGCGGATCCGCGTGACTTCACGCTGCATACGATCGAAGCGAGGCTTGCCGACAAAGGCGATCTGATCGAAAAAGCGCCGAAGCAGTCGCTGGAGGCGATTTTACAGTTCCTGAAATAAGTGCAATGGCTGCAATCTGTAACAATTTATGGCTATACGGTCCCGATTCTTATGATGTAAACTATAAGAGTCGGGAGGTGTGACATGGAGATCGGCGCGGCATTTTTTATGAGCATCACCATCCTGATCACATTTACGTTTTTATTTAACCTCATTTACAAATATGTATTTCAGCATACGTCCGGCTTAATCAAGCAGGCGGCCATGGTCGTCGGTTTTATCGCGCTCGGATGGCTTGCCATGAAGTTCGGTGTCCGGTATAACGGCTCGGCCATCTTCGATCTGCGCAACGTGCCGATCATTTTTGCTACGCTCGTTTTTCGCGATCCCCGTCCGATTCTGGCCATCGGCTTCGGCATCGCGATGGCGCGGCTTGGCATCAATGGTTTGTCGGCGTCCGCGTTCACCGCATTTTGCAATATCTCGACGCTGGGAATGGCCGGCGCGGGACTGGTCAGCCTCTACAGGCGACGGCCGAGCTGGGGATATCCGCTTAAGGCGGCCGTGTCGCTGCTGACGATCAACACTTTGCAGGTTGGCGGTGTCCTTGCCTACGGGGCGGTCAACCGCGTTAATTACGCCACGCATGTCATGCCGTACTCGCTGCCGACGACAATTCTGCTCGGCACGTTTTTCCTGTTCATTATTCGGGACTTTTTCCTCGACCAGCGACGTGCCGTTCAGCTCAAGGAAACGAACGAAGCGCTCGAAAAGCGGACGCAAGAGCTGCTTAATACCCAAAAGATGCTGGAGGAGAAGGCCGAATTAATCCTGCAGGCATCCAAGTACAAGTCGGAATTCATGGCGAACATGTCGCATGAGCTGAAGACGCCGCTTAACAGTATCATTCTGCTGTCGCAGATGATCGGCGAGAACGAGGAAGAGGGCCGGTCCGAGGACAATCGCCGCTACGCGAATATCATTCAGGCGTCGGGCGAGCAGCTGCTGCACATGATCAACGATATATTGGACCTGTCCAAGGTCGAGGCCGGCAAAATGGATATCGTGCTGGACATTTTGTCGCTTAGCGACACGGTCGAGCTGCTCCATCGCCAGATGAAGCCGCTCGCCGAAGTGAAAAATCTGGATCTCCGTCTGCACGTCGAGGACGACGTGCCGCAAACCTTGCTGTCCGATGGACTGCGCTTGGGCCAGATTTTGCGGAATCTACTCGTTAATGCCATTAAATTCACGGATAGCGGCTACGTCGCGCTTATAGTCTCTATCGAGCGGCAGACTAATGGAGGAAGCGGCGACCACGTCGTATTCATGGTGAAGGATACGGGCGTCGGCATCGAGAAAAGCAAGCAGGAGCTAATCTTCGAAGCGTTCCGCCAGGAGGACGGTTCCATCAACCGACGCTTTGGCGGTACGGGTCTCGGGCTGTCCATCAGCCTGCAGCTCGCCGCGCTGCTCGGCGGTACGTTGTCGCTGCGCAGCGCGAAGGGAGAAGGCAGCGAGTTCTCGCTGCGTCTGCCGCTTGCGTCCGCGATCGCGCCTTCCGTCTCGGAGAGGCAGACGGCGGCTTCGTTAGAATAAGTTGCAATGTCGTCCTCTCTGGAAGCCTGTTCGCCATTTCTCGCCGGTTTGATACGGCGGGGAAAGCGTGATACAATTTTGAACGCGCGTTTACAATCGATGAAAGAGGTGTTCGAATTGAAGTACAGGAAATTGGGACAAACAGGCCTCAAAGTCAGCGAGATCAGCTTCGGCAGCTGGATGACCTACGGCCACACCGTCGGCCAGGATACCGGCGCGAAGCTGATCGATCGCGCATTCGAGCTTGGCATCAACTTTATCGACACGGCCAACGTGTATGAACGCGGCGAAGCCGAGCGCATGCTGGGCGATGTGTTGCCGCGTTATCCGCGGGAATCCTACGTGCTGGCTACGAAGGCTTTTTGGCCGATGGGCGACGGACCGAACGATCGCGGCTTGTCCCGCAAGCACGTACACGAGCAGCTGAATGCCAGCCTGAAGCGATTGAAGCAGGATTACGTAGACGTTTTCTATTGCCATCGCTACGATCCCGACACGAGACTCGAGGAGACGCTTCGGACGATCGAGGATTTCGTGCGGCAGGGCAAGGTATTGTACGTCGGCGTGAGCGAGTGGACGGGCGCGCAGATTCAAGAAGCGCTTCAGGTCGCGGACAAATACCTGCTCGACCGGATCGTCGTCAACCAGCCGCAATACAATATGTTCTACCGCAACATCGAGAGCGACGTACTGCCGGTCAGCGAGAAAAACGGGCTGTCGCAGGTCGTATTTTCTCCGCTCGCGCAAGGCGCTTTGACTGGCAAATACAGACTCGGTCAGGATTTGCCGGCGGACAGCCGGGCTGCGGATCCGAAGACGAATATGTGGATCAAGGGCTTCTTGACCGAGGCGCATCTGCAGAAGGTCGAAAAGCTGGACGCGGTCGCCAAGGAATTGGACCTGTCGCTGTCGACGCTCGCGATCGCCTGGATCTTGCGGCACGAGAGCGTAGCCAGCGCGCTGGTCGGCGCCACGAAGACGTCCCAGCTCGAGGAAAACGTTAAAGCCTCCGGCGTATCGCTGTCGCAGGAAACGATCGATCGCATTGAGGAAATCTTGTCCTGACCGTGAAGGGATGATCGTCCGATTCGATCTTGGGGAATGCCCGGCTGATTCAACCTGTGCGCGTTCGTCCAAGTTTATGTATACGAACATAGACGAACCGACAGGAGGAATGGCTATGCCCTGGGACAAAGACGATTACCCGGATTCGCTCAAAAACTTCATGGCGCCCGTTCGGAACAAGGCGATCGACATCGCCAACGAGCTGTTGAAGGACGGCTACTCCGAGCGTCGGGCGATCTCGATCGCAACGGCCAAAGCCAAGGAGTGGGGCGAGGATCACGACAAGCAGATTCGTAAAAAAGGGCACTGATACGACAAGGGAGCGAACGCCGGAGACGGTCGTTGCGCTCCCTTGTTTTTTTCAGCCGACTTTAAGTTTCGGCTTAGAGCTTCAGTCCGCCCATCAGCGGCATGATCGTCTTGATCATGTCCATGCCCATCTTCATGAGCGGCAGCGCCTTCTGCATAAAGCCCATCAGGTCGTCCATGCCGCCGAGACCGCCCAAACCCCCGCCGCCAAGACTAACGCCCGTGGCGCCGATGCCCGCTGCCGCGCCGGGAACTGCCGCACCTGGAACTGCAGCGGCAGCAGCGTCCGTCGCAGCGCCCAGCGCGCTGATTTTCGCTTTTTGCCAAGATCGCTTCGCCGCCTGCGGATTCCATTTTTCCGTTCCCCGCACGCCGGAGAGCGTGAGCTCGCGGCCCCTGATCTGTCCGATCAGACCCACATAGTAGGAACCGTCCTTCATCAAAACGCAAACGGGTTGGCCCGGGCGGGTTCGAGCGGTTTTTCGCTTCCGCGCTTTCGGCCGAACTGCCATAACCGGTCACCTCCTTTATTCAGCGGCTCGAATCGTATAGGATAGCTTTATACGGCTCCGATCCGTCCGTCTGTTTAATTGGATCGCCGGTCCATGAGGTCGGCGAGGCCGTAAACGTTGCTTCTTCATTTTATGCGCGACGGACCGGATAGCTTGTGCATCTAACTATTTCTGCAAAGGGATCCACGGCTAGAATAGGGGGGATTGTCGATGACCGAAGACGCGACGGGACTCCCTGCGCTCGCGACTTTCGCGGGCGGCTGTTTTTGGTGCATGGTCAAGCCGTTCGACGAGCTGCCGGGCATCATTAGCGTCACGTCCGGCTACACGGGCGGACATACGGAACATCCGACCTACGAATCTGTCGGAAGCGAGACGACGGGGCATGCGGAAGCGGTCCAGATCGCTTTTTTTCCAAAAATATTTCCTTACGAGCGGCTGCTCGACATCTTCTGGCAGCAGATCGATCCGACGGACGGCGGCGGTCAGTTTGGCGATAGGGGAAGTTCGTACCGGACGGCGATTTTCTATCACGACGAACGGCAGCGTCAGCTAGCTGCGGCGTCGAAGCAAGCGCTCGCCGCCAGCGGCCGTTTCAGGTCCCGCATCGTTACGGAGATCGTTCCGGCGGGCGCTTTTTACCCGGCCGAGGACGAGCACCAGCACTATTACAAGACGCATGTGCGCCATTACAAGATGTACGCGGAAGGCTCGGGCCGCGAAGACTACCTGCGCCGCGCCTGGCGGACCAAGCAGGACGAAGCGAGCCTGAGGCGCAGGCTGTCGCCGCTTCAATACGAGGTGACCCAGCACGGCGATACGGAGCCGGCATACGACAACGAATACTGGAATTTTTATGAACCCGGCATATACGTTGACATTGTATCTGGCGATCCGCTATTTGGTTCCGATGACAAGTTCGACTCGGGGACGGGCTGGCCGAGCTTTACGAAGCCGCTTCACGAAGGCTTGGTGCGAAGAGAAGCCGATTATCGGGGAGGCGTCATACGCACGGCGATCGCGAGCCGGCTCGGGGGTACGAGGCTCGGGTACTTGCTATACGACGGACCGGGAGCGGACAAGCTCCATTACCGGGTCAATTCGGCCGCGCTCCGCTTCGTGCCTTCGGATGGTTCCGGGAATGAGCATGCAGTGAAAAGTGAACGTTTTATCAAAAACGAACAAATGTTCGATAAATAGATTGAAAAAGCGGTCATCCCCCTTTAGAATGGAAAAGAATACGATTCCAAAAGACGGAAAGGGCCGAAGACATGAACGTCCGATATGCAGAGATCGACGAGGCGATCGCCTACATTCACCGGAATCTGGACGAGCCTCTGCCGTTGTCGCGCCTCGCCCGTCACGTCGCTTTCAGCTCTTATCACTTCGCGAGGATTTTTAAGGAACGGATCGGCCTTCCGCCGCTTTATTACGTATCGTCGCTGCGGCTGCAGCGAGCCAAGGATCTGCTGCTCAATTCCAATCTGTCCGTCAGGCAGATCGGTCTCGAGATCGGACAGCAGAGCCTCGGCACCTTCACGACCCGGTTCACCGAGCGGGTAGGGATGACGCCCGGAGAGTTCCGCCAATCCGAGCCCGAGGCCGCCAGGTACTTGCGTGCGCTCCGCGATCTGTCCGACTGGCAGGAGCATGCTGCGGCCTCCGAGGCGGGAGGCATGCCCGTTACCGGTACCGTCGTCGCGGACGAGCCGTTCGACGGCTTCGTGCTGATCGGCTTGTTCGCCAAGCCGATTCCGGAGGGCTTGCCGATCTACGGCACGCTGCTGCCCGGCCTGGGCAGGTTTGCTTTTAGAGGCGTCAAGCCGGGCATCTATTACCTCATGGCGACGTCGGTCGCTTGGGAGATGCAGGCCAAGGACTTTTTGCTGCCGCAGCGGACGCTTCGCACCAGATCCAGGGCGCCGCTATTCGTCGGACCGCACACCGAGCTTTATCCGCAGCAGGTCAGGCTGTATCCGCCACGGCCGGACGATCCGCCGATCCTGATATCGCTCCCGGTGCTCATGAATCAATTTTTAAGCAGAATCGGCAAGTAATCATGCGTGCCAAGAGCTTCGCGTCTCCGCGAAGCTTTTTTGCGTTGCTTGGCTTTGCGTTGCTTGGCTTTGCGTTGTTTGGCGATGATTTAGGCGGATGCGGCGGGGCGACTCCACCATGCGTAAGTCCCGGCTCCGCAATAAGATATACGACGGGCGCTATAGACTGATCATCCGATCGGTCCGGCCACTTGCCCCCGAGAGGAGAATCGGCTTGCAACCCATCGTGACCGTCGTCATCCCTTTTTACAACGATCCCTACGTAAACGAAGCGATCGACAGCGTGCTCGCGCAAACGTACCAGCCGATCGAGATCATCGTGGTCGACGATGGCTCCTCGGCGCACATTGAACGCATCCTTCCGTCCTATGCCGGGCGCGTGCGCTATATCGGCAAGGCAAACGGCGGTACGGCAAGCGCGTTGAACGCCGGCATCCGCGCGGCTTCCGGGGAATATGTCGCCTGGCTCAGCTCGGACGACCGGTTCCGTCCGGACAAGATCGAGCGCCAGCTGAGTTACATGGGCGAGCGGAACACCATGATCTGCTGCACGGATTTTGCCGTCATCGACGGGGGCGGCACGGTGGTCGACAGCCGCTACGGCGAGGCTTATCCTGACGGTCTCGCGCTAATGCGGCTGCTTGCAACCGTCAACGCGATTAACGGCTGTACGGTCATGATGCGCAAAGACATCTTCCAGATCGTGGGGACGTTCAACGAAACGCTGAGGTTTACGCAGGACTACGACTTCTGGGCAAGAACGGTGCTCAGCGGCATTTCTATCGACTATTTGGCCGCGCCGCTGACGGAATACCGGTTGCACGACGGGATGGGCACGATTCAGAATCGTCCCGGACTCATGGCCGAATATGACGGCCTTCGCGCGTTTTACGGTCACCGGATCGCGGCCTTGTTCGCGGAGGGAGGGGCGTACGGATGAAAATACTGCTGGCTACCTACTGGCTGCTCCCGCATGTCGGCGGCGTGCACGCATTTATGGAACAGATTCGCAAAGCGATGTCGCTCCAAGGCCATCAAGTGGACCTGTTTGGTCACAGCCCGGATTATAAAAAGTACCATATGTACAGCGACGGCAGATCGTTCGAGAAGGCGCATGTCATGCCGATGATCGACTCCAAGCTGCGCGCTTCAAGCGTCGCGCATCATCTGGACGACCCGGTCATCCGTCAATACGAGATCGACCGCTATTGCCTGGAGCTCGCCGCAGCTTATTTCGGTTTGGGCGATTACGACGTCATTCACGCGCAAGACGTTTTCTCCGCACGGTCCCTTGCGCGGGTCAAACCGAAGCATACGCCGCTCGTCGCGCACATCCACGGCTCTGTCGCCCATGAGCTGCGCGCGCATTTCCGCGACCACCCGGAGCTTGGCATCGTCGAGCAGTCGCCGGCCTGGCGGTATTGCCATGCAATGGAATATTACGGGGCTTCCTCCGCAGACGTTACGGTCACGGCCAATCAATGGATGAAAACGATTTTGACCCGCGATTTTGGCGTCGAGCCCTCGCGCATCGAGGTTTTTCCGTACGGCCTGGACACGGATACCTTCCGCGCCCGCAGCGTGCTGGCGACACCGGTGCGCAAGCCGGCAGGCAAGAAGGTGATCGCCTGCTCCGCGCGCCTGACGTTCGTCAAAGGCATCGACCTGCTGATCACGGCGCTGGCTCAATTAAAGCAAGTACGGCAGGATTGGGTATGCTGGCTGATCGGCGACGGCGAGCTGAGAGGCGATCTCGAACGGCAGGCGAGAGAGCTCGGCCTGCAAAACGATATCGTTTTTTGGGGCTTCAGGCAGGATGCGCCCGCCATGCTTGCCATGACAGATATCTTCGTCCATTCCTGCATTCTGGACAATCAGCCGATTTCCGTCATCGAGGCGCAGCTCGCGGGTACGGCGGTCGTCGTCTCCGACGCGGGCGGTCTGCCCGAGATGGTCGACCACGGCAAGACCGGGCTTGTTTTCCCGAGCCGAGACACGGGCATGCTGTGCGCCTACCTGTACGATCTGCTGCAGCATGACACCTATCGCGCGCGGCTTGCTTATGCGTCCAAGCTATGGGCGGAATCCCATTGGTCGATGAGCGCGATGATCGAGCGGCTCGCCGGCGTTTATGAATCGGCGGGACAAATCGCGCGCAGCGGAGGGAGGGGATTGCCATGACTTCCGACAACATCCTCGTGCCGGGCGCTTTATTCGCGGGCCTGTTCGATCCCGCCGCGGCTGCCGGGCCGGATCTCGACGTTAATTACGAAGTGTGGAACCGTATTTATAATGCCGTGCCTGAAGGCTACAAGCTGCCAGATTTGCCGGTCGCGACCTTGCGGCTGCCGGGCGTCGGATGAACGCCGCAAAAAGCTGCGATATAGCCCGCGAGGGCATATCGCAGCTTTGGCGCAGCGGGATGCGGCTTTAATGCGATTCCTTAAAGGCGATGCCGGACAGCATCCGATCCCAGTAGGGATTATTGCCGCCCCAGATGACGTCGGGATGCCCCGGCAGTTCTACCGTGCAGACACGTTCCAACGGCCAATCGGTCTCCGTGAGCATATCGACGTCGGTATGATTGACGAGCAAGACGCGGAAGTCATGTTTGACGAAGCCCGACAGCACGCTTTGAAGGCCTAGCGCCTCGTCCATCGAACCGCCGCATCGCACGAACAGCAGCTTGCGGGCGGTTTCGGCTTTTTCAAGCAAGCGTGCAGCGCGACGGTCATATTTGAGTTTAACGGCGGGATGGTCTTCGAGCAGCTCCGGCGAATTGCGATGAACGAAGAAATCATGGTTGGAGAAGGCGTTGTACTCATTTTCCCTCACCAGAAACAGCTTGTCGCTCGCGTTTTGCACGTAAGTCAGGTGATCGCGGTCCATGAAGCCTTGGAAACGGTCCGCTACCAGACGGTTCACGTCCGCGAGCCGGGGCGTGCTCATCCAGTCGAGCGGTCCCGCAAACGGCCGGAGACCGCACCGTTCGAGCTGGATGGACGACAGGCACAGCTCGCCAAGACTGAAGATACCGTCGTACTCCCCTTCGATGTCGACTAATCGCATATGCGTTCGCCTCCAGGTTAACAGCAGGTTTCTATATTATAAATGCTTTTCGTCAACGAAAGGTTTGGACGAACATGCAGGGCGATCGCCGAATCTCGTCCCGCCCCCGGATAGATGCCTTAACCGATGCACCGCGCCGGAATATCGTATACCATCAAACGAACAAGAAGGTGAATCCATGTCCGTCTTCAAGATGGAGGCCGGCGCTCTGATGCCGATCGATTCGCGATTCGTCGGCATGCTCGAGGTGGACATCGTGAATCGCGGCGCGGAGGAGTTCAATGTTTGGATCCAAATGTCCGGCCCGGCGGGGCTCGTCTATGAGATGCTTGTCAGCGTCCACGGCGGCGGGCGGAGCAAGCGGCTCCAGGACATGCATACGTACGAGCAGCCGTTCGCGCTGCTGATGATTACCAATACGAAAACGTACGACGATATCGGCATCTCGATTCAGGTCAAAAATGCCGGGAACCTGGTCGCGGTATTTAACGAAGCGCATTTTGACCGGATGCATTGAAGCCGGGGGAGGTGTTCCATACCGTTGAAGGTACTATTTGCTTATTATGTGCCGAGCGGCGGCGTGGAAACGCTCAACAGACAGCGGATCCGGGCGCTTCGCCGCTACGGGGTTGACGGTCATTGTCTCTACTTCGAGCCTGGCGCGGGGTTGCAGAACAGCGCAGGTCTGCCGGTTAACGTCACGAACGACGACATGGAGATCAAACGGCTGCTCGATGCCGGCCGGTTCGACGCGATCGTCGTAACCTCGGATTATTTGTCGCTCAAGAAATTTCGCATGCTTGGCTATGCCGGTCCGCTTATCTTGGAGATTCAAGGCTTCGGCCCCAAAGTCGTCGCATGGCGGGAGCTTCAGGAAGCCGTTCCTTATGTCAAGCGTTTCGCATCGGCGCTGCTGAATCCGTACACGCCTCACATCGATGCGATTTTCGAGGAATTATTCCCGAACGTGCCCAAGTATCGCTTGCACAATTGCTTCGACGCTGAGGCATTCGCTTACGAATGCGTCGGCTTTGCGACTGGGCCCGAGATCGCGTGGATCGGACGGATCGAGGACAACAAAAACTGGCTCGAATTTCTTTTAATCGGCGCGCGCCTGGTCCACGAGTTCGACAAGGGCATTCGTCTTCGCATGTATGAGGATCCCGCGCTCGCAGTGAAGGAGGAGCGGGAGCGGATGGAACAGTGGATCGATCGGCTCGGCCTGCGCGATAACCTTACGTTTTTTCCCAACGTTCCGAACGCGGACATGCGCAAGCATCTGGCTTATATCGGCGATTCAGGCGGCTTCCTGTGCTCCACGTCCAAGGTCGAGGGGGCGCCGTACGCCATTCTGGAGGCGATGAGCTGCCGCTGCCCGGTGCTGACCAGCGATTCCGACGGCGTGTCATCCTCGATCTACCACGAGCAGACCGGCATTTATTATACGCTGGGAGACATTACGCAGGCTTACGAAGCGGCAATCAAGCTATTGACCGACCGCCAGCTCCGGTCATCTATCCGGGATATGGCGGCCTCGCATGTCAAAAGCCGGTTCGCGCCTCATATTTACTGCGAGGGCTTCCTGCGGATGCTTCGCGAATTGCAATAAAACCGTGCGATCAAATCGCTTAATCTAATCGTTCGATACCCGTTCGGAAAGGATGAATCAGTCATGATCAAATACAAACATAATACCGGCGCGGAGCACGGCAGCTTCCCGCCGTTCCCGATTCGCGAAGAGATCGTGCTCACGTCCGTCAGCCTGCATGGAATCGAGTCCGGAGACGAGATCGTCCTGCGCATCGAGATCGGATGGTCCAATCCGGGGACCTTCGATATGGGCGAGCTCGAGGTGACGCTCAGGAAGGATGCCCCGGACGGAGAGATGGTCGAGTGGTCGCTGGAATCTTGTTTTCTGAGCGCGGTCACCCGGCTGGAATACCGGACGACCGGAGGACTGCCGGATCAGGTGTATTACCTGTGCGTCCGTTCGACGGAAGGCCTCGCCATCATGAACGGGCCTTACAGGCTTGAAGGCAGGGTGGAGGCATAAGTCTCGGCGATGCCCGCGGCCGCGTCGTAGGCGCTGTCCCAACGAAGGACGCGCCGCGCCCTGCGCGGGTCGAGGCGGCTGTGCCGGATGTCGCCGGCTCTCGCGGGGGCGTGCCTGCGTGCGATGGGCGCTCCCCGGCATAGCTCGAGCAGACGAAGCAAATCGTTGACGGACGTGGCGCGGCCGGTACCGACGTTAAGCGTTTCGCGGGCGCCTCGCGCGAACGCGGCGATGTTGGCGGCCACAATGTCTTTGACGTAGACGAAGTCGCGCGTCTGCTCTCCGTCGCCGTGTACGGTCGGCGGGATTGCCTGGCGAAGCCGGTCCAGGAAGACGGCCACGACGCCGCCTTCTCCCTTGGGCGTCTGTCGAGGACCGTATACGTTACCATATCTGAGAATCGTGTAGTCTAGCCCGTGCAATTGGCTGTAGATTCGGATATATTGCTCCGCAGTTCTTTTGGACAAGCCGTAAAATGACATCGGCTCGGCTTTTGCTCGTTCGGATACGACCTCCTTGGCTACATTGCCGTATACGGCCGACGTCGAGGCGAAGACGAACTTGCGCGCGCCGGCTTGGCGGCTGGCTTCGAGCATGTTCAAGGTGCCCTCGACGTTGACGCTCGCGTCCTCCACGGGATTATCGATCGAGCGCTGCACGTCGGCCTGGGCAGCCAGATGATAGATGACCTCCGGCCGAATGCAGGCGATGACGGTCCGCGCTTCGGGCGAACGGATGTCCGTCTCGTGCAAGACGGCTCCGGCCGGCACGTTGGCGCGGTAGCCGGAGGACAGGTTGTCGATGACATGGACGTCCGCTCCGGCGGCGAGGAGCGCTTCGGACAAGTGGGAACCAATGAAGCCTGCGCCGCCTGTTACGGCTACGATCATAGAAAAGTGTCTCCCTCGCTCGAATTTGGAATAATCCAATGTATGAACGGGAGCCGGTTGTTGTTATCCGCCTTCGGGCGCCGTGCTATAATGGCGATAATCTGGCAAGTCGAACAGGAGAGCGGGAACATGGGGGAGCGGCTGCACATCTTGGTCGTCGAGGACGATGACGACATTAACCGGTTGCTCTGCAGCGTCCTGCGGACAAGCGGCTACGAGCCCCAGCCGGCGTATTCCGGTACGGAAGCCGGGCTATATTTAGGTCAGCGAGAATGGGCGATGGTGCTGCTCGATCTGATGCTGCCGGGCAAGCGGGGCGAAGCGCTTCTGGAGGAGATCGGCGATCGATATGAATATCCGGTTATCGTCATCTCCGCCAAGAGCGAGCAGCAGTCGAAAATAACAGCGCTTAAAACGGGTGCCGACGACTATATTACGAAGCCGTTCGATCTGGAGGAGGTCGCTGCGCGCATCGATTCCGTGCTGCGCCGGCACCGGAGGCTGTCGCAATCGCAGGGACAAGAAACGAAGCTGCTGCGGCACAAGGATCTCGCGCTCGATCCGGAGGCGAAGACGGCCGCCATCAGCGACAGACAGCTGTCGCTGACTGCGCGCGAGTACGACATATTGGCGCTGTTCCTGTCTTCTCCCAAGAAGCTGTTCGCCAAGGCGAACCTTTTTGAGAGCGTGTGGGGCGAGGATTATATCGGCGGCGGGGAAAACGTCGTTAACGTACATATGAGCAACCTGCGGAACAAGCTTGCCAAAGCGAATCCGGAGGAAGAATATATCGAGACGATCTGGGGCATGGGCTACCGTCTCAAAACTTAAGGATTTCTTATGAATCGCCTTTATCAAGTCTTATGAATCGGCCTCTACACTTAAGCCAAGAAGAGGAGGCTGGAAGAAATGAACGAATATGTGCTTCGGACGCATCAATTGACCAAACAGTACAAAAGCCAGACCGCGCTTGACAACGTAGACCTCACGATTCAACAAGGGACGATCTACGGCTTTATCGGGCAAAACGGGGCGGGCAAGTCGACGCTGATGAAGCTCGTGACGGGACTTGCGTTCCCGACATCCGGCACGGTGGAGCTATTCGGGGCGACGGGCGGCTCCGAGCTTGTACGGGCGCGCAAGCGTATGGGCGTCTCGATCGAGAGTCCGGCGTTGTATCCGCAGCTTACCGCGGCCGAAAATCTGGAGGCGCACCGGCTGCAGCAGGGCATTCCGGGCCGGGATAGCGTGAAGCGGACGCTCGAGCTGGTCGGCTTATCGGGCACGGGGAGGAAAAAAGCGAGAAACTTCTCTCTCGGCATGAAGCAGCGTTTGGCGCTGGGCGTCGCCCTGCTTGGAGCGCCTGAGTTTCTCATTCTCGACGAACCGACGAACGGCCTCGATCCGATGGGGGTCGTCGAGATGCGCGACCTGCTGACGAAGCTTAACCGGGAGATGGGTATCACGATACTCATCTCGAGCCATATATTGAGCGAGCTGCATTTGCTAGCCACGCATTATGGCATCATCCACAGAGGGAAGCTGCTGGAGCAGTTGACGAGCAAGGAGCTTCAGGAAAAGTGCAGGCAGTTCATACACATTAAGGTCGATCGTCCCGAACGAGCCGCGGCCGTGCTTGAGCGGGAGCTTGCGACAACGGCTTTCGAGGTGACAAGCGACGGCTCCATTCACTTGTACGCGTATTTGGATCGTCCGGCAGCCGTTTCTTCTATGCTTGTCGGAGAGGGGCTGGCGCTCGAGCAATTCATGCCGATGGGCGAGGACCTGGAGAGCTACTTTACGTCGCGGATCGGAGGCGGCCAGCATGCTTAACCTTTTGCGTTCGGAATGGTACAAGCTGCAGCGTAACCGTTCGTTTTGGCTGCTGCTTGCCGTCTTGTTCGTCTCCGCAACGGCGTACGTCCTGCTTAACTATTTCGACGACCCGGAGGACGGCGGCGCGCTTACGGCCGTAAGCGGGCTAGATATGATGACCGCTGCTATGGCCGGCAACACTTATATCATCAAGATCGGATTCTGCGTGCTGGCCGGCTTTTTTATCTCGAGCGAATACGCGACGGGGACGATCAAACGGGCGGTTGCGTCGGGCTACAGCAGGTCCCGATATATCACGGCCAAAATGCTTGTGTTTATGTTCGGCGCCATTTTGACGGCGCTCGTTTTTCCGCTCGTGAATCTGGCGCTCGGCACCGCGCTTTTTGGTTTAGGGGAGCTTAACGGCGTTTCAGAGACGGTGTTTATCCTTAAGGCTTTTGCACTCACGATTACACTTGCGGCCGCGTTCGCGGCTGTTACCGGCGCAATCGCGACGCTGCTCACGGATAGCGGCAAGACGATCGGCTTCGCCTTCGTATTCTACTTTTTCGTGGACGGTATTTATATTTTGGCTGGCCGGCACCTGCCGTTCGTTCAGACGCTTTATGAACATTCGATATTTAACTTGATTAATAACTATGCGGATCCGATGATTAGCCGAGCTCATTTCGCGGAGAGCGTTTATGTGCCCATACTGGTAGCCCTCGCATTTGTGGCAATATCGATGGCCGTCTTCAGAAGGAAAGAAATCAAGTAAATTCGTTTGAAAAGGAGGGAGTCGCGTGGTGCTTGCCGCCGTCGTTGCCGCAGGTTTAACGGCTGCGTTCTGCCTGTTGCGGTTGCTCTTGGTGAAAAGGGAGATACGACGGCTCACCGGGCATCTGCGGCAATACAACGGCGGCGAGTCCGCCGGCAAGCTCACGCTCGGCATGCCGGACCGCGACATAGAGTCTCTTGCGATCGAAGTCAACCGGCATACGGATTTAATCGTGTCGGCAAATGCGGAGCGCAAGCGGACGGAGGAAGAGCTCAGGCAAGCAGTGGCTAACATCTCGCACGATCTACGCACGCCATTGACGTCCATTTTTGGCTACATTCAAATGCTGGATTCCGACGGTCTGTCTGAAAGGGAGCGCAGCGAAGCGCTTGGCGTGATTCGCAAGCGGACGCTGCGGTTGCAAGCTTTGCTGCACGATTTCTACGAGCTGGCGATGATCGATTCCACGGATTACGCATTGAAGCCGGCGAGACTAAGGCTGGATAAGCTTTTGCCTGAGATTCTGATGAGTTTCCACGACCAGATGAAGGAAAAAGAGCTCACGCCGACATTTGAGCTGGAAACGCGGCGCATCGAAATTCGGGCCGACGAGTCCGCGCTGCGAAGAGTTGTCGAAAATCTCGTTGTCAACGCGATAAGGCACGCGGTCGGCAACCTCGACATCCGCCTCGAAGTCCGTTCCGAATCGGCGTTTCTCAAGCTGTCTAACGCGGCGCCGCAACTGCGAGGCACGGACACGGAGCTGCTGTTCAACCGTTTTTACATGGCTGATGCGTCCCGCTCGGGACTTAGTTCAGGCCTGGGGCTGTCCATTGCGCGCGGTCTGATGGGCAAGATGGGCGGTACGTTGACCGCCGAGATGCAAGGGGATACGCTGTGTTTGATTTGCGAATGGAAGTTGCTTTAAAAAAGCCGGATATCCGGCTTTTTTTGCTCCTTCAAAAGCGAAAGCTCGGTATCATGCATGGAACGTCCGTTAGTTGCAAACAGTATGCGAGGACAAATTCATTGAGTACGGATGGACGACAATTGACGGCGAGGAGAAGGTTGCCGAAAATGAGGGAGTCTAAAAACCATAAACAAACTGCGGCACTCCTTGCGCTATCCTCGATCCCGCTTATAATGACGTTGGGGAATTCGATGCTGATCCCGGTTCTCCCGGCGATTGAGCGGGCGCTCGGCATTTCCTCGCTGAAGTCCAGCTTGGTCATTACAGTCTATTCAGTCATGGCCATTATACTTATTCCCGTCGCCGGGTATTTATCCGATCGGGTCGGACGCAAGCGGATCATTATCCCAAGCCTTATTCTGGCGGCTGCCGGAGGCGGCGTGTGCATCTGGGCGGCTGGAATGAACAGCTATGGCTTGCTGCTCACCGGGCGCGCGATTCAAGGCATTGGCGCAGCTGGCGCCATGCCCATCGTATTGCCGCTCGTCGGGGACATGTTCAAGGACGAAGAGCAGGTCAGCACGGGACTCGGGTTGATCGAAACGTTTAACACTTTTGGCAAAGTACTGAGCCCGATCCTCGGCTCTGCGCTCGCTCTCATCGCATGGCGGACGCCGTTTTGGTCGATTCCGGTATTGTGCGCCATTTCGATCGTGCTGGTGCTGTGGCTCGTCCGGCCGCCGAAAACCGACAAAGCCGGTAAACCGGCGAGTCCCAAAGTGTTTCTTGGCTCCGTATGGAAATTATACAAAGAAAAAGCGCGCTGGTTAACCGCATTGTTTATCGTCATTTGCTTCACCATGTTCATTCTGTTCGGCCTCTTGTTTTACTTGTCCGAAACGCTCGAAAAAGAGCATCAAATGAAAGGCATCCTGAAGGGGCTCGTGTTAGCCATTCCGCTTGCCGTCCTGTGCGCGGCTTCCTTCGCAGCGGGCAAATGGATCGGAAGACACAAAAAACTAATGAAGTGGACCGTCACTATCGGCTTTTTCATTACATCCTTATCCGTGGCAGGGTGTTTGATTTGGGACGTAACGGTGGGACAAATATCGTTTCTTAGCGCTGCTGGACTTGGCATCGGGGCGGCTTTGCCGTGCCTGGATGCGTTCGTCACCGAAGGCATCGAGAAGGAGCAGCGGGGCTCGATCAGTTCTTTTTACAGCAGCATGCGATTCGTCGGCGTTGCGGCGGGACCGCCGGTCGCTTCCCTGCTTATGCAGCAGTCCGTTTCGTTGTTTTTTTGGGTCATGGTGGTATGTGCGTTTGCGGCTTCCTTGCTGACTCTGTTCCTTATTCGTCCCAAGGAGGACGCCCAACCCGCTAAGGCATGAATGAAGCTTCATCCTGCAAGAGGTCCGCGAGGACCTCTAATTGGCGTTTGTTGCGAATCGAGAACGGGTAATAATAGGCCATCATCTGCCGTGGCGACTACTAAGGGGGTACCGAGTCGTGTCGATTAATACGCAGCAATCGATTCCGGCTCTCGATCCCCGGACTTGGGATTGGAGCCTTGTTACGGATAATGGACGCCGACCTTTCGATGCCGGAGTCTCTGCAGAGCTAGTCCGGATTAGCATGGAAGACCGCAAGAGGGATGCTGAAGAACTACGATGGTTGCTCAAAGGCATTCGGCGTGAGCTTGGGTTTTACAAGGCCATTTATCCAGATGACCCGTTCGAGCTGCAACTTGCCGCCGCATTCGCGAACCAGCTGGAAGCGCTTGAACAAAGGACGACTTCGTTTATCGAAGATCCGGGGACCTGCACTTGGGACGCATACTTGCGGCTCAAGTATGAGATTCGCAAACTATATAAGCAACTTGGCGGCATCGTTTCCGGGAGCGATTGGCAGACGCCCGGCAAACAGCTTCAGGGCGGACGGCAGTCGTTAACCGACGAAGCCGGATTCGCGCAAGAGGAAGAAGGGACCTACCAACGTTGCTACGGCAGTGAAGCGGTGAAAAATTATGAAGACCAAGCGATAAAAGCATTCTACGGCATTCCCAATGAAGCGAAGAGCCGAAGCGCACTTTTTTTGACAACGTCCGGCATGAAAGCGTTGGAACTCGCCATTGCCGCGTTCCGATCGTTCTCGGTTAACCGGTTGCCTTGCATCGTCCAAACAGGCTTTTACGGCGAAGGCGTGGAGCTAGCCCGGACTTTACTGGATGATATAAATGAACTGTCTCCGGATGAAATTTATCATCTGCTCGAAACATCGCAACCGATAGGCTGCTTGATCGTCGATCCCGGAAAATGCTGGCCTGTCAGGCAGCCGGTCAGCTTGCGTACCTTATTCGATTCCTTGCAGCGTCATCGGCCGTCTGCGGACGAGCGACTGTTCGTCATTATCGATCGGACGCTCACAGGCATCTCGAACCGGATGTTCGAGCGTTACGAAGCCCGTCTGCCATCCCATGTCGTACTGATAAGCATTGAGAGCGGGATCAAATATTTGCAGTACGGCTTTGACCTTGCAAACGTCGGCTATCTGGTCGCCTGCAGTCAAGCTATGGAAGAGGAGGCGTTCCGTGCCCGTTGGATCGAGCTGTTGTCGATTCTCGATGCCGGCGCGAGCCCTCTGGACGTACGCCAGCTACCGGTTCCGGATCTCGCCACGGTTTCTGAGCGGCTCGGCCGTTTGAACCGGAACGCAAGCTGGATGAGCGCGTTTCTGGCGTACCTAAAGACACAAGGCCGCATCAGACACTATTTTCTGTCCGTAAATCCATCCGATGAGTTTTTGCTCGAAGGTAAGCAATGGCTCGGTTCCGTTTTTTACATCCAATTAAATGAGGATCTGTCCGAGCAGGCATTTCAAGAGCGAATCGATGCATGCGCAAGAGCCGCTCCGGCCGGCATACACCTGGTTTCAGGCGGAAGCTTCGGCTTCGATTCGCTGCGGTTAAACGCCGTACATGGAGACAAACCAGAGGAAAATGCGCTCCGTTTATCGGTAAGCAGGGCGCCGCTGGATCATTTGATGGATACGATGCGAGTCCTTGACGATCTGCTGTTCCGCGCTTAAAAAGCATAATCGTGTATAAAAGACAACCGGTTGTAAAGGCTAAACGGCATGTCGAAGCTTGACATTCGCAATTCGTACTATCAAAATATTGCCTAACGGGCTTTTACATCGATATAAGGCAGGTAGAAGAATGGGACGCAAATGGAACAATATTAAGGAAAAGAAAGCCTCCAAAGATGCGAACACAAGTCGCGTATATGCCAAGTTCGGCGTCGAGATTTACGTAGCGGCCAAAAAGGGCGAGCCTGATCCGGAAGCCAATCGCGCGCTCAAGGTCGTACTTGAACGTGCCAAGACATACAACGTGCCGAGAGCGATCATCGACAGAGCGCTCGACAAGGCGAAGGGATCATCCGAGGAGAGCTACTCAGAGCTGAGATACGAAGGCTTCGGGCCGAACGGCTCGATGGTCATCGTCGACGCGCTTACGAACAACGTTAACCGTACGGCTTCCGCCGTCCGCGCGGCGTTCAGCAAGAACGGCGGCAATATGGGCGTTAACGGTTCCGTCGCTTACATGTTCGATGCTTCTGCAGTCATCGGCGTTTCCGGCAAGACCGCCGACGAAGTAATCGATCTGATGCTAGAAGCAGACGTCGACGTCCGCGACGTCGTCGAAGAAGACGAAACCGTCATCGTATATGCCGATCCGGAGCAATTCCACGCTGTGCAAGAAGCATTTAAGACAGCCGGTGTCTCCGAGTTCGCCGTCGCCGAGCTTTCGATGATCCCCCAAAATTACGTGACGTTGACCGAAGACGCCCAGGCCCAGTTCGAGAAAATGCTTGATGCCATCGAAGATCTGGAAGACGTTCAACAGGTTTACCACAACGTCGATACTGAAGAGTAACCGCCCGAGCCCGCGCAAGCGGGCTTTTTTAGTTTTTGCTTCTTCGCATGCCAGTTCTCGATTGAGCGTGTCTCGCCCCGGTGCGCCCCTCCCACATCACCTACTTTCTCACATTACGACGCTATCCCCTTCGCGCAGGAAAGGCGAAATTATTAAGCCCCGGTAGCCTCTAATATGCTATCCCTTTCCGCAGGAGCAGCAGATTTTAAGTTGCAAGAAGTATATTAAAAAGGTTATAATGAGAACATATGATCCTGTTTGGTTAGGGGGAAGTGGGATGAGCGCTTCGAACCGTTTGTGCGAGCAGGCACCGACTTTTAGCGAAGAAGATTGCGAGATCGCTCTTTTTCGTGCGAAATGGCCTGACGGCTTTCGTTGTCCCCGATGCGGGGGACTCGATTTTTATCGCATTGTTTCCCGCGGCCGCAGACTGTTTGAATGCAGCTCATGCTCCCGCCAAACCTCGCTTACCGCCGGCACGATTTTGCAAGGCACCCGCACGCCGCTCGTCAAGTGGTTTCAGGCGTTTTTTTTGATGCAGACGGGCATCTCGGCCGTACTGTTGGCCGAGGTTATTCAGGTTACATATAAGACGGCTTGGCTCATCAATCATAAGCTTCGCTTTGCGATCCAGGTGCACGACGAGGGACGGCCGCTGACGGGCGACTTGCAGTTGCTGGGAGATTTCTACGCGCGGCCTGCGACAGACCGCCCTTCGGATCCTTTGACATATCGGGACGAGCCTGCCATCGCAGGTGCATCGATCGATACGGAGAGCGGCGAGATTGCGGAGGTCAAAATTAAAAGAGTGTCTGCTCAGACATTCAATCGGCGCACGTTTGAGATTGATTCATTCGGCAGCTTTTTATGGCGTCATGCATCAGAAAATCGTGCAGGGGATCGGCGCATTGAGATCGTGAAGGCGTCTGGTCGCGAAGGCGTAACGGCATTGGGCGTCGTATGGCGCGGCGCGATCGGTTGGCTCGCGCGGACGTTCGGAGGCATCGGGCCAAAGCATTTGCAGGCTTATCTGGACGAGTACTGCTTCCGTATTAACCTACGAACGGATGGTTTTAATGCATTACTGTCCCTCTGCGGCCGGATCGGTACTATCACGCAACCGGAGCTTGTGCGCAAGAGGCACGGCGTCCGCTCCATCCGCTGGTCCGGCCATGTGCATACAGCGAAGCTGTCTCGTTCTGTCTGCGTTTCCTGATGCAGAGGCGCTCAATGAACCTTAATTTTTCAAGGTCCTTCTCAAATCACGGACTTGAAATTTCTATTAAATTTAGCATTTACATATGTCGATCGTCTCTTAAGCCTTTCTGTAAATTGTTGAATTCCTAAGCTTCCTGAACTTCTTGAACTACCTTCTTGAACTTCCCATTCCTCCTGCTTTCCTTTCTCCCAGTTCATCCTGAGTGAAGGGGATATCGTTAAAATGCGAAATAAGGGTACTATTGCTCACGAAACGAGATGATCATTTCGAAGGTGATTGTGAGCATAATGAATGCCTAGGAGAAGCAAAACAACTTTGCTTGATACAAGATGGAGTTTGCGGAATGATTTCTAATCAAGAGGTTAGTGTGATAGACTCCTATAGAAGATGGGCGCAAACGGTATAAAAAACGAATGCGCTATTGGGAGTGTCATGCATGTATGGAGCGCGTTTGTTTCTGACTATAGGAAGCTTGTTTATGGCTGTAGTATTTGTTTCGTCATTCGCGTTTACGGTTGAAGCCTATGATTCGTTTGCACAAACGCTTGCGTCTACCGTGTGTTGCGCACTTGTCGCGCTTCTGATCGCGCATGTACTGAACCGGCGACCGGGACGGAAGACATTTCTTGTTTTGCTCGTTGTAATTGGCTTAGGTTTGAGGATCGGGTGGATTTGTATTAACGATGCGTCTCCTCGATCGGACTTTCTGTTTTTGTATAACGCGGCGCGCGAGGCGGCAGGCGGTAGCTTCGGATTTGCTGATTCGGCATATTTTACCAGTTTTCCTTACCAGTTCGGTTTTACGATGTACGAGGCTGCGATTATACGTTTGTTCGGCGATTCTTTAATCGTTCTAAAGGTATTCGGCGCTATTTTTAATATGGGGACCGCCGTTATCCTGTATTTTACTGGCGCACGCTTGTTTAATGAGACCTGCGGAAGGCTCGCTTCGTGCTTCTTCGCTTTTTATTTGCCAAACATTTTGATGTGCTCGGTGCTTACGAATCAACACTTGTCTGTTTTTTTATTTTTTCTGGGATGCTCCCTGCTGCTTAAGCGCAGGGGCTCTCTGCTGTCTTGGCTATGGGCTGGGATTGCGATCGGGCTTGGTCAGTTAATTCGGCCCATTGGCGTAGTTTATTTGTCTGGCATTGTTCTGTTCGCGCTGCTGGAAGTGTGGAAAAAGCTGCGCGAGGGAAGAAGGCGCAAAGCCTGGCGCCAAGCAGGGATGCTGCTCGCTATGATCGGAATCTACGCCACGATACAATGGGCTGCGAATGCGTCGTTACAGAATGCGGGTATTACGCATCAAGCGTTGTCTGACGGAGATAAGTATTGGAAGTTTATGGTGGGCCTGAATTCGGAGACGAATGGCGGTTGGAACAAGGAAGACGCGCAATATGCAAACGGATATGCGTACGGCGAGGAAAGACATCAGGCGGAGCTTTTGCGAATCAAGGAAAGGCTTGAAAATAAAACGGAAGTATTGTCGTTGATGGGCAGGAAGCTGGTGCTGATGTGGGGCAGTGGGGATTCGTCAGCCTATTGGAGCCTTGAAGGTACTGGACGCGTTCAACTGGAGCGATCGCTGAGCTTGGCAGAGCGGCCGCAATACGTCGTATTTTGCGGGTTTGCTTTGTTTGCATTGCTTGCGCTGTGGAGAGCCGGGATGTATAGGGGACCACTGTTGTATATCCTTCTGTTGCTGATATACGCAGGCGCTCACCTTGCGATCGAGATTCAGACGCGCTATCGACTGGATTTAATGCCGGCCGTCATGCTGCTCGTCAGCTATGGCGTCTGGCAGACGTATAGCTCGATTCGTAGAGCAGCGTCCTCGTTCGGCGAGACGTCCAAGGATACTGCCGGCGGCGTTGGAATTTGACGTTTAAGAGCATGGCGAAAATATGCCATGCTCTTTTTTTGCGTTTAATCCGGCTCCCGGTAACGGATCCCGCTCAGCATGTAGCTCCAGTAATCATGATTGCCGTTCCAGACGGATTCGCGATCACCCGGCAGTTCCACCGAACAAACGCGAGCGAGCGGCCAATTGGTTTCGACAAGCGTACTTGTGTTCGTTTCGCTAATATGAAGCAGGTTGTACTGATGTGCGACAAAACCGTCCAGCGTATCCCGCAGTTCGTTCACCTCTTCGAAGGTGCCCCCGCACCTTACGAATAACAGGCGCTGTCCATTGGCGGCCCGCTCTAAAAATCTGGCCCGCTGGCGGTCGTATTTTGTTTTGACGTATGCATACATCTCAAGGTTGAAGGGATCGTTCTGATGCGCGAAGAAATCATGATTGGAGATCACATTGTAGTAGGTTTCCCTGACGAGATGATGGGTGCCGCCGAACGTATTTTCGAACTTTAAATGTCCGCGCTCCATAAACCCTTCGCAGCGATTCCGCAAAAATCGGCTGATGTCCGGCAGCGTATAGGAGGCGACCCAATCGAGAGGACCTGCGTAAGGCCTAAGACCGTTGCGCTCGAGTTGAATGGCTGTGAGGCATAGCCAACCGAGACTGAAAATCCCGTCATAATCTCCCTTGATATCGGCTAGCCGCATGCCGATTCCTCCTTCAAAATCTTTCGCCACTCCTTACATTGAATGCGCGAATGGACAGGACGGTATGGATGAAGAGAGGGGGGAGAGCGCCGCTTCTGAAAATGACAGTCATTCATGTCCCTGTCCAAAGACTTTCCGGAATCATAACTTGAAGGGAATGGCAAACGTGATAGGGGGATCGCGATGAAGCAAATCGTTCAGACAGGCGCGGTCAAGGATTGTTTTCCGCGCTTTGCAGTGAGGGATGAGATCGTTCTGACTGCGGTACAACTGCAGGATGTCGAACCGAAGGACGAGATCAAGGTCGGAATCGAGATCGGCTGGGACAATTCGGGGGCCTGGGATATGGGCGAGCTTGAGATTTTGCTTCGGAAGGGCAGCCCGGAAGGGGAAGTCGTCGAGTGGGCGCTTGAATCTTGCTTTTCAAGCGCCTTTACAAAGATCGCCTACAAGACGATCGGCGGGGAGCGGTCACAATCGTATTATTTGACCGTTCGATCGCCGCATGGGCGTGCGGTTATAAGCGGACCTTATTGGCTCAAAGCTAATGTCCGCTCCGGACAATAAAAAACCGTCGAACTAGGCGTTCAACGGCTTGGTGCGGGCGCTTCGCCTGGCGGACCAGAGTCGCCAACCGGTCAGAAAGGCGCCTGCCATGCAGATGGCGGATGCCGTCAAAAATACGACGTGCATGCCGGCAAGGAACAGATCGGGACTTGCGGAGCCAAAGTCCTTGATCCGGCTGCCGGCCCTGGCGCTCATGACGCCGAAAAGCGTCGTGGTTGCGAGCGTGATGCCGGCGATCATGCCGACGTTGCGTATGAGCGCATTGATGCTGCCGGCGATGCCTAACTGCGTTTTGGGCACCTTGGACATGACAAGCGAGTTGTTCGGCGACTGGAACAAGCCGCTGCCGAGACCCAGCAGGCCCATCCAAGTGCCGGCAAGCGCCACGGAGCTGACCTCGTCGAGTCTGGCCATGCCAAGCTGAGCTACAATCAATACGATCAAGCCGATAAACGTCAGTAGTTCGGAACCGATCTTGTCGGAGAGGGCGCCGCTGAGCGGCGCGACGACGACCATGACGATCGGGAACAGCATCATGAGCAATCCCGCTTGGGACGGCGTCAAGCCCAAAATGTCCTGGACGTAAAAGGGAGCGATGATGTTAAAGCAGGCATTGGCGACGAATACGAGAAAGCCGCAAATAATGCTGAGAGAGAACAGCGGGTTGCGAAACATCGACAGCTGCAGTAGCGGTGAAACGGTTCTCTTCTCGAAGCGGATGAAATAAGCGAACACAAGCACCGACGTGGCAAGCGAACCCAAGATCCACGGTTGATCGTATCCATATTGCTGCCCGAGCAGAAGCCCCGCGAATAGCAGCAAAATAAAGAAGGTAAACAACGCGCTTCCGGTTCCGTCGATCTCGACCTTGAGCTTGGTCAAATCCGGCGGGAGCTTCCGCCACCCGATCGCCAGTGCGGCCAGGCCGACAGGGACATTGACCCAAAAAATATACTCCCAGCCGAGGCCGGACAAAATCAGACCGCCCAAACTCGGTCCGGCAATAATGCCGAGAGAGACAAAGGTGCCGGTCAGCCCGAGCGCTTTTCCGCGTTCGCTGCCGGGGAAAATGTCAGTGACGATGCCCTGACTGTTCGCCATCGTCATTGATGCGCCGAGGGCTTGAACGAGTCGCGAAGCGATGATGGCCGGCAAGCTGCCGCTGAGTCCGCACAAGAGGGAACCAACCGTAAATATCATCATGCCCAGCCGGAATATTTTAATTTTTCCGATGATGTCGCCGAGCTTTCCGAAAAAAAGAATGGCTGCGCAGATCGTCATCAGATAGGCGGTGACGATCCATTCGGTCTGCGCGACGGGAAGCTGAAGCTCCTTCGAGACGACAGGGAGGGCGATATTGACGATGCTGCCATCCAACGTAGCCATGAACGTGAACAAATTGAGAATGACGAGAATGAGCCAACGGTTTTTTTGAATAATCGGATCGTCCTGGTAAGTCATAGAATGCCAACCTTCCTTTACCGCTGTGCATTGTTTGGTTGCGAGTGCAACTAATTCAGCAAACCTAGTTTAACTCAATTTAGTTGCGACAGCAACTGATTTGCGCTAAGCTAGACCTATTCGATTGCGTCGCCTAAAGGAGGGCCGGCATGAGACCGTACACGGTAGGCAAGCTCATGTCATTCATCAACCGCATCGCGCAGCGGGAGCTCGCCGATAAACTGAAACCGCACGGGATCGGAAGCGGCGGGCAGCATAGCTACTTAAAAGCGATTTTGACGACGCCGGGCATGAATCAGGACAAGCTGACGAGCGTGGTGAAGTTCGACAAAGCGACGACGACGCGCTGCATTCGGCAACTTGAGGAAGCCGGTTATGTGCGTCGAACGGTGGACGAGGACGACCGCAGGTCATATAGGCTGTACCCAACCGAGCTTGCCATCGCTTTTGAGCCGACCCTGCAAGCGATATTGGACGATTATAACCGGTTGTTGACCGATCGTTTGACGGCTGGCGAGATTGAAACGCTGCATGGTCTGCTGCACAAAATGTATGTCGGACTGGACGAGTCTTTCGTCGATTCTTCAACGGGTGATCAGTAACAGTCACAGACCGGACTGGATTTATGCCCTGATCATTTGGCATCCTAAAGTCATCCCTGCCGACCGCGGCTAAACCAAGCGAGGTGCTGTGCATGAAACTGATATTTTTGGGCACGAGCGCGGGCCGGCCGACTGCGCATCGCAACGTAACGTCGATTGCGCTAGTCTTTCCCGAGGATCAAAACCGATTCTGGCTGTTCGACGCAGGCGAGGGGACGCAGCATCAGCTGTTGAAATCGAAGCTCAAGCTTGGCAAGCTGAATCGGATATTTATCACGCATATGCATGGTGATCATTTATACGGATTGCCTGGCATTTTAAGCAGCCGAACGTATTTTGAAGGCGCGGACAAGCTCGAACTGTATGGCCCGCCCGGACTTCGCGCGTACGTCGAGAACGTGCTTCTGTATAGCGAAGCGCATTTGAATTACGAGCTCGGCATTCACGAGCTCGGAGGAGACGGCGAAGCGTTCGACGACGGACGCTTCAGGATCGAAGCCGGCGAGCTGGTGCACCGCGTTCGCAGCTTCGGTTATCGGATCGAGGAGCACCCGCGTTCCGGGCAGCTTGACTTGGCGTACCTGGCCAGCCGAGGCGTTCCGCCAGGCCCGCAGTACGGCAAGCTTAAGCGCGGGGAAGATATCGTGCTGCCCGACGGCTCCGTCATACGGGCGGCCGAGGCTGTAGGTCCTCACGTGAATGGAAGAGTCGTCACTATTTTGGGCGATACGGTCAAATGCGAACGCGCAGCCCACTTGGCCGAGAAAGCCGATTTGCTCGTACACGAAGGGACATTCGGCATCGGGCTGGAGGAGAAGGCGGCGCTGTACGGACATTCGACGTTCCTGCAGGCGGCTGAGACGGCCTCGCTTGCCGGAGCCAAGCGACTGATCGTCAGTCATATCAGCGCGCGGTACGCCGATGAGGACGTCGAAGCGCTGATTGGTCAAGCCGGCGCGATATTCCCGAACATCGAAGCTGCATATGACTTCAAGGAAGTATGCATATAAGTTCGCTAAAAGCAGGAGGAGATGGGAACGATGAGCGCCAACGACAAAATTAAATTGACCTCGCTGTCGAGCAAGGGCGGCTGCGGCTGCAAAATCGGTCCGGGCGATCTGTCCGAGGTGATCCGCAGCTTACCCGCCGGGCCAGCGGACCCTAATCTGCTCGTCGGCATCGATACGAGCGACGACGCAGGCGTGTACAAGCTAAGCGACGAGCTGGCGATCGTGCAGACCGTCGACTTTTTTACGCCGATCGTGGACGACCCTTACGCATTCGGCCAGATCGCCGCGGCCAATGCCATTAGCGACATCTACGCGATGGGCGGCAAGCCTTTAACGGCGCTGAACATCGTTGCATTCCCGATCAACACGCTCGACAAACAAATTCTTGCCGATATATTGCGCGGCGCCGGTGACAAAGTCCGCGAAGCGGGAGCGACGCTAGTCGGCGGCCACTCCATCGACGACAAGGAGCCGAAGTTCGGTCTGGCCGTGACCGGCATCATTCACCCGAACCGCGTCAAAACAAACGCAGGCGCCAAGCCCGGCAACAAATTGATTCTGACCAAGCCGATCGGCGTCGGCATCCTTACGACATCGATTAAAAACGATCGGCTGAGCGAGAGCGAGATCGCACGCGTGACGCAGGTGATGGCCACGTTGAACAAAACAGCCGCCGAAACGATGGCAGGCTATACGGTGGACGCTTGCACCGACGTTACCGGCTTCGGGCTGCTTGGGCATGCGCTCGAGATGGCCAAAGGCAGCGGCGTCGGCATCCGGATCAGACAAGCCGACGTGCCCGTGCTGCCGCGCGCCAGGGAACTCGCGGACAGCGGACTCGTACCGGGCGGCACGAAAAAGAATTTCGAGCATGTATCGCCTCACGTTAAGTTCCCCGAGGCGATGGATCAAACCGATCGCTGGGTGCTCTGCGACGCAGTCACCTCCGGCGGTCTGCTTATCGCCGCAGCGGGCGACCAAGCGGACGCGCTGCTCGAGGCGCTTGTCGCAGCAGGCGTCGAAGCGAGCATCGTCGGCGAGACGGTCGCCGCGCATCCGGGACAAATCGTCGTCGTCTGACGGAGGAGCGTGGCTGCATGTTCACTGACATTTCATGGAACGAGCTTGCCGAAAAGCGGCTTCATAAGCCCGTCACGCTGATCGACGTACGATCGCCCGGCGAATTCGGCAAGGCTACGATTATAGGCAGCATCAATATCCCCTTGTTCAACGACGAGGAACGGGCGGAGGTCGGCACGATCTACACGCAGGTCGGCACGGACGCCGCCAAGGAACGGGGACTCGAGCTTGTATCGGCCAAGCTTCCTGCATTTATCAAACAATTTTCAGCGATTCCGGGCGATAAGGTTGTATTCTGCTGGCGGGGCGGCATGCGCAGCAAGACGACGGCAACCGTACTGTCGCTTATGGGAATCTACAGCCAGCGCCTCGCGGGCGGGTACCGCGCCTATCGTCAATGGGTGACCGGGCAGCTCGAGACGCTTGTTTTTCCGCCGACGCCGATCGTGCTGCAAGGCTCGACAGGATCGGGGAAAACGGAAATTTTAAAGCGTCTTAAGCAAGAGGGCCGGCCCGTTATCGATCTGGAGGGGATGGCGGGCCACCGCGGTTCGATCTTCGGCGGCATCGGCCTGCGGCCGAACAATCAAAAGACGTTCGAATCGCTGCTTCTCGACGCGCTGATCGCTTACCGCGACGAGCCCTTCGTTTTCTTCGAAGCCGAGAGCAAGCGCATCGGCAAAATCGTCGTGCCCGACGTATTGTACGGTTCTCGTTCGCGCGGCTACCAGATCACGCTTGAGCTTCCCGTTGAGGTCCGCGCCGCGCAAATTTTGCGCGACTATGAGCCTTGGAAGCATGAGCAGGCCTGTATCGTCGCGTTCTCCGGCATCCGCGAGCGCATCCATACGCCGATCGCGGCAGAGATCGACGGCTGCCTTAGAAGCGGGCGTTATGCGCCGGCGGTCGAGCTGCTGCTGACGTATTATTACGATCCGCTGTATGCGCATTCGTCGGCGTCCGCGCTCGAACCCGGCGTCCGCAATGTGACGGTCCAAGCCGATTCGGCCGAAGCGGCCTATGCGGCGACGAAACGGGCGATCGAGTCGATCATGAACGATACGTCAGGGAGCTAAGGAAGTTCTTTTACTGGAAACGTTTTAAAAAACGGAAAGACGCTTTCTTCCCGCTTCGGCGGAAAGAAAGCGTCTTTTTATGCAATGATCGATTCCAAACCGGTCAAGCTATTAGTAAGCCGACCAGCCGCCGTCCGCCGTCACGACGGTGCCGTTGACGAACGCCGAGTCGTCGGAGGCGAGGAACAGCGCGACCGAAGCGATCGCCGCCGGATCGCCGACGTCCGTGCGCTGCAGCGCCATGCCGGTCATCGCTTGCTCGAGACCGAACGGATCGGGCTGGGTGCCGCCGATGCCGATGTTGGTCGCTACCGCGCCGGGCGCGATCGCGTTGCAGCGGATACCGAGCTTGCCGTATTGAAAGCCGACGTTTTTGGTAAGGCCGATGACCGCATGCTTGGAAGCCGTGTATGCCGCGCCCGCGCGGGAGCCGAACAGTCCGCCGACGGATGCGGTATTGACGATAACGCCTTTTCCTTGCGCCTTCATGATCGGCAGCGCTTTGCGGATCGCCCGCATCGGTCCGGTCACGTTGATGTCCATGACGCGCGTCCACATCTCGTCGGTAACCGCTTCGGCGGACATCATGCCATCCATAATGCCCGCGTTGTTGACGAGGACGTCAAGGCTTCCGAAGCTCTCGACAGCCGTATCGATCATGCGGGAAACGTCTTCTTCCTTGGAAACGTTGGCTACGACGCCCTTGGCTTGTCCGCCTGCCGCAGCGATCTCTGCGACGACCGCGTCGACGGCTGCGCCGTTGATGTCGGCGACGATGACCTTTGCGCCTTCTTGCGCGAAAAGCAAGGCCATCGCTTTGCCCATGCCCGACGCGGCGCCTGTAATAACGACGGATTTGTCCTGCAGCTTCATTCGAATCATCCTCCGGAAAGTGTAATGTTGGCTGTGTTGTTTGGCGACATCGTGTCGCCTATAATAATAACGAACGGGAAGGGCTCCCGGCGTACACTTTGCCCGAATGTGTAGTCTAACCATAAAATAAGGGAACATCGCAATCGCGCGAAAGGGGAAATCGAAACGGATGCCGCGTGCGCACGAGTCCGATACGAGAGTCGTCCGGTCCCGCAAAGCGCTGAAGTCGGCGCTGCTGCAGCTGCTGTCGGAGAAGCCGTTCAGCCTTATCAAGACAAACGAAATCGCGAGGTCGGCGGGTATCAACCGGGTGACGTTTTACGATCACTTTTCCACAAAGGAAGAGCTGTTGGACGAGATCGTCGATGACGTGCTTTCCGAATACGGAGAAATTATAGAAGCTAGCCCGGGAGACGCGAAGGCGCTTGCTTCCTCCGACGAACTTTACCATACGATTCGCAGCTCGGTTCGGCATATCAAGAAGCACGCCGAATTTTACCGGATCATGCTGCTGACCAACGGCGTTCCCGACCTGTCCAACCGGCTTCACGACCAGATGAGCGCCTCGCTTCATAAAACGTTCCGCAAAGCCGGCGCGCTCTCGCCCGCCATCGAATACGACCTGTACATCGATTGGATTATCGGAGGGGCGATCGGCATTTACAAGCATTGGCTGCAAAACGGGCTTCGGCAAACCGAGGAAGAGATCGCGAAGCAGATGCTGATCATCACTGCAGCCTCGAGCCGCGGACTCGATCAGCCGCGCAGACGTTAGTCTCGACAAGCGCAAGCCGCATGTTTAAAGTTATTATTCGATCGTCGCAAGTTTCGGCTTGGTGACCGCGGCAAGCGTATGGTACGATGCCTAGTAGCATATGTAGATGCGGAATCGATATGGAAAGTTAAGGGAGGGGAGCACGCATGACGGTTACTGTGGGGCAAGTGCTGGACACACTGATATCGCCGGTCGGTAAGCTGACTGAGACGGTCGATACGCTGAAGAGCGGCAATCCGGATGAAGAGGTGCGCGGCATTGCAGTCGTATTCATGGCCACCTATGACGTTATCCGCCGTGCGGTCGCATCCGGGGCCAACCTGATTATTACGCATGAACCGACCTACTACAATCACCTGGATGAAACCGACTGGCTGCGCGGCGACCCGGTATACGAGCGCAAGCAATCCTTGATCGCGTCGTCCGGCGTTACGATTTTCCGGCTGCACGATTATATCCATAGATACAAGCCCGACGGAATCATTGACGGCATGCTGCACGCGCTAGGTTGGGGAGCTTACGCCGATCCCGACCAACCATGGCTGCTGACCCTGCCAAACGAAGCGGCGCACACCGTCCGGTCTATCGCGGAAGAGGTTAAAAGCAAGCTGGGCATCGATAGCGTGCAGGTCGCCGGCGATCCAGAGCTTCCCGTAACGCGCTTCGCCTTCGCGGTCGGGGCACCCGGCGGAAGTAGGCAGATGGCGCTTCTAAAGGAACCGGACGTCGAATTGTTGATTGCCGGCGAGACCAATGAATGGGAGACCAACGAATACGTAAGGGATGCTGCGGACATGGGCTTGAACAAGGCATTGATCATCCTGGGTCACCAAAAGAGCGAGGAGCTCGGCATGCGCACGGTCGTCAAGCTGTTGCGCGACGCCTTCCCGGCATTGCCGGTCGAACACTTGGAATTGCCTTTGGCATTGCAGAGAATCTAAACGCGGAAATTAGACATAAAAAATAGACGGAAGCAGGTTACTTCGGCATGGCAGCGACGGACAGTCAGAAATACCGGTTCAGCGAAGCTCCGCTTTGGGAGCTGCAGCGCGCTTATTACGAGCAGTTGGGCTTGAAGGCCTGGAACAACGACCAGGTCCCGCAATATATTACGAGCAATCCGATGATCGGAGCGGCTTACGCGGAAATGATCTTCGGCTTTTTGCAGGACAGGGCGGCGCAAGGAGAGACGGAGGAGACGGTAACGCTCGTCGAGCTGGGCGCAGGCGCAGGACGCCTGGCCTACCATGTGCTGCATGAGCTATCCCTTCTGCAGGCATACGCGGATATCGATTTGCCGCCATTCAGGTACGTCATGACCGATCTCGCGCTTAAAAACGTGGAAGGCTGGCGCGGGCATCCGGCGCTGGCGACTTTTATCGAGCAAGGGATACTCGATGTCGCGACCTTTGACGCCGAGCGCGATACGGAGCTCAAGCTGCTCGTCTCCGGCGAGACGATCGCGCCGGGACAGCTTCGCCAGCCTTTGCTTGTGGTCGCGAATTACTTTTTCGACGCGATTCCGCAGGAGCTTATCTATATCGGGGAAGGTCTCGTATACGATTGCGACGTCTCCGTCGGCCAGTCCGATCCCGAACCGGGACTGACGTTGTCGGAGCAGCTCAAGCGGACGACGCTGACGTACGAGTACCGGCGGGCGCCGCGGTACGAGGAAGACCAATACCCTTACCGCGACGTGATCGCGCTGTATCAGCGCGAGCTAGAAGATTCGCACGTGCTTTTTCCGGAGATCGGCTTGCGGTGTCTGGAGCGGCTGGGGCGCCTGTCGCGCGCCGGCTTCGCCATGATCACTGCGGATAAGGGCGACCATCGGCTCGACAACTGGCGCTTCGCGGAACCGCCGCAGCTCGTCCATCACGGGAGCATCTCGCTGACGGCGAATTATCACGCGATCCAGCATGTATTCGAGAGCCGGGGAGCGGAAGCGCTTTTCACGGACCATCATTACATTAACATCAACGTGGCGTGTATTCTCGTGCTGGAATCGCCCAAGCGTTACGTGAATACCAGGCTTGCGTATCGCAAAAGCGTCGCGCGTTTCGGGCCCGACGATTTCTTCAGCTTGAAGCTGTTGGCCGATCGCGAGATCGAGACGCTGCGGCTTCAGCAGATTCTCGCGTTCTGGCGCCTCGGCGGCTTCGATGCGGAATGGTTCATTCAGACCGCCAAGCGTATCTCCAGCCTGCTTGCGGACGCGAACGACGAAGAAAAGCTGGACTTGCGCGCGGGCATTTTCCGGATGTGGACGTCTTTCTACATCATGCCGCAGCGTTACGACCTTGCGCTCGACGCCGGCTTGATCCTTTTTGAGATGGACATGTACGAGGACGCCAAAACGCTGCTGGATGCTTCGGCGCAGTCCGACGAAGATCCGGTATCGACCGTATATTTTTGCCTTGCGATCTGCAGCCTGGAGCTGGGACAGGAGGACGAAGCGCGGACGTATCTGCAGCGGGCGCTGGCGCTTGAGCCCGATCACGAGGAAGCGCTCGAGCTGCTAGCGGCGCTGGGCTAAGGACTTAGCTTGGAGCGATTGAATATGCAAGCGCAGTTTAATGATGCAAAGACCTCTTCCCGTCGCATTCGGGGAGAGGTCTTTGTATTAGGCCAGCTCGATCGGCGTCAAGTAAGAGAGCTCTTCGCTCTTTTCTTTGCGGAAGCGGCCGGGCGTCATGCCCGTCCATTTGGAGAACTGGCGTATTAAACTTTGCGCGTTGTCGTAACCGATCCGGTGCGCGATCTCTTCGAGCGATAACCGGGTGTTCGCGAGAAGATGCATCGCCTCTTGCTGCCGCAGCACGAACAAGTACTCGCGGGGAGACATCCGGTAAGCTTCGCTGAACGCTCTGGTGCAATGCCTCCGGCTATAGCCAAGCCGGACCGCGATCGCTTCCATCCAGTTGTCCTGCAGTGCGGAATCTTCACCGAAGGCTTCCGCTTCGGGGCGCGAGGCGATGGATTCGATTTCTCTGGCGATGAGCAGCGGCAACACATCCGGCTCGCTTGCGTTAGCGCCGACGCGCGCTTTTGCCTCGTCTTCCAGCATTTCAAGCAATGCGTATACGAGACGGTAGGTACCGAGCTTAGAATCTCCGCGTTCGAGCCGCTTTCTTATATCGGAGAGGGTCTCAAAAAGCTTCGGCGTCAAAGCCCGATCTTGCCCAAGCAGCATCACGCCGGCTTCGCCGATCCGTCCCATGAATACGGGATCGTCGACCTGAACGTGGAATACGAAGTAGCGCATCGCCGTTTCCGCGCGAAACGCATGAAGCAGCTTGGGCGGCACGACCAGCAGCTCTCCTGCGGACTGCGCGATGCGGGAGCCTCCGACATCCCCGCCCTGCGTGCCTTCGAGCACGAAATTGATTTCCAGCATCCGATGATGCAAATGCCTGGCGCAATGCCAGTCCGCCGGCACGGAAGCGATATGCGCTCCGTATAAATACGCTTCGGCTTTGCTGTTCGGATACGATTTGAAAGGCACGTTGCCTCCGATGAGCGCCATGTCAAACCTCGTTCCCGGCACGATGTCCGATTTGGTGCATCGCTAGCCTCAATTACGGCCCATTTCAACCTAACATTCCTCGAATAAGCCATCTATACTACGGGTAACGATATCACGATTCGTTCGGGATACGCAATTCGAAGGGGGATGGAAACGCATGAAGCTCGTATTGATCGGAGGCGGCAGCTTTGTATTCGCGCCGACCGTGCTGCAGGACCTTATCGTCAAACATCGGCTCGAAGGCTCGCTGGTGTTGGTGGATCCGAATCTGGAGGCGGCGGAGGCGCTCGCATCCGCCGGGAGAAGGATCGCCGGCGAATTGAACGTGCCGCTTCGGATCGAGGCGGTATCGGATCGCCGGGAAGCGTTATCAGGCGCGGACTTCGTCATCGTGTCCGCTTCTCCGCAGGGTGCAAGACGCTGGCGGATGGACTACGATATCCTCTCGGCGGCAGGGATGGCCGATCAAGCCAGAGAATGCGGCGGCCTCGGAGGATTGCTGAATTCGCTGCGTTCGATCTCGCTCGTGCTCGACGTCTGCGCTGATATGGAGGAGATCTGTCCGACGGCGATGCTGCTGGACGTCACCAACCCGATGCCGCGCGTCGTCACAGCGATCGACCGTTTTACCCGTATCCGGTCAGCCGGGTTTTGCAATATAGCCTATCGTGGCAGCGAAGGGTACGAGCTATTGGCAAGGCTGCTGGACAGGGATCGCGAACGTCTGGACGTCGTAACCGGCGGGCTTAATCATTTTGCCTGGGTGCTGTCCATTAGAGACAAATCGACGGGCGAGGACTTAATGCCCCCATTGAAGCGGTTGATCGAGAGCGGCGACTGGAGCCGGTTCGACGATTGGCTTCAACGTGAGCTGGCCGTTATGCGCCGCTGGCTTGGCGAGTACGGCGGCATCGCTGCGGGAGCCGTTGATCACCACGGGGAATACCTGCCCAAGCAGGAAAACATCCATTATCCGGAAACGCCTCCCTATCATGGCACGGAGGCGGAGCGGACGGCGCGGCTGCGAGAAATTTGGGAGATCGCGGAGGGCAAGCGAGACTGGAGCGAGCTGTTCGGCGATCCGAGCTGGGAGCATCCCGTAGATCTGGCCGTACTGCTCCGCGGCGGGAGCGCCGAAGGCGTCGATATTTTGAACGTACGCAATGAAGGAGCGATCCCGCAGCTCCCGTCCGATCGAATCGTCGAGGCGCCCGTCGTTGTGTCGGAAGGACGTTTGAAGCCGGTCGTGCTGCCGCCGTTTCCCGACAAGCTGGCGGAGCTGATCAGAACCGTGTCCGACGTGCACGAACTGGTCGCCGAAGCCGCAGCGACCGGAAGCCGCGACGCGGCGAGGCGCGCGATCGAGATCGATCCTGCGATTGCGACCGCTGACAAAGACCAAGCGCTCGTCGCGCTCGATCGGATGCTTGAGGCGCATGCCGACCTGCTGCCGCGCTTTGCAGCGCAATGAACGATCTTTTCATCTTTCACCGCATAATACATTAAGCATGCCGGGCCCTTGCGCTGCAAGGGCTTTTTTCTGGCGATTTCCCCCTGACGGTTACTTAATGTCTCGCACCTCAACAAAGGGCAAACCATCGCAAAAATGTCTTCTATCGACGCTTCCGGGGGGCGACTATACTAAAAGCGATTTTTAATTATAAGACAGCCGCGTACAGCCGTAGGGCCGCCTTCGGCGGTCCGGCAGCCGCGCCGAAGGAGCAAGCATGCCAATGGAAGCCAAGTCCGCACAGTCAACGAAAATCAAAAGCATGGACCAGATTGACCGGGAACGATTCGCGCCTGCGAGCACGCCGCTCGAAGGCGAAGCGATCGTCGTCGAGCTGAGTCAAGGGGATAGGAAACATAGCGGCCGCGCCGAGAAGCTGTCTCTGGACGGCGCATGGGAGCTCGCCATGGAGGGAACGGAGGCGGAGCGACTTCATCGGGCATGGGCGGACGCCATCGCCGCCGAAGTGCCCGGGAGCGTGCATACGGCGCTGTTGGATGCCGGGGTCATCCCGGATCCTTATGTCGGCCAGAACGACAAGATCGCCAAAAGCTACAGCTTCAAGACATGGTGGCTAAGGAAGACCTTTGAATGGAACGAGGCGGGCGAGAGAGCGCGTCTCTCGTTCGGCGGCGTCTGCGACTCTTGCGCCGTATGGCTGAACGGGAAGCATTTAGGCGGTCATAAAGGGATGTTCGGCGGTCCCGACTTCGACGTGGGAGACTTGCTCCGGACGGGCGTCAACGAACTCGTCGTCCGCCTCGATCCGGCGCCCTATTTGGAACGCACGACGGAGATGAACGACTTCTTCAACGGCATGAACGTCGGCTGGTTGACGACGGCCGTCTTTAACAACGTCTACGGCTGGCATTACATCGACCTGCCCGCGCTGGGCATCTGGCGCTCGGTGACCGTCCGGCGGATCCCGGATATTGAAGTCGCGAATCCCTTTATCGGCACGCTTGACGCGAGCAGAGGACGCATGCGGCTAAAAATCGACCTCAAAAGCGAGAAGCTGCCGATTCAAGGCAAGCTGTCCGTGACGATCGCGCCAGACAATTTCGCAGGCGAGACATACAACTTTGCATATGCGGTCAGCGAATACGACACCGAAACCGCGCTGCTGTTCGAATTCGACATCCCGGCGCCCCGGCTCTGGTGGCCGAACGGGCTCGGCGAGCACCCGTTATACAGACTTGACGTGTCTTTCTCGCCTGCATCCGGCAGCGGCATCGAAGCGGGAACTTCAAGCAGCGTTTTCGGCATCCGCACGATCGAGATGCGCCCTACGGCCGAAGGCCCTCGCGAGGACTGGTACAACTGGGTCTTTGTCGTCAACGGCAAGCCGCTGTTCGTCAAAGGCGCCAACTGGTGCACCCTCGACGCGCTCATGCGGTTCGAACGGGAACGCTACGATCGTTTCCTGACGCTGGCCGAGGAGTCCCATATCCAGCTCCTGCGCGCGTGGGGGAGCGGCATGCCGGAGACGGACGACTTTTACGAGCTCGCCGATCGGAAAGGAATCATGGTCATCCAGGAATGGCCGACTGCGTGGGACAGCGATCGCGTGCAGCCTTACGATATTCTCGAAGAAACAGCCGTCCGCAATACGCTGCGCCTGCGCAATCATCCGTCGCTCGTCATGTGGGGCGGAGGCAACGAATCGGCGGATCCGACCGGCCCGGTCATCGACATGTTCGGCAGGCTGAGCTGGGAGTTGGACGGCACGCGGCCGTTCCATCGCGGCGAGGCTTGGGGGGGCAGCAGGCACAACTACGAGGTGTATTGGGGCAAAAAGCCGCTGGACCGAAACCTGTCGCTCGCCTGGCCGTTCATCGGCGAATTCGGACTGGCGTCCATGCCCAATATGGAGACGGTTATGCGATACTTGCCGGAAAACGAGCGGGACTTCTGGCCCGCGCCGGAGGACGGCACGCTCATCCATCGCACGCCCGTCTTTAACCTGAAGTGGTGCATGGACAAACTGCTGTTCTATTCCTCCGCGTTCACCGGAAACGAATCGATCGAAGCGTTCGTGACCGGCACGCAGCTGGCGCAGGCTACCGGCGTTCGGCATACGCTCGAGCTGGCGCGCTCCAGGTGGCCCGAGTCGACCGGCATCGCCTTCTACAAGCTGAACGACAACAATCCCGCCGCCTCTTGGTCGACGGTCGACTGGCACGGCATCCCGAAGCTGGCTTATTACTTTATCAAGGACGCTTACGAGCCGCTCCACGCCGCAGTTCTCTTCGAGACGTTCTCTCCTGGCGGAGACGGCTTGTCCGTGCCGGTCTATCTGTTCGACGATGCGGGCGCCTTGAGGGACGCGGCTTGGGAGGTCACGATCCGTGCATTTAATAATCAGCTTGCAGAGATTGCCAGATCGGTATACAAAGAGAGTAACGCGTCCGAAGCCGTCCAGCGCGTCGGAACATTCGAGCTGTCGGGCGAGCAGACGGATACTTGTCCGCTGCTGATCGTCACGGAGCTGCGGACGCCCGGTTCGCCTGCCAAGCGCTCGTTCAGCTGGCTGAACTTCGAGCAGGACAACGGCTGCCTGTTCAAGCTGCCGGAGGCGCGACTGACGTGGCGGGTCGACGGCGATCGCGTCGAGATCGTTAATGCCTCAGAAGTGCCGGCCGTAGCCGTAAGGCTGGCCTTCGGTGACGACGAGGAGAAATTCAGTCCCGCGGAGCAGTACTTCTGGCTGGACGGCGGCGAGAAGAAGTCGGTCTGGATCGGCGATGCGGCTTTTCAAGGCGCGACCGCTTGGAATACGCGTTAACGAAGGAGGCGGAGAGCCACGCAACAGTGCGGCTGCCGCCTCTCTTCAAGCGCTTCGGACCATACGCTTGACAAGAGAAGAGAGGAATCGGCATGGGCAGCGGCAAGAGGCAGGTATCCATACTGGTCAAGCTGATCGTTACGTTTTTGATCGTCATCGCGCCGATGTACGGCATTGGCGCGGCGATCAACAGTTGGGGCGGGGAGCGCGTGCGTTCGGAGGTGTATCACTCCCTGCAGTCCCAGGAATCTTTTTACCTCATGTCGTTCGAAAACGAAATTAAGCGCATGGAGAATCTGCTCCGGGAGTACGTGAACGACGAAGACCTGGTGTCGCTCGGCATCCTGCCGGACAGCCTGACGGAGTTCCAGAAGCTTGGCGCGTTCAAGCGGCTTCAGCAGCGGCTTATCTTTCTGAAGGAGTCGAGTATATACATTTCCCGGGTAAGCGTCTATATCCCGCCGATCGGCAAGACAGTCAGCAATGAATCGCTGGCGGAAGAGCTGACCCTGGACCGGCTTGGCGCGTTGAAGTCGGATCTGCTCCAGCAGCCGAAGCCGTTATTCTACCGAAATGAAGACCGCTATTTTTTGCGCGAGTATTACCCCAATTCCTTGCACGACGACAAACGGGATCCGATGTTCGTCCTCGAGCTCGAGCTCTCTCTGCCGGAGCTGCAGCGCTATCTGGCCAGCGTGTCCAACTACGCCGGCGCCGGCGGCGCCATCCTGCAAGGCGAGTCGGCGCTCGTTCATACGGGTGACGAAGAGGCCTATGCCGAGATCGGCGCGAGCGTTCGCCGCAGGCTTGCATCTGCTGTCCAGTCATCGCCGACCGCGGACTATTCCTTCACCGAGACGATGCGGTCCGGCGGAGAGCGCTATCTCACCGTTTCCTCATATTCGGCCGCGCTCAAGATGACGCTGCTGTCTTTCATTCCCGAGCGCGCCGTGCTCGGCACGCTGGACCGGTACCGTATCTATCTGTGGCTGATCTCAGCGGTGGCGCTCGTCGTCATCGTCGTGTTTTCCTATTACATGTACAGACTGATCCATAGACCGCTAAGCAAACTCGTCCGCGCCTTCGGAAAGGTCGAATCCGGCGATCTTCAGGTGGCGTTCGTATCCAACCGGAGCGACGAATTCCAATATTTGTTCGACAGGTTCAACGGGATGGTCGCACGTCTCAACACGCTCATCTACGAAGTGTACGAGCAGAAGATTTCCGCGCAGACATCCGAGCTGAAGCAGCTCCAGTCCCAGATCAATCCCCACTTTTTGTACAACAGCTTCTACTTGCTATACCGAATGACAAGAGCGCACGACTTCGATAATTCCACGCGCTTCACGAAGTACTTAGGCGATTATTTCCAATATATGACCCGGACCGGCAGCCAGGAGGTGACGCTCGCCAATGAGCTGAGCCATGCGCGCGTGTTCGCGGACATACAGTCGATCCGCTTTCGCGACCGCATTGTGTTTCACATGGAGGAGCTGCCGGCAGCGCTCGCCGACATCGTCGTGCCGCGGCTTATCTTGCAGCCGTTCGTGGAGAACGTCTACCAGCACGGCTTCTCCGAAGGGCATGAAGGCCGGTTTCTATCCATCCTTTTCGAGGAGAAGTCGACGGGGACCGGCAGGAGAGCGCTCGACATCGTGTTCGAAGACAACGGGAAAGGAATGGACGACGAGACGTTGGACAAGTGGCAAGCCTGGCTCGATGGAACGGAGAGTCCGGACGAGTCCACCGGCATGTACAATGTGCACCGGCGGCTGAACCTCCGGTTCGGAGCGGACGCCGGCGTCGCGATCTACAGACGAGAAGGCGGCGGCTTGCGCGTAGCCGTGCGGATACCTATCGACAGGGAGCCCGGGGAGGGAGAGCGAGAATATGACGACGTTGATGCTCGTTGACGACGAACCGATCGCCATCGATTATTTGGCGGACTTGATCGGCGAACAAACGGATGTGGAAGCTGAAGTCATGAAGGCGTACTCGGGTGCGGAAGCCTGCCGCCGGATGGAGGACGTCCGCATCGACGTGCTGGTGACCGATATTCGAATGCCCGGCATGAGCGGCATTGAGCTTGCGGAACGCGTGCGGGAACGGTGGCCGAGATGCCGCGTCGTTTTTCTGACGGGGCACGGCGACTTCGGATATGCACAAACGGCCATCCGCCAGGGAGGCACCGATTATGTGCTGAAAACGGAAGGCGACGAGACGATTTTCGCCGCGATCCGCAAGGCGCTGCGGGATCTGGCGCAGGAGATCGACCGCGAGGCGATTCTCTCCCGCGCGCGCGGCCAACTGCAGGAGGCGCTTCCGGTGCTGAGACGGGATTATTTGCTTCAGCTCGCCGAAGGATCCGCAGGATCCGCAGATGCGGAAGACGCGCGTACGCGCCGCTTTGAGGAGCTGGCGATCCCGTTGGATGCGGCCGGTTCCGTGACGCTTGCTTTCGGCCGGATCGACGATTGGGGACCGTTCGCTTCCGCTTCGGCCAAAGCGCTGCTGCCGTTCGCGATCCATAATATCGCCGAAGAGTATTTGTCGCCTTCGCTTCGCGTCGTGACGCTGTCGGTCTCACGCGACCGGTTCCTCTGGCTCGCGCAAGCGCGCAGCCAGACAGGACAACAGGCTGCGGACGAGCGGACGCCGCGCACGCTGGCGAGCGAGGCGGAGCATGTCCAGCAGTCCTGCGCCCGTCTGCTTAAGGCGTCGATCTCGCTGGCGGTCGCATCGCGTCCCGTGCCCTGGACCGAGCTGCCGGACAGGCTCGAACGGCTGAAGCTTCAGCTCGCGGGAAGAGTCGGCAACGCGGCGCAGATGCTGATGCTGGCACAGGACGAGGAGGAGCCCGTACATTCTCGCACGAGCCGCGATTACTCGGCCGAGAACGAGCTTCGCGCAGAGCTGCGCAAGCTGGACCTGCTGGAGTCGTATTTGGACAACGGGGAAAAGGAAGCCACCGTTAAACTGTTCAAGTCGCTGACGGACGCGGCCGCTTCATTGACGGGCGGCGCGAGGGGGGAGCGGATCCGCTGCGAGCTGTTCGCGCAGCTGTCCGCGTTTTTGCTCGGCTATGCGAACAAGCGGCAGCTGTCCGCCCCTGCGGGCGAACCTTTCCCGACGGACCTCGTCGCGAATCTCGGCGCGCATCCGGACACGGTTAGCGGCATCCGGTATTTGTCCAAGATCGGCGAATCGCTCGCCGAATACAACGGCAAAAAACAAATGGAGCGCGCTAGCGACCTGATCGGCATCCTGCACGGCTATATCCATGAATTTATCGGCGAGGAACTTTCCTTGACCCGGCTCTCCGGAATCGTGCATCTCAGTTCTTTCTATCTGTCCCGCGTGTACAAGCAAATGACGGGCCAGGGCTTGCTTGAATATATCACGGAGGTACGCATTCAGCGGGCCAAGCTTTTGCTTAAGACGACGGACCTGAAGGTTCACGAGATCGCCGCGCTGATCGGCCTCGAATCGCCTGCGTATTTCACCCGATTGTTCAAAAAGGAGACGTCGTCGACGCCCCAAGAGTATCGCGAATCTTAGAGAACGGAACAAGCAAAATCGGGCAACGGAGCGCAAAAACGTCCCGTATCGCCGCGAAAACGCCCGGATTTATAATGAAAACGTAAACAAGAACGAACTTGCCGAGAGGGGATAAGCAATGAACCAGCTTACCAAAAAGAGAATTCGGAAAAGCACGGCAACGGTCACGGTCCTCACGCTGACCGCACTTCTTGCAAGCGCTTGCGGAAACAACGATAACAACGGCAATGCTTCGCCGTCGGCTTCTGCAACGTCTTCGGGCAGTGCGTCGGCAACGTCATCGGCTGCAACGACGACATCGGCAGCGCCTAGCGCTTCTGACGAAGGCGGAGACGCATTCGCCAAGTACGATCCGCCGATCGAAGTCACGACCGTGCGCTCGACGGACGCGACGATCAAGTTTGCGGACGGCGACTCGCTGGATTCGAACATTTGGACCCAATTGTTCGAACAGGGTTATGGCATCAAGGTTAAAAATAATTGGGTCGTCGACGCTACGCAGTACCATCAGAAACTGAACGTAACGATCGCGTCCGGCGACCTGCCCGACTTCGTGGAAGTCAACCGGGAAGAGCTAAAAAGGCTCGTCGATGCGGACATGCTCGAAGATTTGACGGATGTCTATAACAAGTACGCTTCCGAACGGCTAAAAGATATGCTGTCCCAGGATGGCGGCGTGGGGATCAAAGCGGCGACATTCGGCGGCAAGCAATACGCCATTCCGCGGACGTTCGCAAACGGAGGCAGCAGCACGGCAGAGATGATCTACGTCCGCACGGATTGGCTTAAAAACCTGAATCTGCCCGAGCCGAAGACGATGGACGACCTGATCAAGACCGCCAAAGCGTTCGCCACGCAAGATCCGGACAAGAACGGCAAACAGGATACGTTCGGACTCGGCGTAGACAATGACTTCTTTAACTACGGTCAAGGCTCGCTTCGCGGCTTCATGAACGGCTTCCACGCCTACCCGGATATTTGGGTGAAGGACGCTTCCGGCAATCTCGCCTTCGGTTCGACGCAGCCTCAGATCAAGACGGCGCTCGCCGCGCTGCAGGACCTGTACAAGTCCGGCGCGATCGACAAGGAATTCGGCGTCAAGCCTTCCTCCAAGATCGCCGAAGAAATCGGTGCAGGGAAGATCGGCCTTGCTTACGGCTTCGTGGCGGATGTATACATTCACAATGTAAGCCACACCAACGATCCCAAAGCCCAGTGGAAAGTACTACCGATCGTTTCTTCCGACGACGAAAAAGCCGTTCCTCAGCTGTTCGATACGGCGAACTCCTTTTATGTCGTCAAGAAGGGGGCCAAAAATCCGGAAGTTGCAGTGAAACTGGCGAACATTTACGTGAAGGAACGCTACGAGACGGATTATACGGTCAAGAAAGATCCCTATTCGACCGACCCGGCGACTAAGATCATGGCTGCAAAATTCGCACCGATAATTACCGATCCGATGAATCAGAACTTGGACAACTATCGCTCCACGCAAGAACTGCTGAAGACCGGCGACGATAGCAAGGCGACTACGGCCGCCAAACTGACAGCGGAAAATCTGAAAAAGTTCAAGGATGGCGACGATACGCAATGGCAGCTTAATCTGATCGTCGGCGAGGGCGGCAGCTACAGCGTCGTCGACTACTACGATCAGAACGGCGGCGGGCAATACGACCAATTCCAGCTGTCGGCGACGCCTACGATGGCGGATAAGCTGCCGACGCTGAAGAAGAAAGAGATGGAGACATTCACCAAGATCATCATGGGCGATGCCTCCGTGGAAGAGTTCGACAAGTTTGTCGCGGACTTTAACAAGCTCGGCGGAGACACGATTACAAAAGAAATCAACGATGTCGTTAGTGCCGCTAAATAATGAAAAGGTGGGGGGCGGGGCTCTGGCTCCGTCCCTTTCCATTGCCTCTTACAGAGATTCGGCGGAGAAGGAGTTGGAAGAAATGATGCGAAACTGGCGGACGCAGTGGCCTTTTCATCTGATGGTCGTTCCCGGCCTCGTCGGCGTACTGATTTTTTGTTACTACCCGATGACCGGCATCGTCATCGCTTTTCAGAATTACATGCCGAACAGAGGTTTGTTTCATTCTCCCTGGATCGGCTGGGACAATTTTCGCTATGTGCTCGATACGCCCGACGTGTATCGCGTGCTCTGGAATACGGTCTATATCGCCGTCATGAAAATCATCGTCGGCCTGATCGTACCGATCACCGTCGCCTTGCTGCTTAACGAGATTCGCAAGGAGATATGGAAGCGCTGGATTCAGACGCTCATTTATTTGCCGCACTTTTTGTCATGGGTCATTTTAAGCGGCATTCTTATCGATATTTTGTCTCCGAGCGAAGGGCTCGTCAATGCGGCGATCAAAGGGCTGGGATTGCCTGCGGTCTTTTTCCTCGGGGACAACCATTGGTTCCCGTTCACGCTGGTATTATCGAACGAGTGGAAGGAGTTCGGCTTCAGCACGATCGTCTATCTGGCCGCCATCACGGGCATCAACCCTTCCTTGTACGAGGCTGCCACGGTGGACGGCGCGAACAGATGGCAGCAGACCCGCAACATCACGCTGCCCGGCATGGCGCCCATCATCGTCCTGATGGCAACCCTAAGCATCGGCAACGTTCTGAATGCCGGGTTCGACCAGGTATTCAATCTATATAGTCCGCTCGTATATGAGAGCGGCGACATCCTCGACACCTTCGTCTACCGGATCGGCATGATCGACGCGCAATATGGCGTAGCGACGGCCGTCGGCTTGTTCAAATCCGTCGTTTCCCTCGTACTGATATCCATATCCTATACGCTTGCCTACCGTTTCGCTAATTATAGAATCTTTTAACCGGAGGGATCGTTATGCCGGAATATGCAGCCTGGCCAAGAAAAGTATTTAATGCCGCGAATTATACGCTGCTGATCGTTCTGGCCGTGATGTGCATACTGCCGCTCATCCAACTGCTGGCCATGTCGCTTAGTTCCAACGCGGCCGTCTCGGCCGGCAATGTAACGCTATGGCCGGTCGGTTTCAACTGGGAATCGTATCATTTTATTTTGAGCAAGCCCGAGTTTCTCCGTTCGTTTGGCGTGTCCGTGAAGCGCATGGTGCTTGGCGTTGTCGTTAACATGGCGATCACGATTCTGGTCGCTTATCCGCTGTCCAAGGAAGCCTCGGCGTTCAAGGGAAGAGCCGTATATGTGTGGATATTCGTATTCACGATGCTGTTCGGCGGCGGCATCATCCCGCTGTATATGACCGTCCGGTCTCTCGGTTTGATCGATTCGATCTGGGCACTCGTACTCGTGCCGGCAGTCAATGTGTTCAACATTGTCATCCTGCTCAACTTTTTCAGAGGTCTGCCCAAGGAGCTCGAGGAAGCCGCCGTCGTGGACGGCGCCGGCCAATGGCTCATCCTGTGGCGGATCTATGTGCCGCTGTCGACGCCGTCGCTCGCGACGCTGACGCTCTTCTGCCTCGTCAATCACTGGAACTCCTGGTTCGACGGCATTCTGTTCATGAACTCGCCTATGCACTATCCGCTCCAGAGCTATCTGTATACGATCATCGTCGGACTCGATACGCTCGTGAAGTCCAACACGGATGTCGAGACACTCAAGCTCATATCCGACCGCACGGCCAGAGCCGCCCAGATTTTCCTCGGCGCGCTGCCGATCCTGTGCGTCTATCCGTTTCTGCAGCGTTACTTCACCAAGGGCATCGTGCTAGGCAGCGTCAAGGAATAAACGAAGCGGATGAATTAATTGCAACGCGCTTCAAGTACAAGGAGGCTATGGCTTCATGACCCAAGATAAAACCCCGGCGGGAGGGAAGCGTCTCCGTCGCGTCACGCTGGAGATGAGTCTCAAGCCGTTCAAGCGGTTGGACGAGGCGTCCGTCGAAGAGACCTGCGCGGAGGCACTGCGGCAATGGGCGCCGCTGCTGCAAATGGCAGACGCGGCGTCGGTGCTGTTGTGGGCGTCTGACGGCAGCGAGATATTGGAATGGAGAGGCGAGCTGTCGGATCGCTTCGAATGGGGCAAGTACGTCGGCTTCGCCAATCCGGAGCAGTTCACCCACGCGCAGGACAAGACCGCGCCGCATATCGCGAAGCCCTATATCGGAGAGCCGGCCGAACTGACGTATGCGGATCTGCGGCGGATCGTGGCTGCGTTCAAGCGCGTCTGCGCAGCGCGTTACGGCTTGCCGATGGAGGTCGGCGCGACGTTCGACGCGGGGCCGGAATTCGCCTACTCCGACTTTAAATACAGCCGGCATCCCGAGATCAATCTCGCCGAGCTGGGAGGCGAGACGCTCTCGCTGAATGCGCATTATACGGTCGTATGCGCCTGGTCGCGTCTGCTGGCGGATCGGCACGCCTACGCTGCCTATCCGGACGGCATTCCGGAAGGTACGCCGTTCGGCAGCTTCTTGGGCAAGCAGTGCGCGTCCTACCTGCCGACGATCGGCTTCGACTACATCTGGTTTTCCAACGGGTTCGGGATTTCCTACTTTCCCTGGACCTATCTTGGCGCTCATTACGACGGCACGACGTTCGGCAAAGCCGATCCTGCCGAGCTGTCGGGGAAGGCGCTGTCCTTCTGGGAGGCATTCAAGGCCGAGTGTCCGTTCGTACGCACTGAAGTCCGGGGCACGAATTATGGAACGGGAATGGATCTGGCAAAAGATTGTATCCCGCTGAAGCAGCTTTACGAGGAGGGTTACCTTGCTTATCCGCCGCCGAACTCGCCGTGGGGCGCGCTTAATTACGATTTCGGACTCGAGCTGACGGGCTTCCTGTCCCGCATCGCGGAGCTGCCGGGCGACACGTATCCGTTCCGCTTCTATGCGAACGATCCGTGGTTTTGGCAAAATCCGTGGCGGGATTACTACGATCGCCAGCCGCACGACATCTATATCCCGCTGTCCGCCGCGCGCATCGGACGAAGTGGAGAGATGGAGTCCGCGGGCATCGTCGAGATTCTGACGGTCGACACGGAGCGCGGCGAGCTTCGGGAGGAGGATCCTGCGGAGATCATCCCGCATATTCGCAGGGCTTATGAAGCGGCGCCGGACCGGCCGGGCCTGGCGACCTGGCTCTACCCGTTCAGCGAGCTGAACGCGCTTGCCGCGGACAGGGCGGAGGCGTCCCGCGTCTTTTTCCACGACTGGTTTATCCGCAATGCCATTAACCGGGGATTCCCGCTGAACGCCGTGCTTGGCACCGATACGCTGGCAGGGATGGACGGAGCCGCGCTCGACAAGCTCGCTGACACGGTGCTCGTGACGTCGACGGTTTGGCTGGACGAAGCGGGGACCGCGAGGGTGCGCGGCTTGCTGGAGCAAGGCGCGAAGCTGCTGCTTTACGGCGACGTCCGCGAGCCGAGCCTGTTGGCGCTGCTTAATCTGCAATTGGACCGGCCGCTTGAAGGCGACTTCGCGCTGACGCACGTATTCGCGGCGGACGAATGGCGCGGCATGGACGGAACTGCTGCGGAGCCTCCCGGACGGCTGCGGCACCGCGCCGAAGTCGGCGACGGCGGCCTGGCCCAGTCGCTGCTGGACGCATCGGATACGCATACGCAAGTGTGCGCGGAGACGAACGGCGAGGGCGGCCGGCGCATATTCGCGCTGCGCCGTACGCTGCCGGAGTGGGGCGGAGGCGCGGTCGCCTGGGTGCGCGGTTCGCTGCCGTTCGAGGCGGCAGGTGTGACGCATGTGCCCAAGCGGCAGGAGACCGAATGGGCGGACGCTTCGGTGCTGATGCGGTACATGCTGCAAACGTTCGGCTACATGCTGCTTCAGGAGAAGCAGGATCCGGCATCTCGCGAAGCGCTCCTGCTCGTGTCTCGCAAGGACGGCGGATATTGGTTCTCCGGCTGCAATCAGGACACGACCGTGCGACTCAAGCTTCGCTTCCCCGAAGGCGTGCCGATCCCGGTCGGACATACGGTCGTCGCGGGTCCGGGTCCCGGCGAATTCGCGGGCTATCGCGGCTTCCGTGACGAATGCCGCATCTTCGTCGCGCAGTCCGAGCGTTCGCGCGTCTGGTGCAGGGAAAACCAGCCGGCGCCCAGCCGGATGATGATCGCGAAGCGGACGCTTACCGTCGCGGGACTGAGGGATGCCAAGGTCGCCGTCTGCCCGCCGCCGGATGCGCTCGCGAGCGGTCGCATCGAGGTGAAGCTGAACGGCGAGTTGACGGAGATCGGAGAGGCGATTGCGTCGGCGCGCGGCGGCGTGCTGCGCCTTGGCGGGTTAAGCGGCACGCTCGACGTGTCATGGTAGAGAGGAGCGCTAGCATGGAATCGTTCAATCCTGCAGTAACGCGCGAGGCGGGGGGCGGCATTGACGGTCTGCCCGGCGGCGCTGTTGTCCTTGGCAGCCAGTTGTTCATCAACTCGTCGGATACGGCGGACGAGATTCGGGGCTGGGTCCGGCAGATGGCCGACCATGGGCTGAAGCTGATTCGACTATTCATGATCTGGGAGCAGTTGGAGCCCGCGAAGGATCAGTGGCGGTTCGACGTCTACGATGCCTGCTTCGACGAGGCTTCCGTGCGCGGTCTGGGCGTCGTTCCGACGCTGATGGCCGTGAGTCCGCCGGGCTGGCAGCGCGTTACCGACGGTCCGCAGGGCATCGCGAACCTGGACGAAGCAACGCTTCGAGAGCGAATCGGCGGATACATCGGTCAAGTCGCGCGGCGGTATGCGCACCATCCGGCGTTTCATTCCTGGATTCTGTGGAACGAGCCGTCGCGTAAAATCCGCAGAGGTCCGCACGGCATGAACGCGTACGCCGAATACGCGCAAAGAACGTACGGTACGATCGAGGCGTACAACCGGATCTCCTACTGGAAATTCGCCGGCTTCGAGCAATTGGCGGCGCAGGGCGCCGGACCCGAAGGGCAGGAGCTGCCGTTCGTCTCCTTCGCGGAGCGGACCGACTGGGCGCGCTTTTCCGTTGATAATCTGAATGAAAAACTGCGGTATATCCGGGATGAAGTCCGCAAATGGGACCCCGTTCATCCCGTACACGTCAATCCGCACAACCTGCAGGGGGAAATGCAGGCCGCCGGCCAGTCCTTATGGGCGGAGAGCGAGTCGGTCGATTTTCTCGGCTGCTCCGCGCATCCGGCCTGGCACTCGCTGCGGTTCCCGGAGCGGCGGTGGAGCCAGTCGATCGCTTTTTTCTCCGACTTGACGCGGTGCGCGACGGGGCGTCCGGACGGCCTGTTCTGGGTGACCGAGCTGCAGGGCGGGCCGACGCTTTACTCGGCGGGCACCGCCCATTGCCCGACCTATGAAGAGATCCGGCAGTGGATCTGGGAAGGTATAGGAGCCGGCGCGCGAGCGGTCGTCTTCTGGTGCTTCAACGCCCGCAAGGGCGGCTACGAGGCGGCGGAGTGGTCGCTGCTCAACCAGCTCGGCGAGCCTTCGCCGCGCCTGGAAGCCGTGCGCGACGCAGCCGCGGTCCTCGAGCGGGAAGCCGGTTTGCTCGCAGCCGTCAAAGCGGCGTCGCCGCGCGTCTGCGTGTTGTACTCGGAAGCGTCGTGCGCGCTCGGACAAGCCGAAGGCTCGGGCAACGATCCGGCCGATCCGCGCAACGGCAACATGTACCTTGACGCAATAGCGGGGGCGTACCTGATGCTGTCGGATTTGTCGGTGCAAGCCGGCTTCATCAATGAAAAGCGGTTGCGCGAGAACGGCGTTCCGGCCGGTACGCGGGCAGTTCTCGTGCCGAACGCAATCGTACTCGGCGCCGAGGAAGCCGCCGAGCTCGAAGCCTTTGTCCGCGGCGGCGGTCTCGTCGTAGGCGATGGGCTCATCGGCATGAAGGATGCGAACGGCAACGTAGACCGAGAGACGCAAAGCCAGGCCGATGCGCTGTTCGGCGCGAAGGTGCTGGAGCTGGAGACGGCGCAGAATCGCTTCGACATCCGGTTCGAGGCGGACGGAACCGGAGTCGAAGGCTGGTTTTACCGGCTCCCGCTCAAGGCAGAAAATGCCGAGATTATCGGCCGCTTCGATGACGGCGGCGCTGCGGCCGCGACCGTACGCCGGGTCGGCGCAGGCGCAGCCCTGCGGATCGGGACGCTGCTGTTTCAGCGCTATTTTGCCCGTCCGTCCGCGGACGTTCTTGCGCTGCTCGCCGCATGGCTTGGCGACCGAGTCGACGAGCCGGTACGGCTTGCGAACGGCGACCGCCGCCTGCGGCTGCGCCGGTTGACGCATTCGCAGGGAGAGCTGCTCGTCCTCCTGAACGAAGGGGATAAGGTTGAAGCGGAGCTCGTATTCGCCGAGCCGGGCAGGCTGCGTTCATTCATTTCGTCAGACCCGTCCGATTTGCATACGGACGAGAACGGCACAGCACGGGCACGCGTACGCGTAGCTGCCCGCGGAATCGAAGTGCTTGCCTACGAAAAATACGATCCGCATACGATTGGGAGGTCATGACATTGACGAGTATGGCGCAGCCGCCTATCGGGTTGGCCAATCTGGAGCGCTTCGATCTGCTGCCCCTGTTGAGGGACGGCGTTCAGGTGCATTATGAAGGCAGCATCGATAAAAAGGGCTTTAATTGGGATTGGGACTGGATGCTATATAAGGAGGGGGAGGAATACGTCATTTTCGACGTGGACGGTCCCGGATGCATCTACAACTTCGTTCAGCACCGGTATCCGGACAGCCCGGAGCCGACCTTCCGCTTTTACTTCGACGGAGAGCGCGAGCCTCGCTTTGCGATCAAGCACTCGGAGTTCGGACGCAAGCATCCGTTCATCGTGCCGCTTGCCGACGCTTATATGGGGCCGGAGGACGAAGGGCGGGGTCCGATCCGCGTCGTTCGCAGCTATGTGCCGATGCCTTATGCGCGTTCGTGCAGGATCACGTCCGACTTGCAGCTGAAGGGCTCCGCGAAAGGAGAGGGCGGCTGGGGACATGTCGTCTACCATTCGTACGCGACTGCGGAAGGCGTCAAGACCTATACGGGCAAAGAGTCGCTGGATCAGGTTCTCGAGATCTGGAACCGTGTCGGGGAGGACCCGAAGCCGCAGGTCGCTTCCGAGCGTGCGATCACGCAGGATTTGACGCTAGAACCCGGCCAGTCTTCGTTGCTGCTGGATGTCACGGGGCAAGGCAGCATCGTCTCTATTATGGCCGAGACGCCCGCGCCGACCGACGCCGATCGACCGGACTGGCTTCGCGACGTCTGGATCAAGGCAGTCTGGGACGGCCACGACACGCCCGACGTCGAGAGTCCGCTGGGCGCCTTTTTCGGCAACGAGCTTGGGTACAACGCGACAGGCGTGCTCTCGCACGGCACGCGGCCGGACGGGGAGATGTACAACTACTTTCCAATGCCCTATTGGCGCAGCGCGCGTCTCGAACTCGTCAACAAAGGAGACCGGACGGTCTCGTTCGCGCGTTGGGAGATTCGCCATACGGCGGCGAATAACGGCTTGTATGCCGAAGGGGGCACCGGCTACTTCCGCTCGTCGGGCTACCGCGCTTCCAAGGCGACCCATCTGGCGGACAGCGTCATCGGCCGCATCGAAGGCAAAGGCCATTTGGTAGCGGCGATCGTCACCGCGCACGCGTGGAGGCAGGGCATCATCAGCTGCGAGGGCGACGTGCGCGTCCATATCGACGGCATCAAGACACCACAGGTAGAGAGCGACGGCTCAGAGAGCTATGTTTGCTACGGCTGGGGCTTCCCGACGCCGCCTGAAGCCAATCCGTCGAGCGCTTACGACGGGCTGAAGGACAGTCCTTGGTCGATGGTCCGGCTTTGCGCCGGCGACTTTTATCCGTTCCGCAGCGAACTCGTCTTCGGCATCGAAGCCGGAGGCGCGAACAACCAGTATCTTAAACATTCCGGCATACTTTTTTATTATGGCGTGGACGCGCCGGGCATGGCGCTGACGGACGAGGTCGACGTCGGCAATCACGATTCGGAAACGTACCACGGTTACGGCATGAAAGGCGGCGCCGGCAGCTACGAGCTGGAGAGCGGCTACGAGGACGGCGCCCGAAGCGCGCTTCGGGACCGGGGCAACGAATTCAACGGATACTCCGAATTCAGGGTCGCCGTCGAGCCGGCCAACATCGGCGTCAGGCTGCGGAGAAGATCCGACCAGATCACGGGGCGGCAAAGGGCGAACGTATACGTCGACGGCGTCCGCGTCGAAGAGCGCAGCTGGTACTTCGCGGACCGGAACCCTTACAAGCGGTGGCTCGAAGACGAGTTCGAGATTCCGGCTAAATATACGGCAGGCAAGACCGACCTCGGCATTCGCATCGAATTCGTGCAGGAGGGCGAGTCGCGCGCCTGGAATGAATTTTATTACTGGGTTTATTCATTGGTATAAGGGCGGATGAGCATGCGTACGACATCGAACATGAACGGCATTATTGGCGAAGAGGCATCCGCCAGTCTGGATGTGGTCGAACGGCTGCGGTTCGCGGCGGGAGGTTCGCCGTTCGATAGAGCCGCCCGGCAGGTCGCCCTTCTAACGGCGGCACAGAGGCCGGCGATGCCCGCGCCGCCGCCCGCCATTCTGCTGGACGGCTTGTGGGAACTGGCGGAGGAAGGCGATTCGGCGATGCGACTGTCCGGCGCCTGGCCGGACGCGATTCCGGCGCGCGTCCCCGGCAGCATCCATGCCGCGCTCGTGGAAGCGGGGCTGCTGCCCGATCCTGCCTTCGGCGAAAATGCGGCTATCGCCAAAGCGTACAGCCACAAAACCTGGTGGTATAGGCGCAAGTTCGACGCGCCGGGATGGACGGGACTAAGCGCGTCGCCGGCGCTTACGTTCGACGGGGTGACGCCGGGCTGCGAGGCTTGGCTGAACGGCGTCCGGCTTGGCGACCACAACGGCGCCTTCGGCGGCCCGAGCTTTCAAGGCTTCGCGCTGAAGGAAGCGGGCAACGAGCTGATCGTCAAGGTGCTGCCCGCGCCGCTCGGCAATGAATGGACGGCCTGGCATTCCACCGTCGTTTTTAACTGCAACTACGGGTGGCATTACGTGGATTTGCCCGCGGTAGGCATCTGGCGTTCGGTTCGTATTGACGCCAAGCCGGAGGTGTCGATCGGCCGACCGTTCGTCGCGGTGACATCTGCGGAGCGCGCGTTTGCCGGACGCGTCGATATCGCGGTCGACTTCGCATGCGATCGGCCGGTCTGGTCTGGCACGCTGCGCGGCGAGATCGCGCCCGACAACTTCCCGGGAGAGCCGCTTGCTTTTGCGATTCGCGTCGACGCCGCTGAGGCTGCCGGCGGGCTGCGTCTGGAAGTCGAGGTGCCTCGGCCGCGGCTGTGGTGGCCAGTCGACATGGGCGAGCAGCCCTTATACAAGCTGGCGCTTTCGTTTTCGCCTCAAGGAGACGGCCTGCCGGACCGCAAAGAGACGACGTTCGGCATCCGCTCGCTCGAGATGGGCCCGCTGCCTGGCGGAGAGCGGCGTGACGTTTACAATTGGACGTTTATCGTCAACGGCAAACCGATGTTCGCCAAAGGCACCGGCTGGTGCACGATGGATGCGCTCATGGATTTCTCGCGGGAGCGGTATGCGCACTTCCTGTCGCTGGCCGCGGCGCAGCACGTTCAATTGCTCCGCGCCTGGGGCGGCGGGATGCCGGAGACCGACGACTTTTACGACCTGTGCGATCGGAAGGGCTTGATGGTCATGCAGGAGTGGCCGACCTGTTGGGGCAGCCACGACCAACAGCCTGCGGACGTGCTGGAAGCGACGGTCCGGACCAACACCGTAAGGCTGCGCAATCATCCGTCGCTCGTCATGTGGGCTGGCGGCAACGAGATCGGCAAGGGACTGGACAGCCCGGTTATGGATATGATGGGCAGGCTTGCAGCCGAACTGGACGGAACCCGTCCGTTTCATCTGACCGATCCCTGGGGCGGGAGCATGCACAGCCATATCGTTTGGAAAGGATGGAGCCCGGCTTACGGCTTCGATTATTACGCGAATCTGGACAGCGTAATAATCGGAGAATTCGGGCTCGCCTCCGCGCCCAATATGACTTCGATGCGGCGTTTCATGCCGGAAGACGAGCTGAAGCAGTGGCCGCAGCCTCCCGGCAGGAGCTTTTATCGGCATCTGCCCGCATTCGACACGCGGGACGATTGCCGCATCCTGACCGAATACGCAGACGCGTTCGTCGCCTGCGACGGTGTCGAAGCGTTCGTCTTCGGAACGCAGCTCGCGCAGGTAACGTCGCTTAGGCACAAGATCGAGCATGCGCGCAGCCGCTGGCCGCACGAGATCGGCGTCATTACCTACAAGCTGAACGACGTCTATATCGGCATGTCCTGGGCGACGGTCGACTGGTACGGCGCACCGAAGATGTCGCATTATTTCACCCAGGATGCGTTTGCGCCGACGATGGCGAGCGTCCTGTTTTCAAAGCTGAACAGCCCCTCGGAACCGCAGAAGCTGCCCGTTTTCGTCTTCGACGATAGCGGCAGGCTGGACGGGGAATGGCAGGCGAACGTTCGCGTATACGGGCCGTCGCTTGAGCCGATGTCTACCGATGCCTTCGCAGGCGAAGGTCCGGTCGATCGCGTGAAGCAGATGGGCTACGTCGCGCTCGCCGGGCGTCGAGAGAAGGAGGCGCCGCTACTTGTCGTCTCGGAGCTGTACGCTGCCGACGGGCTGCTGCACCGGACGTTTTACTGGTTCAACTTCGATGCGCGGCAGGGCGCGCTCGCGCATCTGCCGCGCACGGCGCTTCAGGCGAAGATACGCGGACAGAACCAGGTCGCCGTAAAAAATATCGGCAGGCTGCCGGCTGTCGGCGTCGAGCTGTATCGGATGGGTGACGATGGGTCTGACGACGCGCCGGATCCGGCACATCTGATTTGCGACGACAACTTTTTCTGGCTCGACGCCGGGGAGACGCGCCTTATCGTCGTGAACGATACGTACGGCATTTCCGTTCGGGCATGGAATGCCGATCCAGCAGCGGAAGACATATAAGCAAAAGCAAAACCGTCAGGGGAGGCCGGAATTCGCCCTGACGGTCTATTTTTTAGGTTGACTCCTATCCGAAAAATATCGATGCTCGACAGCAAATACTCGGCCTCGATCTACGGCGTTCCTCGAACCGGTTACTCCCACCAATGCTCCATTTTGCGATAACCGACGTCCCAGAGCACGGCGTTCCCTTCAACGACGATCCGAAGCTCGTCGATTCGCTTGAGAGGGACGACGATCGTTTCGATGCCGGATATGTATTCGGCACTGAATTCGGCGAACAGCTCGCCGTCCGCGTAGATGGAGACGCGCCCTTCATGCGCCGATCGATCCGGAATCCCGTAACTGGCGTAGAAACGCACGTTTTTCAAGTGCCCCGGCTTAATCGTATAGCTCGGAACAGAGCTGGCGACGTAAGCATTGTACTGAGGCGCTACGGACTCTCCGCCTACAGTAAAGGAGGACAAGCTGCCGGCTGCGGGGACATCGGATGTTTCAGGGACGTTCAAGGCTTGAAACGTGCCCTCTTTCTTTTTGATCGCCGCATCCCATCCTTCCGATACGAGTATGAGGCCGACGAGCAGCGCTACCGAGCTTAGGATCGCTGCCGCCCATCTGCGTGCCGGGCGCCCGGATGCGAAGCCGATCCGCCAGGCGGCATACCCGATGCAGGCGCCCAAAGTGTTGGAGATGATATCGTCCACGTCGAACGATCCGAGTCGCGTCAGCGCCTGGAGCGTCTCCAGAAGCGTGATCGCCGCAATAAAGCTAACGACGAATCTCCTAAAGGACCATCGGAATAAATAAGGAATCATTACGCCGAAGGGAATAAACGCGGCGACGTTTCCAAAGCTGAACAGCCACATAAAAGTCGGTTCGGGAAACCGCAAAGGTACCGTCTCCGGCACGAACATAAACGTATAATCCCAATCGCCGCCCGCGCGGCCCGTCCTGTTAAAAGCGATAAACATAAAATACAAAATGATCACGGCGTACAGCGCTGCAGCTGCGGCAACGATTTTCTTGCTGTTCTTCTTCAATGGCGATCTCCTTAAAAAATCAATTTAAACATATATTGGATAATGCAGCCTTGCAAAATAGATACGTACCGATACGATATCAAAATTGAGCAATGACAGCAAAAATGTCTCCTATAAAAGGGACCGGCGCGTCTCCTATACTGTAATCGATTCCACCCCCGAATAGAAGGAGGCGGTAGGACGCTTATCGAGGCGCGAAGGACGGGGCGCGCCCCGGCACGGTTCTTCGCGCGACACCAAGCCACACGAAGGGCATCACCATTCGAAAAGGAGAGGTGAATCATGATTTTGAACCGAAAGGCGATGGACAAACGTTGGGCTGCTTTTATTGTGCTAGCCATGCTCGTGTCGTTGCTTGCGCCGCTTGGCCGCTACGTTGCGCATGCGACGGCGCCTAACGACAATTTGCTGGTGGATCCAGGCTTCGAGAGCGGCAATTGGTTTAATTGGGGCTTTTTCAACAACAGCTTTTCGTCCGTCTCGGTACAGTCGACGGTCAAGAGAAGCGGCAACTACGCGTTTAAAGCCGTCTTGAACGGCAACGCGGAGCTGCAGTATTTCAACAACAACGCGCCGGCCGTCGTGCCGGGTACGAATTATTATTTCGAGGTCTGGATGAAGACGGACAGCTTGACGCCGTCGGGACAGCCGGGCACGTACTATCCCGGCATGAAGATCTCGGCGTACAACAACAATACGTTCGTCTCGCAGCCGGGCGGCATCCAGTACGGAACGTCCAGTCAGGACTGGACGAAACTGAGCGGCTCATTCGCTTCGCCTGCGGGCGCGAACAAGCTGCTGTTCCTCATCGGTCGCTTCAACACGGCAGGCTCAGTGGCGGGTACGGTGTATTACGACGACGCTTTCCTCGCCAAGCAGCCCGATTCGATCACGCTGACGCCATCGGATAGCGGCACGGCGCCTGGAACGCTGAATTTGTCCACGATCGCGGCAGCAGCCGTTTATAGCGGCAGTCCGACGGCCGTCGCAGCCAGCGATCCGCACCTGGAATGGAGCGTGCAAAGCGGATCGGCGACGATCGGCGGCGGCCAGGTCGCGTATACGGGTACGGCGTACGGCGGCCAGGTGACGCTAAAAGCATCTTATCTGGGCAGGGACGCGACCGTAAACGTTACATTCAATCCGAACGACAGCACGGCGCCGACCTGGACGAGCGGCGCGATCGCCGAAACTTATCCGACGCCGTCTACGCTTCATCTCTCATGGAGCGGCGCAACCGACAACATCGCCGTCACGAACTATAAAGTATACGTGAACGGCCGCCTCGAGCAGACCGTGCAGACGGCTTCGGCAGACCTCACCGTAACGCCGGGCACGTCGTACCGGATCAAGATCGAGGCCGGCGATCAGGCGAACCAATGGAGCACGAACGGGCCCTCCAAGGATCTGGCGGCGCCGACGGTGCCCAGCGTTTGGACCGTAGACAAAGGGATGTCGGGCAGCAGCACGGACGCCGGCGTCGTTCTGAATTGGAGCGCGGCCGCCGTGCCGGCCGATGTCACGCAGTACAAAATCTATCAGAACGGCACGCAGGTCACCACGGCCCCAAATACACGGACGTTTGCGCTGTTAAACGGCCTGGCGCCGTCAACGACTTATGTGTATAAGGTCGAGGCGACGACCGCTGCCGGCACATCCACGGACGGTCCGTCCGTGACGATCAAGACCCGCTCGCCCGCCGATAATATGTCCAACAATGGCGGTATGGACTACGACGGCAGCTGGAACCGCAACTTGGGATCGATCGCGGTGTCCGCGCAGTCTCAAGTAAAGCACGGCGGCACCGGCGCCTTCAAATTCTCCTTTACGGGTACGGACGCCTTCCTGGGCTACGATCAATATTTGCCGGTGAATCCGGGCGACACGTATTACTACGATTTTTGGGTCAAGACGGACCAACTGACGGATCAGAATACATCCGCGAGCAACAAGCCGAACGTCTCGCTGCAGCAATTCATCACGGGACAGCAATATCCGGTCATTACGCAGGTCGCCTCGAACTTGCCTGCGACGCAGGATTGGACGCAGTATAAAGGCACGCTCGCGATCAACCCGAACGCCTACGAGGTGCGGGTGCTCATCGAGCGTCGCACGCTCGGCACGGGGACGGTATCCGGCACGCTCTACGTCGACGACTTCACGTTCACGAGAGCGCCGACCGCGATCGCGCTGACGCCAAGCGCCAGCACGTATCCGGTCGGTCAGACGGTTTCCCTTGCGGACGCGCTGACCGTCGGCGCGTCCTATGCCGGCTCGCTGTCGGGCACGGTCCCATCGGCCGGCCCGATCGCCTGGCAAGTGACTTCCGGCAGCGCGACCGTCACGAACGGCAAGCTCGCCTACACAGGCGCGGCAACCGGCGGCACTGTCACGGTCCAGGCCACGTACGGCTTGAAAACCGCGACGGCAAACGTTCAATTCCAGCCGGAGAGCGTCGCGCCGACATGGCCCGCAGGGGCCGCGATCAAGACCGACGCCAAAGGCACGGGCACGTTGAAGCTCAGCTGGCCGGCGGCGGCGGACAACGTAAGCGGCATTACTTACGAAGTCAAGGTGAACGGGATCTCGCAGGGGCTTCAAACGGGAACAAGCGCCGCATTATCGGGACTTACGACGGGGACGACCTACGCGATTACGGTGCGGGCGAAGGATGCCAGCGGCAATTATACGTCGTCCGATCTGACCGCTTCGATCGCGACTTCCTCCGCGCAGGATCCGATCTGGAGCACCTCGGGCGAGCTGCACGTCGTCTCGGGCACCGTAACGAGCGGCGGCGCCACGCTTGCTTGGAGCGGCGCGATCGACGACGCCGCCGTCACGCAATATAAAATTACCGGCACGAGCGCGTCGGGTCAGACCGTCACGTTCACGACCGGCGCGGTCAGTTCTTATGCGGTAACCGGTCTCCAATACAATACCGGTTATACGTTCAAGATCGAAGCCGGCGATGCGGGCGGGCGCTGGACGATCGGCGGTCCGGCGGCTTCTCTAACTACGGCGAAGCCCGCGACTCTCGCCGCCAGCCTGGCCGTACATGAGACCCAGACGATCCGGGCGGCTACGAACCAGCTCCTCGGCTACAATACCGATTGGCTGTCCTCGCAGGATATGTTGATCGATTCGACCGCTTCCACGACGGTCAAGCAAGCTTTTTACGATTTGATGCAGGATGTGCCTGCCGGACTCATGCGCGTCGCCGGAACCGATTCCATGGCGATGCGGTGGAAGTATACGATCGGCACGCTCGAGGAACGTACCGCGTTTCCGAGCGTATACGGAGGCAACACCGGCAAGCAGCGTTACGGCATCATGGAATGGCTGAACTCGACCAAGACGCTCGATGCGAACCGCAAGATAACCTGGACGTTTAATATGCTCAAGGAAACCGCGGCGGACCAGGCCGATCTCGCCGAATTCCTGACCGGCGACGGCGTTCACGACCCGAACGGCGGTAAGAACTGGGCGCAGAAGCGCATCGATCTTGGACACCCGGACCCGGTTCAGGTCGCGACCTACGAGCTGGGCAACGAGCTCGATCAGAGCTCCCGTTTTCCGATCGATACGTATATACAGAAGAGCAAGGACATCATCCGCGAGGTGAAGCGCGTCGATCCGAACGCGAAGTTCGCGGCGCTGGCGGTCACGGGACCCTGGAGCGCGAAGTACGGCGGACCGACCGGCACCTGGCGCGATTGGCACAACGCGATTCTCGAGCAAATGGGCAACGATATCGATTATATTACGTTCCACCCGTACTATTACGGATTGACGCCAAGCGATATCGAGAAATACTTGAATTCGCTGCGCGACGATATCGCGGCATGGGAGGCCAGTCCGGCGAACCTGAACCCGGCGCACCATATTCAGATCTACATCTCCGAACACGGCGTTTGGCCGCTCAATGACGGCGAGCCCGCCAACTATTCGACTTATGCGTACCGTACGCACGATCTGAAGGGGACGCTAGGCGTCGCCGAGTTTATCAACCGGATGTACAAGAGGCCCGAGGTTGGGCTGATGGCGCTGCACGTCCTGGTCGGCAGCCCCTGGGGCGTGTTGAACGAGGCGACGGGCGATACGCTTTATGCGACGGGTCTGCGCGATCTGATGAAAGTCGAAGGCGAGTCGCTGGGCGCGAACGTCGTCAAGACGGATATCTCGGGCGATCTGACGAATCCGGCGGACGGCGCGTCGATTATCACCGCGAATGCGATGACGACTGCAGCCGGCGGGCTGAACCTGATCTTCGTGAACCGCGATCCGGATATCGACAGGCCGGTCAGCCTGTCGTTCGACGGCGGCAGCTACAAGCTCGTCAAAAAAACGATACTGACGGCCGATACGTTGGAGTCGACCGACACCGCGACCGGCCGGCCCATCACCGTGACGACGACCGCCGAGACGGGAACGTCCGCAATCGCGAGCTACACTGTGCCGAAGAAGAGCATGGTCGTGCTCTACCTCCAGCACTTGTAAAAGTACGCATAAATAGAAAACAGCCTTGGAGCGGAAATCGCCCAAGGCTGTCGTTCGTATCGGTCGGACGCTCGGCGCAGCATGTTAAGCGTCCGTGTCCGAGATTATTTTGTTTTGTACACGATAAGGATCGAAGCCCGCTGATGGACGACGCCTTGCGTCTGGGACTTGGCATACGAACCGTACAAAACGTTCACGACTTGTTCTTCTTCCAAGCCGGCCAAAAATTCATTGGCTCTTTTTTCCGCGAGCGAATATTCGGTATCGAGGAATTCCTTTAGTTGGATCAAGCTTGATCTCTCCTATTCAAGTTGTGTTGAGGGATCTTCGTCTCATCATAGCACAAAATTGTCGCTTGTCCACAATCGCGCGGCAATCGAATTGACGAAGTCATGAAAGAATGATGTCAGCGTCCAAGGTTGGAAAATCAATCTTTGCAAGTTACATTGCATGTGAGTTATAATTTTGTCGATATTCGCTAAGGGGGAAACGATTATGTCGTCCAAAATCAGGATCGGAATCGTCGGCTACGGTAATCTGGGCCGCGGCGTACATAAGGCAATCGGTCAAAACGAGGATATGGAGCTCATCGCGATTTTCACGCGGCGCGACGCGGCCCGGATGAGCGCGGAAACGAACGTGAATGCGCGATTCGAATCGATCTCGGATATTGAACGCTTCCGGGGAGAGGTCGACGTCATGATTCTGTGCGGAGGCTCGGCGACGGATCTGCCGGAGCAGACGCCGCTGGTAGCCGCCCATTTCAATACGGTAGACAGCTTCGACACGCATGCGAAAATTCCCGAATTTTACCGCGCGGTCGACGAAGCGGCGCGTCAGGGCGGCAATGTCAGCGTCATTTCGACCGGTTGGGATCCTGGGCTGTTCTCGATGAACCGCCTGCTGGCGGAGTCGATCCTGCCGCAGGGCAAGGAATATACGTTCTGGGGTAAAGGCGTGAGCCAAGGCCACTCGGATGCGATCAGGCGCGTAGCCGGCGTCAAAGCGGGCGTCCAGTACACGATTCCGGTCGAACGCGCGATCGCCAGCGTACGCAGCGGAGAGAACCCGGAGCTGACGACGCGCGAAAAGCACGAACGTCTGTGCTACGTCGTCGCCGAGCAGGGCGCGGACACAGCCGCCATCGAGCGTGAGATCAAAGAGATGCCGAACTATTTTTCGGACTACGATACGACGGTCGAGTTTATTACCGAAGAGCAGTTGCAGGCGGAGCATAGCGGCATGCCGCACGGCGGCTTTGTCCTTCGCAGCGGCGTGACGGGAGAAGGCACGCAGCAGTTGATCGAATTCGGCCTCAAGCTGGGCAGCAATCCCGAGTTCACCGCCAGCGTGCTGGTCGCCTACGCACGGGCGGCGGTACGGCTGTCGCAAGAAGGCGCGACCGGCGCGAAAACCGTCTTCGACATTCCGCTCGGACATCTGTCCCCGCATTCGGCCGAAGCGCTGCGCGAACGCTTGCTTTAATAAGGCGGTTTCGTCTGCTTAGCGGGAAGAGGCCGAATTTGCTATAATGATGGCAACTTGCGAATAATGGAGAGCGGATATGATACTACCGATTATTCTGGTTGTCGTCGTGATGGTCGTCGGCTTTGCGGCGACGATCGCGATCGGACAATCGAGGACGAATAGAGAAGGCAACCCGGCCTATTTCCAGCAGACGGGCAAGAAATGGGCGAACCTGAGCTGGATCTACGTTGTATGTACGATCGTGATCGTTGCCGTGCTGATCTATGCGTTGAACCGATAAACCTTGTTCGTTCTGGCCGCGCTTTGCGCGGCCTTTTTGCGCTGCACGGCTTGCTCACATATTCGGACGCCACCCGGAATAAAGTGAAGGATAGCAGCTTGTCTCGCGATATCCGAACGAAAAGGGGTTGAAGCGTAAAATGCGAACCATAGAGCCGTCGATCGCAATGGTCGGCATCGGGACTGCGGTACCGGCGCACAAGCTGGACCAGCTGGACACGGCCCAGCGCCTGGCCGATGCGCTCCGGGACACGCCCGATGCGGCCCGCTGGGCGAGGCGCCTGTTCAAGCAATGCGGCGTGCAAACCCGCTACACCTGCGAGCCTGCGCTTCTCGAGCCTGCGGCAAGCAACCGGTATTTCGCACAGCTGTCGGGACTCCCGGTACCCGTTACTTCGGAACGAATGGCGGCCTACAAGCAGGCGTCGGTGCCGCTCGCGCTACACGCCGCGTCCGCCGCGCTCGCCGACGCTGGCGTATCGCCGTCGACGCTGACGCATTTGCTGACGGTCAGCTGCACCGGTCAATTTCTGCCGGGGCTCGACACCGTGCTGGCCAAGCAGCTGGGGTTAAAGGATACGGTAAACCGGATCCCGCTGACTTTTCTCGGATGCGCGGCCGGACTTAAGGCGATCGGCATGGCCCGCGATATCGTGAGCGGACAGCCCGGGGCATCCGTGCTTATCGTTTGCGTCGAGCTGTGCACGCTCCACATTCAACCGTCCGCCGGGAAGGAGGCGCTCTTCGGCGCTTCGTTTTTTGGAGATGGCGCATCCGCCTGCGTAATCGGTACCTCAGAAGACGTCGCCAAGGAAAGGTTCGAGCTCGGAAAGCCCGTCAGCGCGCTGCTTCCGGAAGGCGAAGGAGAGATGGTGTGGGAAGTCGGCGATCATGGCTTCGATCTCTATCTGTCCTCCCGCATTCCCTCGCTGATCGGCCGTTACGTGCCTGATCGTTTGTCTTCGATGCTGGGCGAAGAGGATTCGTTGCCCGATATATGGGCGGTTCATCCGGGCGGCAAGGGCATTCTCGACACGCTCGAAGCGGAGCTCGGATTAACGGACAAGCATACCGGATACAGCAGAAGCATATTGCGCGACTATGGCAATATGTCGTCCGCGACGCTGCTGTTCGTGCTGGATGCCATCCGGCAGGCCAAACGCGAGGAAGGCGCGCCTCGATCGGAAGGCGTCTGCCTTGCTTTCGGGCCCGGGCTTTCCTGCGAGCTGCTGCCGATCGCCTATCGGCCGGGCGAGCAGTCTGCGGTGCGTTCGGGCGTGGATCATGACGCCGAGAACGGGCGCGAACCGAGCGGCGAAGCGCGGTTGGCCTCGCATGTTTAGAAGGTGGGAGGCTCGCGCGGAGGCGCCCGAACTGATGGACGATCTCGCGCAGGGCGGAGCCGAGCTGCGCGAAGCGCTTCGGCATTTGCGCAGGCTGAACCGTCTGTTCGCCGCATCAGGAAGGACGCTGTACGGCGTCGCCCGGCTCTGGGAGCGGGCGGGACGTCCGGATCGCCTGACGGTGCTGGACATCGGGGCAGGCTCGGGAGACGTCAATGCGGCGCTGCTCCGCTGGGCAGACGCGCGGGGCGTCGCGATCGGCATCACGCTTGCCGACCGGACGGAGGAAGCGTGCGCCGAGGCGCGGGCATTTTACGCCGGCGAACCGCGGGTGACCGTCGTTCGTCGCGACCTGTTCGCGCTGGAAGAAGCGTCCGCGGACATTGTGACGGCGTCCCAGTTCGTTCACCATTTTGGAGACGAAGAGCTGCCCGACGTCATTAGTGCGATGCTGAAGGCGTCCAAAGTGGGAGTGGTTATTCAGGATATCCACCGCCATTGGCTGGCGTGGACGGCCGTGTGGCTGGCGGCGAGAATCGTCTCGGGCAACCGCTTTGTCGTGAACGACGGTCCGTTGTCGGTCGCGAAGGGCTTTCGGGCTGCGGATTGGGAGCGGCTTCGGCTTCGCTTGGACGCGAGCGGAATGGCTTACAGCTGGCGCCCTTTATTTAGGTATGTCGTAACGGTGCCGAAGACGGTCGCCGCAAAGACGACCCTGGACGGAAAAGGAGGCGGGCCCGCTTGAACGAGGTGAAAGATAGCGCCGCTTTGGTTTCCGAGACGACGGACGCGGTGGTGATCGGCGCCGGCATAGCGGGCAGCAGTCTCGCCAAGGCGCTTGCGGATCGCGGGCGGAGGGTGCTGCTGATCGACCGGAAAGGGTTTCCCAGGCACAAAGTATGCGGGGAGTTTCTGTCGCCGGAATCGATCGGCATTTTGTCCGAGCTGGGCTTCGCTTCCGCGCTCAGGTCGCTCGAGCCGGCAGACATCCGCGCGACGCGGATCCATGCCTTCGGCAGCGCGCCCCTGCGCATACCGCTGCCCGGCGCGGCATGGGGACTCAGCCGCTATGCCCTCGACGAGGCGCTTCACCGCGAAGTCCGTCTTGCCGGCGCCGAGATCGCGACGGGAACGACCGTCGCGTCGATGGCGCGCGAAGCGGACGGCTATACGCTGAAGCTCGTGAGCGGCGGCGTCGCGCGTACCGTGCAGGCGCGCGCGGTCATCGGCGCATGGGGAGGCGGAGGCCGCCTGTCTGTATTAACCGGCGCGAAGCGAAGGAACAAGCCGGCAAGCTCGCCCTACCTTGGCGTCAAAATGCATTTTACAGGTATAGATGCCAGGGACGAAGTAGAGCTTTACTTCTTTGAAGGAGGCTATCTGGGCTTATCCCCGGCGGGCAGCGGCATCGTGAACGCCGCCGCGCTGCTCGACAGGCGCGCGGTCCGGGAAGCGCCGACCGCCGTGCAAGGCTGGCTCGAGCTCGCGCAGGCTCGCAGCCCCTCGCTCGATCGGCGGTTGGCCGGCGCGAAGCCCGTTCCGGGCACGCAAGCCGCAATCGCGCCCGTGCGTTTGTATGCGCGGCCGATTCCTTGGGACGGCATCCCGCTCGTCGGCGACGCGTGCGCGACGATACCGCCGCTGTGCGGGGACGGCATGTCGATGGCGCTGCGCGCCGCGCAGCTATGCGCGCTGTCCGCGGAGCGCTATCTCGGCGGCGAGCTGTCCCTCTGCGAGTGGGAGGAGGACTACGCCCGCGCGATTCGCGGCGCGTTCGCCGGCCCGCTGCGATGGGGCAACCTGCTGCAGCGGGCCGCCGGCCGTCCGCTTCTGGCGCGTACCGCGCTGACCGCGGTACGCTGCATGCCGGCGCTCGGCCGCAAGCTCGTGCGGGCGACCCGGCTGCGGCCGATATCGCAGTCGTGATCGCGCTTTATGCCGCTATCGCCCCAAGTGTGGCGCTTGCACGGCCCGGTAGCGGAATGCCGCTAAGCCCCCGCGAGCTGCGGTGAAGCGTAACGATAGCGGCACGCAATGCCGCTAAGCCCCCGCGAGCTGCGGTGAAGCGTAACGATAGCGGCACGCAATGCCGCTAAGCCCCCGCGAGCTGCTTTGGAGAGTAACGATAGTGGCATGCAATGCCGCTAAGCCTCCGCGCGCTGCGTTGGAGCGGAAGCATAGCGGCGCGCAATGCCGCTAAGCCACCGCCAGCTGCGGCGAAGCGGAAGCATAGCGGCACGCAATGCCACTAAGCCACCGCCAACTGCGGCGCAGCGGAACCATAGCGGCGCGCAATGCCGCTAAGCCCCCGCGAGCTGCGTTGGAGCGAAACCATAGCGGCACGCAACGCCGCTAAGCCCCCGCCAACTGCGTCGCAGCGGAACGATAGCGGCACGCAATGCCACTAAGCCACCGCCAACTGCGTCGCAGCGGAACCATAGCGGCACGCAATGCCGCTAAGCCCCCGCCAGCTGCGTCGCAGCGGAACGATAGCGGCACGCAATGCCGCTCAGCCATCGCGAGCTGCGGCGCAGCGGGACCATCCCGGCATAAATATGCATCTTGGCTGCATGGCCAGGGAGCGAGCCTCGGAGCAACGCCAAACCTCGGGGTAGACGCCGCATAGATCCTGTAATATAATCGTGTCAAGTTCATATGCGCGGCGGAGAAAAGGAGAGCACGCGACTCAGGTCCCCCAGGGGACGAGTTCGTGATTTCCTTTTTTTCTTTTTTTACAAGACCGAACGGAGGGAGCTCCCTATGCCATTCAGCCGACAGCAGATACTCCCCGCGGCGCGCAAGGTCAAGGATCTGGAGAAGCTGATCAAGCTCCCGTACGAGTATATCGTGCTGCTAGACATGCATGTCGCGCAGCTGCAGCCGATCGTGCAGCTCGCGAAGTCGAACGGCAAAAAGCCGATCGTGCACGCGGACCTGATCGAAGGGCTCAAAAACGACGAATACGCAGCTGAATTCATCTGCCAGATCGCGCGGCCCGCGGGCATCGTCTCGACCCGGGCGAGCGTGATTGCCAAGACCAAGCAGAACAAGCTGCTTGCCATCCAGCGTCTGTTCCTGCTCGACACCAATGCGCTCGAGAAGAGCTATGCCATGTTCGAACGGACGAAGCCCGACTATATCGAGGTGCTGCCGGGCGTCATTCCGCATATGATCGCCGAGGTGCACGAACGCACGGGCATTCCCGTCTTCGCCGGCGGCCTCATCCGCACGGCGAATGACGTGGAGCAAGCGCTTGCTGCTGGCGCCTCCGCGGTGACGACTTCCAACAAGGAGCTATGGAAGCATTACGAAAACGGGATACGATAGGGGGAGCGTACATGGAAAATCGCTATATTTTAGCGCTCGATCAAGGGACGACGAGCTCCCGCGCGATCCTTTTCGACAAAAGCGGCCGCGCCGTCGCCGTCGCGCAGCAAGAGATCAAGCAATACTTTCCCAAGCCGGGCTGGGTCGAACACGATGCCAACGAGATATGGCTGTCCGTACTCGGCGTTATTGCGCGCGTCCTGTCCGAAGGGGATATTCGGCCGGAGCAGATCGAGGCCATCGGCATCACCAACCAGCGTGAGACGACGGTCGTGTGGGACCGCCATACGGGCCGCCCGATCCATCGCGCGATCGTATGGCAGTCCCGGCAGACCAACGATATTTGCGAGACGCTGAGGCAGCAAGGACTGGACGATCTGTTCAGGCGTAAGACGGGCTTGCTGATCGATGCCTATTTTTCCGGAACGAAGGTGAAGTGGCTGCTCGATCATGTGGAAGGCGCACGCGAGATGGCGGCGCGCGGCGACCTGCTGTTCGGCACGATCGATACGTGGCTCGTATGGAAAATGAGCGGAGGCGCCGCGCACGTTACCGACTTCTCCAACGCCTCCCGCACGCTGCTCTACAACATACACACACTTGACTGGGACGACGAGCTGCTGAAGGTGCTGGACGTGCCTCGCGCCATGCTGCCCGAGGTGCGTTCGTCCTCCGAAGTTTACACGCACACGGTGGATCATCACTTCTTTGGCCGCAACATTCCGATCGCGGGGATCGCGGGCGACCAGCAGGCCGCATTGTTCGGGCAGGCCTGCTTCGAGAAGGGGATGGTTAAAAATACGTACGGAACCGGCTGCTTCATGCTCATGAATACGGGCGCGGACGCGGTCGCCTCCAAACACGGGCTGCTGACGACGATCGCCTGGGGGCTCGAAGGCAAAGTGGAATACGCGCTCGAGGGCAGCGTTTTTGTCGCGGGCTCGGCGCTCCAATGGCTGAGGGACGGACTGCGCATGCTGAAGACTTCGGCCGACAGCGAGACGTACGCGGCGAGGGTGGAATCATCCGAAGGTGTCTACGTCGTGCCGGCCTTCGTCGGAATGGGGACGCCTTATTGGGACAGCGACGTGCGGGGCGCGATCTTCGGACTGACGCGGGGAACGACCAAAGAGCACTTTATACGCGCGACGCTCGAATCGCTCGCCTATCAGAGCAGGGACGTGCTGGACGCGATGATCGAGGATTCGGGCCTGCCGCTGCAGCGGCTGCGGGTCGACGGCGGAGCCGTCGCCAACAATTTGCTCATGCAATTCCAGAGCGACCTGCTCGGCGCGGAGGTCGAGCGTCCTTCCGTCGGCGAGACGACGGCGCTCGGCGCCGCTTATCTGGCGGGGCTGGCGGTCGGCTATTGGCAGAGCAAGCAGGACATTGCCGACAGCTGGAGACTCGATCGCTCGTTCAATCCCGTCATGCAGGACGCGGAGCGGCAGCGATTGTACGCGGGCTGGCAGAAGGCGGTCAGGGCCGCCATGGCTTTTAAATAAAAGACAAGTTCATATCCGGTAGGAGATCAGGAGAAACCACGATATCGGCCGCGCCAGCCTGGCGCGGTCTGCATCATCGTGGTTTTATTGCATTCGAAACGACAGAAAGAAGGGCATCGACATGAAGAGCGCATTCGCCGGAACGAACCGGTCAGCCAAACTTGAAGAGATGGAAAAGGACATGTATGACGTGCTGGTCGTCGGCGGCGGGATTACCGGGGCGGGGATCGCACTGGACGCGCAGCGAAGAGGAATGAAAACGGCGCTGATTGAAATGCAGGACTTCGCGGCTGGAACTTCAAGCCGATCGACGAAGCTGGTGCACGGCGGTCTGCGATACTTGAAGCAGTTCGAGGTCAAGATGGTCGCCGAGGTCGGCAAGGAACGGGCGATCGTTTACGAGAACGGCCCGCACGTCACGACGCCGGAGCGGATGCTGCTGCCTTTGTACAAGGGCGGTACGTTCGGCAGGCTGAGCACCTCGTTCGGGCTGAGGCTGTATGATTTCCTGGCCGGCGTGAAGCGGGACGAACGGCGACGCATGCTGAGTCCAGAGAACACGCTGGCGCTGGAGCCGCTTTTGAAAAAGGAAGGCATGAGAGGCGGCGGCTCTTACGTAGAATACCGGACGGACGATGCGCGGCTGACGATCGAGGTGCTTAAAAAGGCGGCCGAATCAGGCGCGAACGCCGTCAATTATACGAAGGCCGAGCAGTTCCTCTACGATGAAAAGGGACGGACGACAGGCGTGCGGGCACGCGATCTTATCGGAGGGGGCGAGTACCGGATCCAGGCCCGGCATATCGTCAATGCTGCAGGACCGTGGGTCGACACGCTGCGGGAGCTGGACCGTTCCAGGCACGGCAAGACGCTGCGGCTGACCAAGGGCGTCCATCTTGTATTCGACAGCGACAGGTTCCCGCTTCGTCAAGCGATCTATTTCGATACGCCGGACGGCCGCATGGTGTTCGCGATTCCGCGCGACGGCAAGACGTACGTCGGCACGACGGATACCGATTATGCCGGCGATACGGCGCAGCCGCGGGCGACGAAGGAGGATAGGGACTACCTGCTGGCCGCCTGCAACGGCATGTTCCCGGAGTTGCGTCTTGGCGAGCGGGACGTCGAATCGAGCTGGGCGGGCCTGCGGCCGCTTATTTATGAAGAAGGCAAGTCGCCCTCCGAAGTGTCGCGGCGCGACGAGATCTTCGTGTCGCCGTCCGGCCTGATCACGATCGCGGGCGGCAAGCTCACCGGCTATCGCAAGATGGCCGAGACGGTCGTCGATCGGCTGGCTGCCGCGCTGCGTGCCGAAGGCAAAGGTCCATTCGGCCCCTGCACGACCAAAGAGCTCCCGATATCAGGCGGCGACGTCGGCGGCTCCGTACGTTACGCGCAGTATGCAAAAAAGGCGGCGACTGCCGGAGAAGCTGCGGGTCTGTCGGCCGAGACGGCGCTGCAGATCGCGAGCCGATACGGTTCGAACGCGGATGACGTGTTCAAACGCATACTGAGGCGGCGGCAGGGAAGCGCCGGCGGTGCGGGCCTTTCCGACGAGACTTATGGCATGCTTGCGTATGCGATCGAGGCGGAGATGGCGGTAAAGCCCGCCGATTTTCTAGTCAGGCGCACGGGCGCCCTGTTTTTCGATATCGGCTGGGCGCGGCGGAACCTTGCGGCTGTCCTCGACTATATGGCCGTAGTCCTCGAATATAGCGACGCTCAGCGAACCGAGTACGAAGCGGAGATGAAGCGCGAGTTTGCCGCGGCGGCGGAAATTTAGAATTTCCAAAAATCGCTTCATGAACGGACGCGGCTAGGGTAAGATTAAATGGAAAAGAGTCTGCAGCCAAAGCGAGGAATCGCGCATGAAGATCGTGGTCGTATCGGATACGCATATGCCGAGAATGAGCAAGCGCCTTCCGGCGGCGCTTCAGCGCGAGCTGACGGACGCGGCGGCGATTATCCATGCCGGAGACTGGACGCGCCTTAGCGTATTCGACGCATTGTCCGCGTACGCCCCGGTGTACGGCGTCGTCGGGAACAACGACGGGCCGGAGATTGCGGCCCGCTTCGGTATGCGGCTGCTGCTGAACATGGGCGGCTGCCGGATCGGGGTCGTACACGGGCATGGGGCTGCGTTGCGGACGAAGACGGAAGCGCACGCGGTTGCGGCATTTAAGGAAGAAAAGCCGGACGCGATCGTTTATGGACATTCGCATATTCCCGTATTGCGGCGCGACCCGAAGAGCGATATGCTGATCTTTAATCCCGGCTCGCCGACCGACAAGCGGAGGCAAGCGCAATTTTCATTCGGCATCCTGGATGCCGAGGACGGCCGCTTAAGCGCGCGGCATGTATTTTATGCGGATAAAAGCTAGGCTCTGCACATACGTACAAGATAAACGCTTCATACAAGAAAAGCTGCGAAAGGAGACGCTATGACGCATCTTGATTCCACGACGACGGCCGGCTGGCGCTTCGACAACAGCTATGCGCGTCTACCGTCTTTTTTTTACTCGAGAATACCGCTGAATCCGGTCGAAGCGCCGAAGCTCGCCGTACTGAACGCCCGATTGGCCGAGTCGCTCGGCTTGAACGAAGAAGCGCTGCGCAGTCAAGCCGGCTTGGCCGTCCTGTCGGGCAGTGCGTCGCCCGAAGGCGGCGAGCTCCTGGCGCAAGCGTACGCGGGCCATCAGTTCGGTCATCTGACCATGCTGGGCGACGGACGCGCGCTGCTGCTGGGCGAGCATGTCGCTCCTGACGGACAGCGCCTGGACATCCAGCTCAAAGGCTCGGGACGCACGCCTTATTCGCGCGGCGGCGACGGCCGTGCGGCGCTCGGACCGATGCTGCGCGAGTACGTGATCAGCGAGGCGATGCACGGCCTCGGCATTCCGACGACGCGCAGCCTGGCGGTCGTGGCTACCGGCGAACCGGTGTTTCGCGAGGACGAGCTGCCTGGCGCCGTGCTGACCCGCGTCGCGGCGAGCCACATTCGGGTCGGCACGTTCCAGTACGCCGCAGGCGCCGGAGGCGCGGAGCAGGTTCGCGAGCTCGCCGATTATACGATGCAAAGGCACTATCCGGAGGTCGATGCCGGAGATTACTTATCGTTCCTCAGAGCGGTCGTCCGCCGGCAGGCCTCACTGATCGCGAAGTGGCAGCTGGTAGGTTTCGTTCATGGCGTAATGAATACCGACAATATGGCGATCAGCGGACAAACGATCGATTACGGTCCCTGCGCATTCCTCGACGCGTACGATCCGTCGACGGTGTTCAGCTCGATCGACGCGCAAGGCCGCTACGCCTATAACCAGCAGCCGCGGATCGCCGCCTGGAACCTGGCGCGATTCGCCGAGACGCTGCTGCCGCTGCTCGCCGAGGACGAAGCGCAGGCGGTCGCGTTGGCGGAGCGGGAAATAACGGCATTTCCGGAGCTGTTCGAGGCCGAGTGGCTCGCGGGCATGCGGGCCAAGCTCGGATTGCCCGGCGAAGCGCCGGATGACGAAACTCTCATTTATGACCTGCTCAATCTGATGGAAGCGCACAAGGCCGATTATACGAATACGTTCGCGAGCCTGTCGACGGGCGCGACGCAAGAAGGGGAGCTGTTCGCGTCCGAAGCGTACGCGGGCTGGTACGGAAGATGGCGGACCAGAATCGGCGATACGAACGACGCGGCAGCCGTCTCGCAGCGGTTGATGAAGCGCAGCAATCCAGCGGCGATCGCGCGCAACCATCGCGTCGAGGAGGCGCTCGAGGCAGCAGTCGGGCGTGGCGATTACGGCGACCTTGACCGTCTGGTCGAGGCGCTGCGCGATCCGTACGCCTACACGTCCGCGCAAACCGCGTATGCGGCGCTGCCGGATCCGTCGTGCGGCCGTTACCGGACCTTCTGCGGGACTTGACCTTGCGACGGCTTCCGACAGGAATTCAAGCTTGCCCATTTGCGGCAGGCTTGTTTTTTTTTCCAAAATAGCAATTGACACTCGATTCTATCATCGTTTACTGTAATTCAGTGCAAAGATTCCAAATTCGGAAGGGTGTAGGGGTTGGATAACGGGATTGCCGTCTATCTGATGGTGAAAAACGAAGCGGGAGAGCTCAAGTTTCTCGACGAGCGCACATGGACGTTAAACATGGTCGCGGCGCTGGAGCACGTCAACTATATAACGGTCGGCGGCTCCGAATACGAGACGGTCGAAGGCAGGCTTAATCTGGATTCCGGCAAGCTGGAAATTCTTGTCGTCCGCACGGGCAGCGAGCCCTGAGACAGGACGCAGCGGGAGGTACGCATCGTGAAAAGACAAGATAACTCGGACGATTCGGCAAGGTTCAAGCTCTTCGGCAAGGACGGCGCGCCGCTCAAGACGCTGTCAACCTCGCTCGGAATCGCGCTGCTCGCCAACGCGGCTCTGGGCTCCGCATCGTTCGCGGCGGAAGCGACGCCTTCCGGGACGGCGGCGGCCGCCCAGCCCAAGCTGGTCGAATGGTCGTCGGAGGACGTAAAGGCGTTTTACGACCCGGCAGTCGACTGGAACCTGCCGCTGGCGGGCGACGGGGAGGAATGCAAGGACGGCGAAGAGATCGTTCCCTGTCCGCCCGCTTCCGGCAGCGGGACCGGATCGGGCACCGGTTCGTCGGGTACGGGGACCGCGGGACAAACGGTCATCGTAAACAACGGCTATCACTCGGGCTTCGGCTGGGACGATCTTCTCCTGTACCATTTGATTTTCAACAACGGTTCTTCCTATTCGTCGGCGGCTTGGGCGAATTCCCATACGACCTATTATGCGGGAACGACGAGGCCTTACAAATCGAAATCGTACGATAGCGAAGCTTTCCGCAGCAAGCCGGTCGTGGGCTCCTCGGTTCGTCCCAAGACTAGCGAAAAAAGCGGATCGGTCACCCGCCGCTCCTCGTCGTCCAAGCCGGGCGGCATCGGAGGCAACTCCAGCGGGTTCAGCGGGTCGTCGTCCGGGAGCTCGAAGTCCAAAAGCGTATTCGGTTCTTCGGGCTCGAGCGGTCGTTCGAGCTCCTCAGGCGGGTTCGGGGGATGAGCGGCGGCGTATTCGAGCTTCGTGGCATGCCGCATCCAGACAGGGCCGGTCGGGTCGCCAAGCTTGCGGAGCTCGGTTTTGCCTGGGCGGATCTGGAGGAGGAAGCCTACTGGCTCGATCAAATTCTGGTCATGCCCAAGGCGCTGTACGAAGAGCTCGAGACCGCGTCTGCCGCGCTTTGGGGCGTGCTCGACAAGACCGCCCGTTACGTATTCGGCAAACGGGAGCTATATGCGCTGCTCGGCATCCCGGAGATTTTATGGGATACGCTCGACCTGCTTCCTCCGCCGCCGGCGGGGCTGATCAGCCGGTATGCAAGGTTCGATTTTGCCGTCTCGGCGGACGGCGCGATCAAGCTGCTGGAGCTGAACGCGGACACGCCGACGGGCTACGTCGAAGCCGCGGTCGCGACGCCATGGTTGTGCGCGGAGGCCGGCATCGAATCGCCTAACGCCAACATGGCGGACCTGGTCGCCGCGGCCTGGGCGGCAGAGCGCCCGGAGGCGGCCGCTTGCATGGACTATGGAAGTCATCTGGAGGATTCGGGCACGATCGAAGCGCTCGCGAAGCACGGCCGGCTGCCGGTTCGATTCGTCGATTGCCTTGAGCTATGGGTGGACGAAGGCGTGCTGAAGGACGGCGAAGGCAGGCCGATCGGACGGCTGTTCGCGCTGTACCCCAAGGAGTGGCTTGCCTACGACGAAGGGGGCGACGCCCTTTTGTATGCGGTGGATACGGGCAATCTCGCGTTGTTCAATTCGCCGCACAGCATCATTTTGCAATCCAAGGGATTGCAGGCGGCCGCTTGGGGCTTGTACGAGCTCGGATTGTTGTTTGACCAGAACGAGCGCGCCGCGATTGCCAGGTATATGCTTCCGACTTACGACAAGCCCGTTCTCGACGCCGACTTCGTGTCCAAGTCCATGTTCGGCAGAGAGGGCGGCTCGGTCAAGCTGTACGACAAGAGCGGCGCGCTTGAAGCGGAGGACCGCGACGGCTTCGATACGAGCGCGATGTTTCCTAGCGTTTACCAGCAGCGTGCGGAGCTTGCTCCCATACTTACAGCTGAGGGCGAATTCCGCCTGCTCACCGGCATGTTCGTGATCAACGGCAAGCCGTGCGGGCTGCTCGGCCGGGCAGGCGGCCTCATTACCGGCAACACGAGTCATTTTATCCCGTTGGGAGTGAAGTAAGCGAATGTTGAAACAAAGGTTGGACGGCGATGCCGCTTGCGCGCCGCCTCGGACTGCCGCAAAGATCGGAAACGCTTTGCGCCTTGCGGTTGCATTTTTGCTTGTCGCATGCCTGCTCGGCGCGTGCGCCAACGAAAACTCGGTGTTCTCCAAGTCTGCGAGCCGGTCGGATGCCGGGGCGTCCGGGACGAGCGTACCGTGGGACTATCGGATCGTGGCGGGTACGGTCGGAGATATCGTCGGCAGCGATATGACCGTGCTGCCCGACAATGCGCTGCTGCCCAACGACGGCAACTACGCCACCGGAGACAAGATCTGGACGCTGCAATACATGAGCGCGGACATGAAAGAGGGCGAAGGCGGACGCAGCGAGGTAAGATTGTCCGGCTGGACGCCGATCAAATCCTTTCCGGATGAAGCCAAAGCCAAGGCCGACATTGCCGAACTGAAAATTTCCGTTCAAACCAACGTCGAGCTGGTTGGCGTCTACATGACCGAATATAACGGCCAACAGCGCCGCTTCGCGATTGTTACGCTGCCGTCGGGCAACCGTATCAAGCAGCCGATCGACCAGGAAAGGTACGCCAAGATGAAAGGCTTAAAGAAAGTGCCCATTCTGGTGGAGGAAGTCCACGATTACGGACAATACGATCTGTCTTACGCAAAATTCAGGGGGTGGGCTTGATGGTCGTCGTCACCAATATCGTCGCCAGCGTTATCGTCATCATCGTTTTGCAGTTGATCGGGATGCTCGTATTCAGCTGGATGACGCCGTTCAAAGACATGGAGGAGCTTCGCAAAGGCAACGTTGCAGTGGGACTTGCGTTCGGCGGGAAGTTCATCTCGACCGCCGTCATTATCGGCGTCGCGGCGTATACGAACACGTCGATCTGGCACATGATGCTATGGTTCGCGGTCGGCTATGTATGCCTGATCGCCTCCTACTGGATTTTCGAGCTCGCCACGCCTGGCCTCAAAGTTTCCGAGCATCTGCAAAAAGGAAACGTAGCGATCGGCATTTTGCTTTGCGCCGTTTTTCTCGGCACGAGCTTCGCCGTCAGCAGCCTGATCGTATAAGACTCGAGCCATAGGCCGGAAAAGGATGACGAACGCGCATGCATTTTTTTCTTAGGCTTCTGATCCGGACGATGCATTTTAAAAACGCGTCGATCGTCACGGCGGCGCTGGGTTTTATTCTGATCAGCGCTACGTTGGCGTTCGCCATCGAGCCGGACACGTACCGCAATTGGTTCAACGCCTTATATTGGGTGCTCACGACGATGTCTACGGTCGGCTACGGCGATTATTACGCCAAGACGGCTGCCGGCAAGCTGCTCACTATCTTTTTGTATATCTTCGGCATCGGCCTTCTCAGCATACTGATCGGCAAGGTCATCGATTCCGTCGCGTCCATCCAAAGGCAAAGGGAGGCCGGTCAATTGAGCTATCCCGGCAAGGATCATTTTATCGTCGTCAACTGGAGCAAGAAGGCGCAATATGCGGTTGACGAAATTTTGGCCGCGCTCCCCGACGCTGAGATCGTTCTCGTCGACGAAACCGACCGTCATCCGCAGCAGCATCGCCGCAACGTGCATTTTGTAAGCGGCGATCCTTCGGCGGAAGAGACGCTTGAGCAAGCCAATCTGCGGTCGGCGCGCGCCGCGATCATTTTTGCCGACTCGCGAATCGACGAGGCGGCGCTTGCCGACGGTAAGTCTCTGCTGATCGCCTCGAGCATCGAACGGCTGGCGCCGGCCGTCCACACGACGGTCGAAATCGTGCAGGAGAAAAACATACAAAACTTCCGTTATATCAACGTTAACGAGTTTGTGCTCTCTTATGACGCGATCTCGCGATTGGCCGTACGGGCTGCGCTGCAGGAGGGCAATGCGGAGATATTCAGCCAATTGCTGAGTCGCGAGCACGGGGACGAGATCTACGAGGTTCCCGTCGAACGCGCGTGGCGCACTTACGGCGACGCATTTCAAGCGCTGCTGTCCCGCGGCGCGACGCTCATATCCGACCGGGGGGACCTGGGCGTGAACCGGAAGCTGGACCAGCCGATTCCGCCGGAAGCGAGACTTTATATTTTGGCGGACGAAGCCACTTTTCGAGCGCTTAAAGAGACTGTAAGCAAAAATGGAACGCCTAAGTAATGAACGCCTAAGTAATGAACGCCTAAGTAATGAACGCTTAAGCAAAGAAAAAGGCTGTATGTTCGGCAAAAATCGTTCCCGTTTGGGGAACTTGCCGGCATGCAGCCTTTTTGGGTTGCTTAAGATGGATTGCCTTGCGAGAGGGCGGCAAGACGCGAACGGGCATCGCCCTGAACCCAGCCGCCGTGGTAACAAATCACGCTTTGGATATCGAACGCATCCAGCTTCCCGAGCGATGCCAGCGCGGTGTCCATATCGGGCGTCACGGGCGGATTCGGACCGGCCAGCTCGCCGTCCCGGGCAACCGAGGCGTCACCGGCGATCAGCGTCTTCGTTGCGGGATGGTACAGGCATACGTGACCGGGCGTATGTCCCGGCGTATGGATGACGGTTAATCCGCCGCCGAATGGAAGCGAATCCCCGTCCGCGTAAAGACGATCTACGTTCGGGCGGACGGGGTGGAGATAGGTCCGTTCGAACTGCGTCCGGATGTCCTCCGGCGCCTGCTGCAGGAAGCCCGAGAGACGCTCCGGCGTCATTTTGAGAAACGGTTCGGTCCCGTTGATCGCGCCGGCATCTCCGGGATGGGCATATACGGTCGCGCTGCCCCCGGTCGCCTCAAGCACGCCCGGCAAGCCGCCGATATGATCCAGGTCCTGATGCGTCAACAAGATCGCCTTGAGCGGCCGATCCCCGACTCCCGCTTGCTGAGCGAGCTCGAGAATCGCAGGCGCTGAGCCCGGCATGCCCGTGTCGACCAGCGTCCACGAGTCTTCTTCGATGAGGATCGTCGGGTGAACGGTCATCGTGCCAAGCTTTAATTCCAGCATTTCGATTCCTTCGGCGATTCGCATGTTCGCGCCGGGCCGTCTTCGTCCTGCGGATCGGACGGCGGCTTCCGGCTCCCTCCCTGATCGGTATAATAAAAATCAATGAGTCCAATATAAAACCGGCGAGATCCAAAGTCAAAATTCGAAAATGATCAACAAAAGGCAACGACCGCAAAAAGGACTCGTATCGCCAAGACTGAATGCAACCCTAAAATTGAAAGCGGTTACCAAAATCGATCCCGGAAAGAGAGCGAGCGCGTTAGGGAGCGGCTAGCCAAAAGCCAATCATATTGTGGGCTACGATGATGGGAGGGAATTTCATGTCAATCCGCAAAAAAAACGCTGTCCGTCACGCTTGCGCTGTCCCTGCTCGCAGCATCGTTGCTCCCCTCGGGCGGAGTGCCGCTTGCCCAGGCTGCTGAAAATGTAGGAAATGTGTTGTCAAACGGCGGATTTGAAACGGGGAACCGAAGCGGCTGGGGGGCCTATAGCGGGTCCAACGTAATCGTTGCCGTCCAGTCGGCGGACAAGCATAGCGGGAATTATGCTTGGTCCGCCGAATTTACGGGCAATACGAGCCTTCAGCAATATCAAGACGCGGCGGCGGTGCCGGGTAAGGCGTATTACTACGAAGCATGGGTAAAAATCGCCGGCATCGCGCCGGCGGGACAGTCGAACGGTTTTTATCCGATGATTCAGATCAGCGCATATAACGGAACGGCGTTCAAGGGCAATATGGCGATCCCGCCGCAGTTCAAAGCGGATCAAGACTGGACGAAGGTAAGCGGCTCGTTCGTATTCCCGGCGGATGCCGCGACCTTGAAGTTCAACTTCGGCCGGTATGGCACAAGCGGGACAATCGGCGGCAAGATGCTCGTCGACGATTTGTTCGTGGCCCGCAAGCCCGACTCGCTGCAACTGTCTGCGAACGCGCCGGGTTATGCGTCCGGATCGCCGCTCGATCTGGCATCGGCGCTCTCGCTCGCCGGCGATTATGGCGGCAGCGCGATAGCGGTACCGCCTTCGGAAGCGATCGTGTGGGAAGTGGCCGGGGGGAACGCGGTCATCGAGAACGGTGCGCTTGTCTTTAAGGGCGGACCGGTCGGCGGGGATGTGTCGGTGAAGGCTTCGTACGCCGGCGCTTCGGCGACAGTCACGGTCCACTTTAATGCGGACACACAGGCGCCGTCGTGGAAAGGGAATTCGGAGCTCACCGCCAGGATGAGCCGGGATACGGCAGATTTATCTTGGTCTGCGGCGACCGACGATACAGGCGTCGTCCGTTATCATATTTATCGAAATCAAGCGGAGATCGCCACGGTGACGGGAACGGTCTACCAGGTTGCGGACCTTGCGTCGGATACGAATTATCGCTTCGAGATCGAGGCCGAGGACGGCGCCGGCAACCGCTCCGCCAAGCTTGCCGCAGACGCGGCGACGCGATCCGCTGCCGAACCCTACTGGACGGACGGGGGACTGACGGCTTCCGACATCCAGTATGCTTCCGTGAAGCTGCATTGGAATGGTGCTGTCGACGATGTAGGCGTCGACGGCTACAAGATTTTCCGCGACGGCACGGAGATCGCGACGGTGCCTGCCGCTGAAGAATATACGGTGTCGGGACTGCAGCAGCATACGAAGTACACGTTTCGCGTGGAGGCGGTCGATGGGGACGGACATCGGTCCGTGGGCGGACCCGAGCTGGCGGTCGAGACGACTTATCGCACGAGCGCGCCGGCCGCCGTGGATGTTACGGAATCCGAAGTCCTGCGTCCGGCGGACAAGGAGCTCCTCGGCTACAACAACGATTGGAACGAGAGCCAGCGAGTGATCATGCAGCCTATGCCGAGTCTGGCGTTCAACGATCAATACTTGCCGCTCATGCAAGACGTCGAGCTTCCGCTGAGCCGGATGGCAGGCACCGATTCGCAGGCTTTCATGTGGAAAAAGACGCTTGGCCCCTATGCCGGCCGCACGGGGTTTCCGAACCAGTGGTACCCGGTCGTGCCGATGAACATGGGCATCGTCGAATGGTTGAAATCCGTGCTTGCGGTCACGCCGGACAGCGAGATTACATGGACTCTGAATATGAGACAGGCCGACTACGCGACGGATGCGGCGGATCTGGCCGAATTTCTGACGAGTCCGGGAGACGGCAGCGTGAATCCGAACGGAGGCACGGATTGGGGCGCGTTGCGGCGCCAATACGGAATTCAGGATCCGGTTCGCGTCATCTTCGAGCTGGGCAACGAGCTGGATCAGAGCAAGAGCTTCCCCGCACCCGTCTATATTCAGATGAGCAAAGAGATTATCACGGCTATCCGCGCGGTCGACCCTGACGCGAAGTTTGCCGCCGGAGCGAAGACCGGTCCGTGGAGCAGCGATATCGCGGGCGGAGGGACGAACGACGGCACGCCGACGGGCACGTGGCGCGACTGGCACAAGGCGGTGCTTGCAGGCATCGGCAACGATATCGATTATCTCGTGCTGCATCCCTATTATTTCGGAGAAACGCCTGCTTACGTCGAGCAGTTCATGGATTCGATCACCGGCGACATCCGCGATTGGGAGAACGGAGGCGGCAGAGCCGATCCTTCTCATCACATCCGCCTATATTTATCCGAACACGGCATCTGGCCGCTGCGCGGCGAGCCTTTCGACCAGATCAACAAATACAGCTTCCGGACGCACGATCTGGAAGGCACGCTTGGGACAGCCGAGTTCATCAACCGCATTTTTAACCGTCCCGACGTTGCCATGGCCGCGCTTCACGCCTTCTCGTCGGGACCGTGGTTCGCCTTCGACAAAGGCACGAACGGTCTCTTCCGGACCGGGATCGCCGAGATGATGATTGTCATGAACCAGGCGCTCGGCAAAGACGTCGTCCGTTCCGCGGTCACCGGAGACTATACGGACAAAACGAAGGACGACGCATCGTTCACGGTCAACGCCATGTCTACCGACTCGGGCGGACTAAATATCGTGATGGTCAATCGCGAAGACAAGATGCGGCGCGAGGTCGGCTTCACGTTCGAACACGGTTACCGGCTCGTCAAAAAGACGGTGCTGACCGGGCCCGATATGTTGTCGGACAATTTAAACGGCAGTCATCCGATTACCGTGCAGACTGAAGCAATAGACGGCGCGGAGCCGCTCGCGTCCTATGTCGTGCCGGATAAGAGCATCGTCGTACTCTACCTGGAGCGTATCGACGACACCGCGCCGGTTACGACAAGCAACGCGTCTGACAGTTGGGCAAAGGGACCGGTGAACGTAACGTTGACTGCATCGGACGAGGGGAGCGGCGTAGATACGACTTACTATAAGCTCGACGGCGGCGCGGTCCAGTCCGGCAATGAGGTAGCCGTCGATACGGAAGGCAAGCACACGCTCGCGTTCTGGAGCGTCGACCGGGCCGGCAATGCCGAGTCGCAGCACCAGGTCGTCGTTCGTATCGACCTGACGGCGCCGACGATCGTCTGGAGCGGCAACGCCGGCACTTACAGGGTAGATCAGCGTGTCGTATTGGCTTGCAAGGCCAATGACGCATTGTCCGGCATCGCTGCGCAAAGCTGCAAAAACGTCGATGCGGACGCGTATATTATCGGCGTCGGCAGCCATGCGGTTTCGGCGACGGCGACCGATACCGCCGGTAACGCGGGTACGGGCTCCGCCAGTTATACGGTCAAGGTCGATTACGCCAGCCTCGGCCGACTTACGACGCGATTTTCTTCGAAACCGGCCGTCGCCAAGCTGCTCGCGCTCGAACTGGCGCTTGCCGAAAAAGCGGACAAGGCCGGATGGCTTCAAGTGAAAGCGCTGAAGATCGCTGCTTACGTGTTGGGCGTGAAGGCGGAGAGCGGCAAGGCATTTACCAAGACGGAAGCTGATCTGCTGGTACAGCTCGCCAAAAAGCTTTGATTCCAACTTTTCCAAGTTTGCCGAACTGAAAAAACAACGCAAAGCACCGCAAAGCTCGCAGCGCCCCGCGCTCCGCTTTGCGGTTTTTCTTCTGTCTGAATAGAACGCCCAAATGATAGAATACCGTATAAAATGAACCGAATTTGCAATCGAAACGAAAGCCTTTTCAGTCTAAAATATAAAAAGATAAGGCAAGCTTGCACCCATCACATTCGATACATAAAGGGGATTAATAAATCATGTTGAAGGTCGGCGTTATCGGTACGGGCGGCATTTTCAAATTCGCGCATTTGCCCGGTTGGCTATCCCACAAGGAAGTGGAGCTCGTCGCGTTCTGCGACGCCTTTCGCGCTTCCGCCGAATCCGCGGCGCTCGCGTTTCCCGGGGCCAAGGTGTATGAGGATTACCGCGAGCTGATCGCGGATCCGTCGATCGACATCGTGGGGATCAGCACGCCGAACCTGTACCACTCCGAGATCGCGATCGCGGCGCTTCGCAAGGGCAAGCACGTGTTCTGCGAAAAGCCGGATGCCGTGAATGCGGAGGAAGCGCAAAAGATGGCGGACGCCGCGCGCGAATCGGGCAGGCTGCTGATGACGATGCGCAACAACCGCTTCAGCGAAGAAGCCAAGTTCATCAAAAAGTTGATTATGCAAGGCAAGCTTGGCGAAATGTATATGGGCCGCTGCGGTTGGATCCGCCGCAGGGGCATTCCAGGACGCGGCGGCTGGTTCACGACGAAGGGCCTGTCCGGCGGCGGTCCGCTGATCGATCTTGGCGTCCATATGATCGACATGGCGATGTGGACCGCGGGCAATCCGAAGCCGGTCACCGTATCCGGCTCGACCTACCGCAAGTTCGCGGACCGTCCGGATGCCTCCGGCAACGTTCCCGAAGGAACGTTTGACGTCGAAGACCTGGCAGCGGGCTTTATCCGCTTCGACAGCGGCGCCTCGCTCCAGATCGAATTCAGCTGGGCCTCGAACATCGAAGAAGAGCAGAAGTTCCTCGAGTGGCGCGGCACGGAAGGCGGGTTCAGCCTGATCAACGACAAGCTGAAGCTTTATACGGAAAAGGAAGGCGTGCTGATCGACGAGCAGCCGCGGTTCCCCGAATCGGCGGTACCGCAGCATACGGCCAACATCCGCCATTTCGTGGAATGCGTACTCGGACACGAGTCGCCGATTTTCCTGCCGGAGCACGGCGTCGACATGATCAAGATTTTGTCGGCTATTTATGAATCCGCCGAGCGCGGCCAAGAGGTCAGACTGTAAAATTAATCCCCTCTATACACAATTGATCGAACAAATCCCCGTTCTTCGCCTTTCGGCGATGGGCGGGGGTTTTTGCGTTTGGATTTACCGCTCGTGATCGGGGCAAATTAAAAGCTGTGCAAAGAAAAAGGCTGGATCGTGCCGCCTCCGCTGCAAATTCAGCGTCCTGAAGCGGTACACGGTACATGCCTAACAAGGAGGCCTCCTAATGAAATTCGTATTGAAATGGCTTGTGAACGGCGCTGTCGTAACGACCCTGCTGATGTATTATTCCAACGCCTCGTTTCTTGGCGCAGCAACGACCGCCACGATTCTTACGATCATTGCGTATATCGTCGGGGATCAGATCATTCTTCGCTCGACCAACAATATGATTGCGACCGTATCCGATGGCATTATGGCTTACTTGGTGCTGTGGATCGCTGCTTCCACGATGAACTGGACAATCAGCGCCGGAGAAATTTTAATCGTTGCGATCATCACAGGCGTAGCGGAATTTTTCATTCATCGGTATGTATTCCAGTCCAGATTGTCCTACCAACGCGCTTAAACCAATACGTTAAAGCTCCGCGCCTCGACGCGGTTTTTATTTTTCCGTTATTAAAAATGACTGACCGATTCTGTCAGGGATTGAGGCTTATAATCGTGATCGTTAGAGAAAACGATCATGGAGGAATGGCTATGTTTACATCCATCGCAAGTTTCGTAGAAGAGTGGGAACGTGAAGCTAAAATGACAGCCGGTCTGCTGGACGCGTTGACGGATGAATCGCTTGACCGGAAAATCGACGGCAACCGGCGCTCGTTAAGCGGCCTTGCGTGGCACTTGATTGCATCGATCGAATATATGGGTCCGCTCGGACTTTCCTTTGAAGGCGCAGGCGATGAGGACGCCACCAAAAGATCGGCTGCGGCGCTCGCGCACGCTTATCGGTCGATCAGCGACCGCTTTATTGAAGCGATGCAAGAGCAATGGAGCGACGCCAATCTGGCGGACCAGCTGGAGATCGCGGGCGAGTTATGGAAAAACGGCGATTCGCTCCGTTTCTCGCTTATGCATCAAGCGCATCATCGCGGACAGATGACCGTCCTGATGAGACAGGCCGGACTTCGGCCGCCAGGCTTGTACGGCCCGGTCTACGAGGGTTGGATCGAACGGGGAATGGCGCCGCTGGCTTGATTGACTTACAATAGACGGGACGGTAACGACGATCGGAAGCAGGTAGGACCATGACCAAAGCGGATAACATGCTGTCGATCTTGTGGATGCTGCGAACCGGCAGGCGCAAGACCGCCAAGCAGCTTGCGGAAGCGCTCGACATTCATGTGAGAACGGTCTATCGCTGCATCGATTCGCTTTGCGCAAGCGGCGTGCCTATCGTCGCGGATTCGGGGCCGAACGGCGGGTACACGATTCTGAGCCGGTTCGCAGATTCGCCGCTCTTATTCGATGCCGAAGAGCAGAAGGGATTGGTCCATGCCGCGATCTTCGCCAGGGAAGCGGGCTATCCGCATTCGGACGCGCTGAACAGGGCGACGAATAAGCTGAAGCGCTACGCGAACGACGAACAGCTGACGGCGCTAGAGCGTCACGGTCTTGGGTTGTCGGTAATCGATTTGCCGATCGACGGCGCCTACCAGTCGCATTTGCAGTGGTTGGAGGAAGCCGCCGGCCAAGGACGTACATTAGAAATGGATTACGATAAAGGCAGGGGCGAGCCTTCGTCATCGCGTCTTTTCGATCCCTACGGCATCGTCTATTGGAAGGGCCATTGGTACGCGGTCGGACATTGCAGATACCGGGAGGAAGTGAGAAGCTTTCGGGTCGACCGCATACGCGGACTCCGGCAGACCGACGAACAGTTCGATCGGCCCGCATCTTTTTCTGCCAAGGATTATTTGCTCGGTCAGCTGCTTCGCGATTCGGCGGATCACGCGGACTGGGAGACGGTACGGATCCAAGCCCAAGAAGAGGTGCTGAACGAACTGTGCAGGCATTGGCTGTTCGGACATGCCCTGATGGAGCGCCAGCCTGAATCGGCGACATTTAAATTGGAACGATCGACGTTATCGACGTACGTACCTTATTTTCTGATGCCTTACGGCACGGCCTTGCGGATCGAATCTGCGCTGTTGGTCCGGCGAATGCGGGAAGCCGGCGCAAAGCTGCTCGCACATTACGAAGACATGCTGCCTTCGGACGCTAAAAGAGAGGATGAGAAATGATGAACAAATTCGCGATGTTCGGAAAACTGACAGCCTTGCCGGGTAAACGGGGGGAACTCGCCAAGATGATGCTGGCGTCGAGCGATACGCTTCGGGGCATGGAAGGTTGCATATACTATATCGTTCACGAGGCGGAGGAAGAGCCCGACGTGCTGTGGATCACCGAACTGTGGGAGAGTAAAGAAGCGCATGCCGCCAGTCTCCAAAACGAGCAAGTGCGCGAGCTTATCGGCAGCTGCATGCCGCTGATCGCGGAAGCGGGCGGCATCAAGGTCAATCCGATCGGCGGAATAGGGTTTTAAAACTTGAACGAAACCTTGAACGGCGATGAGCCGCGCAAGGTTTTTTTTAACGTGCGCAGCTGAAAATACGTAATGTGTACGTTGGATCGTGAGTGGATGTTAGGTAAAATTACATATAAATCAACCGGACACAAGTATACGCTTCCACCAATAAATGTAAGCGAGCGCAATTGGATTTCAAGCTGCCGAATCCGGACAATAAACAAAAATAAGCTAATAAAAACAATTTGCGGCCATTTGAATGTAATTTAAATTAACATACTATTGGTTTAGGCCAGAACAATAAGCAGAAGCGGGGAGAGAAACGAGAGATGAAAAAAAATGTAGCGGCAACAATGGCAATGGCACTGGGCGTCGGCTTGCTCGCGGGCTGCGGCAGCGCCAATAACGACGATGCGAACGCGTCGGCATCCGCGCCGGCAGCAAGCGCATCCGGTTCGGCGGCGGCAAGCCCATCCGGCTCCGCGGCGAGCGGAGAAGCGGCCGAGGGCAACCTCACGGGCACGATTACCTGGGCGACGCACCGTACCGAGCTGGTCGATACGGACCTTAAAAAGTACGTCGAAGCGTTCGAGGCAAAGTACCCGGGAACGGAGGTCAAGATCGAAGGCCTCAAGGATTACGAGCAGACGATCCGCGTGCGGATGGCGGCGAACGAATTGCCGGACGTCCTGTCGCTCGTCGAGACGACGAAGGCGGACCTGCCGAAGTTCTACGAGCCGCTCGACGATCTCGGCCTCGACGACAATATTTACTTCAAAGACTACAACTCCTATGAAGGCAAGCTCTACGGGATCACGCAGCAAGTGGCGATCAACGGTCTGCTGTACAACAAGCAGGCGTTCGAAAAAGCGGGAATCACCACGCCGCCGAAGACGCTCGACGAGCTATATGCAGACGCCGACAAGCTCAAAGCGGCAGGCATCGTTCCGATGGCGACGGCGTTCAAGGATGCCTGGACGCTGCAGTACTGGACGGATCCGGCCGAGTTCATCTACGGCAGCACGAACCTGCGCAACGACAAGATCAACTCGGACGCGCCGTTCACGGCAGACGGCGCCTACGGACAAGGCCTGGGCATCCTGAAGAACCTTTACGACAAGGGAGAGCTGGAAAAGGACGTATATTCCGCAACGTGGGATCAGACGCAAAAAGATCTGGCTTCGGGCAAGGCGGCCATGATGTACATCGGCAACTGGGCAATCTCCAACCTGATCAGCAACGGCCTGCCGCTCGAACAAATCGGCTTCGCGCCGCTGCCTTACGACAACAGCGGGACGGTCAAGGGCATGATGCGCAACGACTGGGCGTATGCAGTCAGCTCCACGAGCAAAAACAAGCCGCTGGCCAAAGCGTTCATCAAGTTCATGATCGAGGAATCCGGCGACTATGCGGACCACATGATCATCTCGCCGCTTAAGGACCAGCCGCAAGACCTGGCGCCGATCGCGGATTTCATGGCCAACAAGCCTGAAATGCTCGAAGCGCAATCGGTGAGCGAGCAAGTGACGGCTGTAGAAAACAAGATGCAGTTCGATCCGTTCAAGTTCATCCAGGAAGTGACGGTCGGCAAAATGCAAGACGTGTTCGACAGCTATAACAAGAAATGGAAAGCAGCGAAAGCCGCCGTCGCGAAGTAAGCGAGCGACAGGTTCCGCCGCTCGATCCGACCGACAAAACGGATGGCCGGTCCGCGCCGTCCGTTTTGTCGTCTCTCGGGCACGGATGAAAAGGAGTTGAATCGGATGACCGATCGTCTATCGTATGCCAAACAGAAAAAAATGCTAATCATCCTGTTCTTGCTGGTGCCGATCGCACTGCTGGCGATGTTCGCCCTTTATCCGGCGCTATACCTGGTCTATCTCAGCTTTATGAGCTGGGACGGCTTCAGTCCCGAGAAAACATGGGCGGGCGTCGGCAATTATAAAGAAGTATTCGAAAACAAGGAAATCTGGGCGGCCTTCCTCCACAATCTCGTCTACCTCGGATGGGGTCTTTTCCAAAACGCGCTCGGTTTGTTCTTCGCGCTGCTGCTTAATTCGCAGCTCAAAGGCCGCAACGCTTACCGGGTCATGCTCTTCATGCCTTATATCATGAATGGCGTCGCGGTCGCTTACATGTTCAACTACGTATTCAATTCGGAGTACGGCTCGTTCAATACGCTGCTGCGCAGCGTCGGTCTCGACTCGCTCGCCATCAGCTGGTTCGGCTCGCCGCATGCCGTCAACCATGTACTCGGCTTCATCACGTTATGGAAGTTCATGGGACTCAATATGGTTATCTATCTGGCAGCCTTGCAGTCGGTTCCGTCGGAAATCATCGAGGCCGCGCGCATGGACGGCGCGTCCCGCCTGCAGACGTCGCTCCGCGTCGTACTGCCGAATATTACGAAGGTCATCGAGCTGAATCTGTTCCTGACGATTATCGGCACGCTCGAGATTTTCGATCTGCCGTTCATCCTGACGGGCGGCGGTCCGCTCGGCGCGAGCGAGACGTTCCTGACCAAGACGATCGATACGGCGTTTAAGTTCAACAACTTCGGCATGGCATCCGCGATGAGCGTCACCTTGATCGTCGCCGTCATTGTCGTGCTAGGCATCCAGCGTTTTGCGACCAGGAGGTGGTCGGATTGACCGCGGCGAAGTTTAGTCCGTTTTCCGTCGTCAAGCACGCCATCTTGTGGGTCGCCGTCGTCATGATTCTTTTCCCGCCGTCGATTCTGATGCTGAACGCCTTCAAGAGCAAAACCGAGTTTTCGCAAACGAGCGTGTTTAAGCTGCCTTCAAGCTTTCTGAACTTCGAGAACTTCGGCACGGTCATGACGAGAGCGCATCTGGACCGCGCGTACCTCAATACGCTGACGATTATCGTCGCAGCGGTCATCGGCAACGTGCTGCTCGGCACGATGGTGGCCTATATCCTCGGCCGCTTCGACTTCAAGCTGAAGAAGACCGTCATGGGCGCCTATATCGCCGTATCGTTCGTACCGACCATCACCACGCAGGTGGCGACGTTCACCGTCGTCCACAACCTGCATCTGTACAACACGATCTGGGCATCCATCGTGCTGCATCTGGGCACGAGCGTGCTGCAGCTATTCATTTATTTGCAGTTCCTGGTCAACATTCCGCGGGAGCTTGACGAGGCGGCGATGATGGAGGGCGCGTCCCTGTTCCGCATTTACCGTACGATCATTTTCCCGCTGCTGACGCCGGCGACGGCGACCATCGTCATCATCAAGACGATCGACATCTACAACGACATGTTCATTCCTTATCTGTACATGCCCGCGCAGAAGCTCGCCGTCGTCTCGACGAGCCTGATGAACTTCTCCTCGGAGCGCAGCACGGAGTGGGAGCTCATGTCCGCGGCGATTCTGATGATCATGGTGCCGATCGTCGTCATCTACTTGTTCTTTCAACGGTACGTGTTTGCCGGGATCGTAAACGGTGCAGTAAAATAGCTGTACTCGCAAAGGCAGACACGGAGGGGTACGACGGATGAGAGGAAGCATTAAGGGAGCGGCCGGCAAAATAGGAGAGCGATTGTGGCTCGCGTTCGCCAATCTGAACATGCAGCAGAAGCTGCTGATCGTCTTCCTGACGCTGGTCTGTCTCCCGCTGGTCATGATCAGCTATGCTTCCTCTTATTATTACACGCGGTCGATTAAGGCCAACACGTCCGCTTACGGCACCGAGATGACGTCGAAGATGCTGCAAAAGCTGGACGACTACGTGACCGACCTTTACAACATGTCCGCCATGCCGCTTTACAACAAGGACTTCCTCAATTGGCTGGCCAATCCGGAGACCTCGCTCGATAAGACGCGCGGCATGGATTTGTATATCACGAACCTGAACAAAATCAAGCCGGATACCGTGTCGGTCTACGTGTTCGACAACTACGGCACGGTAACATTAAACGTTAAAACGGGCGGCAAACGCAACAATCTGGACCAGGTACGAACCGAATGGGCGAAGACCGCCGCGGAAGGCGACGGCAAGCCGATGCTCGTCAGCACGCAGGAGGTGACCACGGGCAAAGAGGCTTATTATGCGTTCTCCGTCATCCGCGAGCTGAAGCAGACTCAGGATTTGAGCCCGATCGGCTTCATCGTGTTCGACACGAACATTACGGCGATCAAGCGTCAGATTCAAGATTTCGACCAAGTGACCAAAGGCAAGACGGTGCTCGTCGACGACCGCGACCGCGTCGTGTTCGACAGCGAAGGCCAGATGACGACCCGCGATCTGTCCGCCGACGCCTCGATCCGGAGAGCGACCGGAAACGAGGGTTCTTTTCCATATGAGATCGACGGCAAAAAGTATATTACGACGTACGCCAAGTCGTCGCTCACCGGTTGGAAGATGTTCGTCTATATTCCGATGGCGGACGCGACCCGGCAGGCGACGGTCACGCGCAATGTCACGCTGCTCACGTCGGCAGGCTTCGTCATTCTGGCGCTGCTGATTGCCATCGCGATCTCGTACGCCCTGACGCGGCCGCTCAGCAAGATCAAGACCCTCATGCAAGAGGTGCAGACAGGGAACCTGGACGTGAGCTTTAATCAGAAATACCGCGACGAGGTCGGACTGCTCGGACGGCACTTCAACATTATGGTGACCCGCATCCGCGATCTGCTCGAGGAAGTCAAGGAGACGCAGACGCGCAAGAAGGAAGCCGAATATGCCGCCCTTCAGAGCCAGATCAATCCGCATTTTATTTACAATACGCTCGAGACGATCCGCATGAAGGCCGAGCTGAACGACGACGAGGAAGTCGCCGATATGACGTTCACGCTCGGCAAGCTCCTCCGTTACGGCGTGAATCACGGCGAACAGAGGGTCGCGATCGCGGACGAGCTCGAGCATTTGTATAATTACGTCGCCTTGCAGAACATGCGGTTTTCGAACAAATATACGCTGATCGTCGACATCCCGGAGCGGGACTTCAAAATTCCTTCGATCAAGCTGATGCTGCAGCCGGTCGTGGAAAACGCAATCCACCATGCCTTCAAGCAGCGGATGGGGCCGGGCACGATCCGGATCGGCGTCCGGCACGAAGGCGAGCAGAGCGTATTTACCGTGACGGATGACGGCAGCGGCATGAATGAAGACCAGCTCAAGGAAATTCGCGATCACGTATACGGCAGGCGGCCGCTCGCGGTGGCCGGCAGGGGCATCGGACTGCGCAATGTGCATGAGCGGATCAAAATGCAGTTCGGAGAGAGCTATGGGCTTCGCATCGACAGCCGTCCCGGCGAAGGGACGACCGTGGAGCTCGCCATTCCGGGCCGTCAGGACGAAAAGGAGGCGGAAGATCGATGCTGAAGGTGATGATCGTCGACGACGAGGAGCACATCCGGCTGGGCATCGCGAAGATATTGTCGAGGTACCCGGGCGGACTCGAGATTGCGGGCCAGCATGCCAACGGACTCGAAGCGATGCTCCGGCTGTCGGATATGGAGCCGGGCGATCTGGACGTTATCATCACCGACATCGAGATGCCGATGATGGACGGCCTGCGCTTCATCGAGCAGGCGAAGGCAAAGCTGCCCGACGCATTTATCGTTATGCTGAGCGGCTACAACGATTTTGAGTATGCTCGCCAGGCGCTGCGGGCCGGCGCGGCCGATTACTTGCTCAAGCCGATGGACAAGGTCGAAGTGTTCAAGCTGCTCGACCGCTTCGCCGCGCAGAAGAGCGAGCGCCTGGACGGTGCCGACGACGCTGTATCGCAGCGGGCCGCGGTCGCATCAACGCCTGCCGAAAGCGTCTCGACGGCCGACCGAATCTGCCGTTTGATCGACCAAGAATACAACAAGGAGCTCGATCTGTCTTATATCGCGGACAAGGTCGGCTTTAACGCGAGCTATATCAGCAAGCTGTTCAGCCGCGAGCGGGGAGAGACGATCACGGACTACTTGAACCGGGTGCGCATCGACAAGGCCAAGCAGTTTCTGCGCGATCACCCGGGCCTTAAGGTGTACGAGATCGCCCATATCGTCGGCTACGGCGACAAAATTTATTTTCAGAAGCTATTCAAACGAACGGTCGGCGTCACGCCAAACGAGTATCGGGGCGGAGGGGCCGACGGCTAGGAGCGATTCGACATGGCTACATTCGCGATCCAAGGCGACGGCTTCGCGTATAACGGCGAGCCGATGCGCATCATCAGCGGGGCGATGCACTACTTCCGCATCGTGCCGGAGTACTGGGAGGACCGGCTGCGCAAGCTTCGCGCCTGCGGCTTCAATACGGTCGAGACGTACGTTGCCTGGAACCTGCACGAGCCAAAGGAAGGCGGCTTCCGGTTCGAGGGCATCGCGGACGTGGAGCGCTTCGTCCGGCTGGCGGGCGAGCTCAGGCTGCACGTCATTTTGCGTCCGAGTCCTTATATATGCGCGGAGTGGGAATTCGGCGGCCTGCCGTCCTGGCTGCTTGCCGAACCGGACATGCGGCTGCGTTGCAGCCATCCGGTCTATCTGGCGAAGGTGAAGGCTTACTGCGACGAGCTGCTGCCGCGGCTGAAGCCGCTGCTGTGTACGTCCGGCGGCCCGGTCATCGCGCTGCAGATCGAAAACGAATACGGCAGCTACGGCAATGACAAAAATTATTTGAAATTTCTAAAAACGGAGCTTGAAAACGGCGGCATGGACGTACCGCTCTTTACGTCCGACGGGTCGGAGGATTATATGCTGCAGGGCGGTACGTTGCCAGGCGTCCTCGCTACGCTGAACTTCGGCGCAAGGCCCGAGGAGGCGTTCGCCAAGCTGCGCGAATATCGGCCCGAAGGACCACTCGTCTGCATGGAATATTGGAACGGCTGGTTCGACCATTGGGGCGACGAGCATCACGTGCGCGGCTTCGCGGACGTGGTCGACGTGCTTGACCGCATCCTGGCGGCGGGCGCTTCGGTCAACTTCTATATGTTCCACGGCGGCACGAACTTCGGCTTCTACAACGGCGCCAATCATATCGAGCATTACGAACCGACGGTGACGAGCTACGACTACAATGCGCTGCTGTCCGAATCGGGGGAGCCGACGGACAAGTATTGGGCGATCCGGGAAGTGATCGGACGTTACGTCGAGCTGCCCGAGAAGCCGTCTGCGACACCCGCGAAGCGAAGCTACGGTACGGTGCGGATGGAGGAACGCGTATCGCTGTTCGATGCGTTCGAGTCGTTGGGCAGCGCCGTGCAGGCGGTCGTCCCCGAGACGATGGAGCGGCTTGGGCAGGACTACGGCTTCATCTGGTACGAGACGGACATCAGCGGACCGCAGGCGGACTGCGAGATTATGCTGCAGGAGGTGCGCGACCGGGCGACCGTATACATCGACGGCGCATGCTGCGGTACGGTCGAGCGTTGGAGCGGCGATGATTCGGTGAGAGCGGACATTCCCGCCGGAGGCGCGAAACTCGGCATCCTGGTCGAAAATATGGGACGCATCAATTACGGCGCGAAGCTGCGCGATCCGAAAGGCATCACCGAGGGCGTCAAAGCGGGCGCGAAGCTGTACCACCATTTTATGTTCGGCTGGAACATTCGCTGTCTGCCGCTGGACGATTTGTCCGGACTACGCTTTGGGCCTGGCGATGGAGCGCCGCAAGCGGAGGAGCCCGCATTCTACCGCGGTTTTTTCGAGGTGGATGACGCTGGGGATAGTTTTTTGAAATTGGACGAATGGAAAAAAGGCGTTGCTTTCGTGAACGGGTTTAATCTGGGACGCTACTGGGAAAAAGGTCCGCAGAAAACGCTGTACGTGCCCGGTCCGCTGCTGCGCAAAGGGCGCAACGAGCTCATCGTGTTTGAGCTGCATGGAACGTCTTCGCCGCATGCGATGCTGCAGGATACGGCGGAGCTCGGTTAATGCCGTCAAGATTGAGCGGACGGTGGACTGTCGCAAGCTGAAAGGAGTTCATCGAAATGAAAATCGGAATCATCGGCTACGGCACGCGGATGCACTATTTTCTCGATCGGTTATTGGAGCTGGATGCGGGCGTCGAAGTGGCTGCGATCGCGGATATCGACACCGCCAAGGCCGCGAGGCTCCTCGCGGAAAAAGGAATCGAGGCGCCGGACGTGCGCTTTTATGAGGACGCGGACGAGATGCTGGCGCAAGAGGCGCTTGACGGCGTCATGATCGGTACCCGCTGCGCGCTTCACGCCGAGATGGCTGTCAAGGTCATGCAGCGCAATCTGCCGCTTTTCCTCGAGAAGCCCGTCGGGATCACGTTCGCGGATTTGCAGCTGCTGTCGGAGGCCGAGGAAGCGTCCCGTTCGGAAGTCATCGTCTCGTTCCCGCTGCGCAACACCCCGATCGTCAAGCTGACCAGGGAGATCGTAGATTCGGGACGGCTTGGGACGATCGAGCATGCCCAAGCCGTCAATAACGTGCCTTACGGCGGCGTCTACTATCACAGCTGGTACCGGGACGAAGCAGAGACCGGCGGCCTTTTTTTGCAGAAGGCGACGCACGATCTGGACTGTCTGAATTACTTGATCGGCCAGCAGCCGGTATCGGTCGCCGCGATGGCATCTAAGCAGGTTTTCAAGGGAGACAAGCCGGCAGGCTTGCGCTGCGGCGACTGCGCGGACAATCGCGTCTGTCCGGAAAGTCCGTACGTGCTGAAGCGGTTCAGGGACGAAGAGGTGACCGGCGATCAGTGCGCGTTCGCGGTCGATACGGGCAATCACGATTCGGCGAGCGTGCTTATCCGTTACGCGTCGGGCATGCATGCGGTCTACTCGCAGAACTTCTACTCGCGCAAAGCGGCCGCCCGGCGCGGCGTCCGGCTCATTGGCTATGAGGGCACGGCTGAGTTCGACTTTTACCGCGACGAGGTTAACGTATTCATGCACCATACGCGGCGGGTAGAAAATTATAAACTGGAAGCGGCCGAGCTGCCGCACTTCGGCGGGGATTCGGCGCTGGCGCTTAACTTCATCGGCGTTATGACAGGCCAAGAAAAATCGGCGACGCCGCTCTCCATGGGCATCAGGAGCGCGCTGACCTGCCTCGAAGCCGAGCGGTCGTCGAAGAGCGATGCCTTCCGGGGCATCCCTGCCATGACGGCGGGGGCCGCGATATGAAGAGCGGCATGTCGATGCATTCCGCCGTGACGCATGACGCCCATGACGAACGGCACTTCGGCGCCGTGCACACCCCCATTTACGACAGCAGCCTGTTCACGTTTTTGAACGTCGCAGATATGGAGCGCGCGGGAGGAGACGTTGACGCCTTCATTTATTCGCGCGGCAACAATCCGACCGTCCGCGCGCTCGAGGACAGGCTCGCGGAGCTGGAGGGCGGGGAGCGCGCGCGCTGCTTCGCTACGGGCATGGGCGCAATCTCGGCGGCCGTGCTGTCATCCGTGAACGCGGGCGATCATATCGTATGCGTCGATCAAGCTTACGGGCCGGCGCGCGCGCTGATGGGCAGCTACCTGAAGCGGCTTGGAATCGAGACGAGCTTCGTCGACGGCGCCGATATCGACGATATCTTCTCGGCGATCCGGCCGGAGACGAAGCTGCTCTATCTGGAGAGTCCGACCAGCCTGATGTTTGAGCTGCAGGATTTGCGCCGTTGCGCATCGCTGGCGCGGGAGCGGGGGATTCGCACGATCATTGACAATACTTGGGCGACGCCGTGCTATCAGAACCCGCTCGCGCTCGGCGTCGATCTGGTCGTTCACTCGCTCACCAAGTACGCGGGCGGACACAGCGACGCGATGGGCGGCGCCGTCGTCGGCAGCGCGGAAGCGATTCTGGCGCTGAGCCGAAGCGAGCTCGTCCTTCTGGGGGCGGTCATGCTGCCGCAGACGGCCGCAGCGATCATGCGCGGACTTCGCACGCTTCCGCTGCGGATGGAGCGTCATCAAGCAGGCGGCTTCGCCGTGGCCGAATATCTGGCATCGCTGCCTTACGTCGATGGCGTCCGCCATCCGGGATTGGCCTCGCATCCGCAGCACGCGCTTGCAAAGTCGCAAATGTCGGGTTTCGGTGGACTGCTCTCGTTCGAGGCCGGCACGGATCGGGAACGACTGGAGCGGTTCGTCGATTCGCTCGCTTATTTTCGCATCGGCTTTAGCTGGGGCGGCTACGAAAGCCTGGTCTCGCTTCAGGAAGGCGCTGCGGGACGGCCGCGCACGACGCGGCCCGTCGTGCGGCTGTATGTCGGGCTGGAGGAGCCGGCCGAGCTGATCGCAGACTTGGCGCGCGGGTTCCGCGCGGCGGGTTTCGATTCTCAAGAGGAGGTACAGGAGAATGTCGGGTAAGATCGCGTTTGAAACCCGTTGTTTAAGCTCGCTCGCCAAGGTGTTCCCGGACGCATCGCTAGCGCCGGACGAACGCTTCGGAACGGGTACCGCGCTGCGGGGAGAATTTTATTCGTTCCAGGTCGCCTATCGGGCGCCGGATCTGACAAGGGCTGCGCGCGTTCGCGTGAAGGTCGCGGCGCCCGGGCTTGAAGGCAAGATCGTCGTCAAAGCCGTCGGACTCGCGCCGTCCGCGCTGCCGTGCTACGGCGATCCGGACGAAGGTATTTTGCGCGGCGTGCCGGGGCTATATCCGGATCCGCTGCTCCCGCTCGGCCGGGACGACACGATCAAGGCGCCCCCGCGTCAGTGGCGATCGCTATGGATCGAGATCGCGGTCGGCAGCGACACCCGTGCGGGCGCCCATGCGATCGAGATCGCGTTTGTCTCCGAAGACGGCGATGCGCTGGGACATGAAGTTTTCGCGCTGGAGGTCGTGCCGGCCGAGCTGCCGGAGCAGCAGCTGATCCATACGGAGTGGCTGCACGCCGATTGTCTCGCGACGGAATACGGCGTCGATATATTCGGCGAGCGGCACTGGGCGTTGATCGAATCGTACGTCGGTACGGCGGCGGCGCATGGCATGAACATGCTGCTCACGCCGCTGTTCACGCCGCCGCTCGATACGGCGATCGGCGGGGAGCGGCCGACGGTGCAGCTGATCGACGTACGGCTGGACGGAGAGGCTTACCGCTTCGGCTTCGACAAGCTGACCCGCTGGATCGAGCTGGGGCTTCGCAAGGGCATCCGTTACTTCGAATTCTCCCATTTGTTCACCCAGTGGGGCGCAAAGCATGCGCCTAAGATCGAGGCGCTGGCGGAGGGCGTGCCGGTCAAGCTGTTCGGCTGGCATACCGATGCGGCCGGCGAGCCTTACCGCCGTTTTCTCGAAGCCTTCCTCCCCGAGCTTGTCGATTATATCCGTGATCGCGGTCTGCAGGACCGCGTTTATTTCCATGTATCCGACGAGCCGCACGAAGCCGACGTCGAGTCGTACCGCGCCGCCGCCGCGATCATGCGCAAGCATTTGCCCGGGTTTCCGATCATCGATGCGCTGTCCGACTTCGCATTTTACGAGTTGGGGCTGGTCGGGCAGCCGATCCCTGCGAACGACCGGATCGATCCGTTTCTGGCGGCCGGCGTGCCGGATCTGTGGACGTATTACTGCTGCGCGCAGTACAAGGACGTCGCCAACCGCTTTTTCGACATGCCTTCCGCCCGCAGCCGCATTCTCGGCTTGCAGCTATACAAGTACGGAATCAAGGGCTTCCTGCACTGGGGCTTCAACTTCTGGTACGCGCAGTATTCGGAGCGCCCGATCCGGCCGTTCGAGGTGACCGACGCGGACGGCGCATTTCCGTCGGGCGACGCCTTCCTGGTGTATCCGGGGAGAGAAGGGGAGGATCCGATCGAATCGATCCGGATCAAGGTCGTGCGCGAGGCGCTGCAGGATCTGCGCGCCCTGCGGCTGCTCGAGACATTGGCCGGCCGAGAGGCGGCGACGGCGCTGATGGAAGGCGGACTCGAAGAACCGCTGACCTTTGCCGCATATCCGCGCGACGCCGACTGGCTGCTGCGCAAGCGGGAGCGAATCAATCAGGCGATCCGGGATTTTAACCGGTAACAGCGTCGTTTAGCGTTCGAAGCAGCTTGGATTTGCGCTTATCAGCCGTCTATCATTTTTCTTCTATTGAATGGAAAGAGTTGCCGCTCTATGATAGCAGTAGAATCGATTGCATGTTAAAGCGGTCGAAGCAGCGTCGTTAGCGGACAACTCGAGCCGGGAGGCGGAAAAATGATCATACGCAAAGGGGCGATAGCGGCCCTGCTGGTTTTGACTGTGCTAAGCGGTTGCAAGGGCGGCGCCAACAACCTGAAGCCGGAACCGACGCCGGAGCCGACGGCCGAAGACGCGATCGGCGCCTATCTTAAGGAATGGCAGCAGCTCGATTATGCGGGCATGTACGCGATGCTGACGCCCGATGCCCGGGGCAAGCAGACCGCGGAGCAATTCGCCGAACGCTACGGCAAAATTTACGAGGGCATCAAGGCTGCCAAGCTTGAAGTCGAGGACGTCTCTCCGGCGCCGGCAAGTTCGCCATCAAGTTCGCCGGCCTCTACCGCTTCGACTGCTCCTGTCGTCCAGAAATTCCAGTATGCCGTTCAAATGGAAACGGTCGCCGGGCCCGTGACGTTCAAGCACGAGGGCACGGCGAGGAAAACGCTGGACGGCGAGGAGCAGAAGTGGCGGATCGACTGGGATTCGTCGATGATTTTCCCCGAGATGAAGGACGGTGACAAAGTGCGGGTACAGACGCTGGCCTCCGAACGGGGCGAGATCGTCGACCGCACGGGCGAAGGGCTTGCCGTTAACGGTACTGCGCCGCAGCTTGGCATCATTCCCGGGCAGCTCGGGGACGACCCCGCGGCCGTCAAAGCCAAGGTAGCCGCGAAGCTTGGCATTACCGTGGCCGATATTGACCGCAAGCTTGGCGCTTCCTGGGTCAAGCCGGGCCTGTTCGTACCGATCGGCATCGTGGACGAAGCCGAAATGGATGTTTTCGACGGCGTGCCCGGCGTCACCTTTCAGCAAAAAAAGCTGCGCGAATATCCGCTCGGCGAAGCCGCGGCCCATTTGACCGGGTACGTCGGAGAGATCAATGCCGAGCAGCTGGAGCGTCTCAAGGACAAAGGCTACAAGACCGGCGACGTCATCGGCAAAGCGGGACTGGAGCAGGTGCTTGAGGACAAGCTGAGAGGAACGGACGGCGTCGTCGTCGCGATCGAGGACGCCGGCGGCCAGCGGAAGGCCGTGCTTGCCGAGAAGCCGGCTGAGCCGGGAACGTCGTTTCAACTGACCGTGGACGCAGGCCTGCAAAAAACGATTTACGAGGAGGTTAAAGCGGATGCGTCGTCGGCTGCGGCGATTGAGCCCCGGACCGGCGAGGTGCTGGCGCTGCTCAGCAGCCCGTCCTACGATCCGAACGCCTTCGTGCGCGGCTTGTCCTCCAAGCAGTATGCGGCCTGGAACGACGATCCGCGTCATCCGTTCCTGAACCGCTTTTCCAAAGGCTACGCGCCCGGCTCGTCGTTCAAGCTCGTCACGGCGGCGATCGGACTGGACGAGGGAACGCTCGATCCGGATAAGGCCGTCGAGATTTCCGGCATGAAATGGACGAAGGACGGCTCGTGGGGCAGCTATTACGTGAAGCGGGTTCATGCCGTCAATCCGGTCGACTTGTCCAAGGCGCTCACGTACTCGGACAACATCTACTTCGCGCAGGCGGCGCTCGCGCTCGGCAAGGACAAGTTCGCGGAGGACGTCGCCAAGTTCGGCATCGGGGAAGCGATTCCGATCGTCTATCCGCTGGCCAAATCACAGCTGTCCAATAAGGGTCTCAAGAATGAGATTCAGCTCGCGGACTCGGGCTACGGCCAAGGCGAAGTGACGATGACTTCGCTTCACGTGGCGCTTGCTTTTTCGGCGATCGTCAACGGCGGTAATATCGCCTATCCTCGCTTGACGCTGGAGGACGATCCGGATTCGCCGCAGATCTGGAAGGCGGCCGCGATGACGCCCGAGTCGGCAGAGCTTTTGAAGAAGGATCTCGTTCAGGCGGTGGCGAGTCCGGAGGGCGTCGGTCACGGCGCCTATATTCAAGGGGCGGCGATCGCCGGCAAGACGGGCACGGCCGAGCTCAAGGCGACCAAAGGCGTAAAGGGCGAGGAAAACGGCTGGTTCGTCGGCTTTGACGCGAACGATCCCAAGCTGCTGCTCGCCGTCATGGTCGAAGACGTCAACGGGCGCGGCGGCAGCACCTATGTCACGCCGAAGGTCAAACGGATTTTTCAGCAAGCGATGAAAGGCTGAGCACGAACCCTTTGCCGCGCACGTTTTCGATGGAGAGGACGGGACCCGTTTTTTTGCGGATACGGTACAGAAGAGAGTTGATCTCTTCCGATCCGGCCGCCGGGCTCCCGTCCTTGCCGGTTCGTTCGGGCCATACGCAGCGGGCGATTTCCTCTTTGCCGACGAATCTCCGCTCCTTGCGCAGGAGCAGCTCGATGCATTTGTATTCTTTGTCGGTAAACGGGTAGGTCGTGTCGCTAACGGTGAGCGCTTGCCTGACCGGATCCAGTGCGTAGTCGTCCTTACCGGTGCCGGGCTGTATCGGTTTTTCGCGCTCGATCTGGAGCTCCAGCGTTTCTTCCAACGCCCGGCTGGAAAAAGCCAGGCAAACCGAGCCTTTGGAAAAGGCGACGGTGTCGGAGGCCCGCAGGATGACGGGTTTGAATGGCAACGCCCGGGTGCCGTTTACCGTGGTACCGTGCTTGCTGCCAAAGTCCGTCAATGTGCAGATTCCTTTTTCGCAAACGATTCCGGCATGTTTTCTGGACACATAGGCATTGTCGAACCCGATATCGGGCGCCCACTCGGCGTCCTTGCGGCCCAGAACGACGTTCGGCCGTTCCAGTGCCAGAACGGTACCCTCGTCGTAGGGATAGCCGCGAATGACGACGAGGCAAGGGGATGGATTCATTTTTTTCTGCACCTCGATTTTTACAGATTCTGAGATTATGCTGTAAATAAGACGTGCGATGAGGCCTGCAGGTTACGTCCTGTGCCGTCCCGTCATCGCTGGATGGAGCCGCAGTGATGCGGACCCGCTGGAAAGGGAGATGATCATTATGAAAATCGTCGTGCTAGACGGCTATACGCTAAATCCTGGCGATCAGTCCTGGAGGGATTTCGAGCGTCTGGGCCAAGTGGAGGTATACGACCGTACGGCGCCGGAGCTCGCGGAGGAGCGGGCGCGCGATGCGCGCATCGTGCTGACTAACAAGACGCCGATCCGTGCCGAGCTGCTGGCAAAGCTGCCTGCGCTCGAATATATCGGCGTGCTGGCAACCGGTTACGATATCGTCGACGTCCGGGCGGCTGGCGAGCGAGGCGTCGCCGTTACGAACGTCCCGGGGTACGGGACGGATTCCGTCGCGCAATCCGTATTCGCCTTGCTCCTTGAGCTTTGTCAGCATGCGGGAATGCACGATCGCTCCGTCAAGGCTGGAGAATGGGCGGGCAGCCCGGATTTCAGCTATTGGAAAACGCCGCTCACGGAGCTGAGCGGGAAGACGCTCGGCATCGTCGGCTACGGCCGCATCGGCGAAGCGGTTGCGCGTATTGCGCACGCCTTCGGCATGAAGGTCGCCGCGTACAAGCGTCATCCCGACGGGGCGCCTCCGTTCGAAGGCTTCGAGTGGGTATCCTTGCCCGAGTTGCTGGGAAAATCGGATGTAGTCAGCCTGCACTGCCCGCTCACGCCGGATACGGAGGAGCTGATCAACCGCGACAGTCTCGCGAGGATGAAGCAATCCGCTTTCCTGATCAACACGGCACGCGGACGCTTGATCGCGGAGAAGGATCTCGCCGACTGCCTGAACGCCGGCGGCATCGCAGGCGCGGGGCTGGACGTATTGTCCGCGGAGCCGCCGCCGGCCGATCATCCGCTGCTGTCCGCCGTCAACTGCATCATTACGCCGCATCAGGCGTGGGCGACGCGGGAAGCGCGGGAGCGGCTGATGGCGATCGCCGTCAGCAATCTGGAGGCGTTTCTGGCCGGGAAGACGGCCAATCGGGTCGTGTGAGGGGCGGGAAGGCGCGCATCGCCTTCTATACGAGAGGGGATGCGGCGGTTGGAGCCTCCGTGGCGCTCATCGCCTTCTGTACGAGAGGGGATGCGACGCTTAGAGCCTTTGAAGTGCGCATCGCCTTCTGTACGAGAGGGGATGCGGCGGTTGGAGCTTCCGTGGCGCTCATCGCCTTCTGTACGAGAGGGGATGCGGCGAGTGAACTTCCGTGGCGCTCATCGCCTTCTGTACGAGAGGGGATGCGGCGGGTGGAACCTCCGTGGCGCTCATCGCCTTCTGTACGAGAGGGGATGCGGCGGTTGGAACCTCCGTGGCGCTCATCGCCTTCTACACGAGAGGGGATGCGGCGGTTGGAACCTCCGTGGCGCTCATCGCCTTCTGTACGAGAGGGGATACGGCGGTTAGAGCCTCCGTGGCGCTCATCGCCTTCTGTACGAGAGGGGATGCGGCGGTTGGAACCTCCGTGGCGCTCATCGCCTTCTGTACGAGAGGGGATGCGGCGGGTGGAACTTCCGTGGCGCTCATCGCCTTCTGTACGAGAGGGGATGCGGCGGTTAGAGCCTCCGTGGCGCTCATCGCCTTCTGTACGAGAGGGGATGCGGCGGGTGGAACTTCCGTGGCGCTCATCGCCTTCTGTTTGAGAGGGGATGCGATGGTTAGAGCCTTAGCTTTTCGATCGATGTGCCCTATCCAAGCTTATCTGAGTCTTGCCGATTTCGGCGAGGCTTTTTTTATGGCTAATAAGGGTTTGACTAATTAATAAGGTACCTGTATTATAAAAACAAGGCACCTGATTATCAGGCCCCTGAATAAAATGTAGGAGGCTATCGCCATGGAAAATAGTCAATCGAATTTAATGGAGCAATTGTTCCGGATCGTCATATTACTGCGTCGTTATCAACATCATTTGCTGAGAGAAGGCGCGGGGGGCGGCGACCCGCTTCGCGGGCAAGGACGCGTTCTGTCGCTGCTCAAGCTAAAGCCGGAAATCACCCAAAAGGAGCTGTCGTATTTGCTGGATATGCGCAATCAATCGCTGGGCGAGCTGCTCGGCAAGCTGGAACGCAACGGGTATATTACCCGGATGCCGTCCGAGCAAGACCGCCGGGTAATGAACGTGAAGCTGACGGAAGCGGGCTCGCAGGCAGCCGAAGAAATGGAAAAGCAGCAGGAGAACCATAACAAACTGTTCGAGTGCCTCAGCGAGGAGGAGCAGCGAACGATGGGCGAGTACCTGGACCGGTTGATCGGGGAGCTGGAGCGGCAATTGGTCGGAACGGATGGTCAGGATGGACGTGACGACGATCGGCGCGGAGGGAGAGGACTTCACGGGCATGGCTTCGGACCTCGGGGCTTCGATCCACACGGAAGAGGATACGGCGAACATCCGGAACGCGGAAGAGGACACGGCTTCGATCCGAATGGCGGACGCCATCGCAGACCCACGCTTGGCGGAGAAGGCTGGGGTCTCCGCCCGAGACCGGGCCGGGATTCGTTTTGATTTGACGGACTGCTATCTGATCGAATTGAGCAATCGAAAAGAAACGGTTGCTGGCGGGGCATGTTAGACTGGAGTCATCCGAAACGAAGGGCGGAGGATGGGCTTGAAGCTCTCACATGTTCGACTGCTGGCGTCGAATATCCACGAATGCTTTTTGTTTTATCGCGACGTTATCGGTCTTGAAGTTCGTTACGGCGACGAGACGACGCCGTTTGCGGAGTTTGCGACGGGAGACGTCAGCTTCGCGCTCGAAACGCCGATGGCAGAAGATCCGGTTGAAGCGAGATCGGCTTCGATGCCGTTCAGCGGCCGCGACCAAGTCGCGCTCGTATTCCGAGTAGGAGATATCGATGCTGTATACGAGAAGCTGCAGTCAAAGGGCGTTACATTTGTTCAACCGCCACGCGATACGCCTGAGTGGGGCCACCGCGTTGCCTATCTCCGGGATCCGGCGGGGAATATACTCGAGTTGAATCAAGGTATTTAATGAGGTTAATAAACGAGCATGCAGACATATTGCCTGCATGCTCGTTTTTTGTTGAGTTTGTTTGATTGAAGCGGACCATAGCGTCGTTATTTTGGAGGTTATGGCTATTTTAGAGGATCAACGGACCGTGGATCCGCTAAGTTAGGCGAAATCGGCACTTATACGGGGAATGGACACAGCTAGCGGATTCTCTGTCCTTAAGTGGGCGCATTAGCCGAAAAACAGCCAAATAGCGGACCCACGGTCCGCCAGCCGCTCTGAGTACCCAAGTTCCAACCCGCCAGCCGCCAACCGCCAACCGCCAACCCGCCAACCGCCAACCCGCACACGCCTAAACACATTCGCCTTTACTCTCTATTTCACCAAGCCGATAAACGCATGCGCCGCGCTGGACAGCGGCATATTTCGCATCGTTAACAATCCGACGTGGGACGGAGGCAGCGGAATGTCGATGGCCACCTCGAATAACGAGCCTTCCTCAAGCTCTTTAGAAACAAACTCCCGGGTTACGTAGGAGATACCGAGCCCCCGCCTCGCGAATTCGATGAGCAGATCGACGCTGCCGACTTCGATCTCCGGCTTGATCGAGTAACCATAGTTGTGAAAAATCTCCGTTATCGTCATCCGGGCCCGGCTGTTCCGCGAGAACAAAATGATTGGATGCTGCAGCAGGGCATCGATCGTCAGCACCGTGTTTTTCAACTCGGCATACCTGGCGCCGGCGACGAAGCAGTCCTGCAGCTGAAAGCTCTCGGTCACCTGGAGCTGGGGATCGACGATCGGCATGCGCACGACGCCCAGATCGATTCGGCCTTCCTTCAGAAAAGTGATGACCTCCGGCGTCGTGCCGTGATTCAGATGCAGCTTCACGCCGGGATGGCGCTTGTGGAACTGCTCCAGATAGGGCAGCACGTAATGCTTGAACAAAGAATCGCTGCCGCCGATTCGAAGCTCGCCGCTGTCCAAGTTTTTAAGCGCGGCCATTTTCTCTTCGGCCAGCGTGATCAGAATTTGCGATTGCTCGATGTACGAGTACAGGACCATGCCTTCCTGCGTCAGCTCGACGCCTTTGGAATTGCGGTAAAACAGCGAAACCCCGAAGCTTTCCTCAAGCTGCTTGATGGCATGACTCACGCTTGGCTGCGTCAAAAATAGCGCCTTAGCCGCCTGCGTCAAACTCCCCGTTTTGGCCGCCCAATAGAACACCTTGTAAAGCTCGTAATTGTTACCCATAGACATGGTCTATATCTCCTGTGAAATATATTAATTACTTGTATGGCTTCGATTCGTATTATAGTGAAAATACAAATCAGAAACCAGAGCGAATCCTCGCTCGGGGAAGGAGAAGGAAGATGGAACCGACTACCTTTGTACTATTCGGTGCGACAGGAGATTTGGCCAAGCGCAAAATCTATCCTGCCCTTTATAACTTGTTCATCCGCGGCAAGCTGCCGCAAGCCTTCTCCGTCGTCGGCCTCGGCAGAAGGGAATGGACCGACGAAGTTTTCCAGGCCGCCGTCGAACGCTCGTTATATCAGTTTTCGAGAACGGAGCCCGACAACAAGGAACAGCTGAACGCCTTCTTGGAGGCTTTCCGATACAGCGTGCTTGACATCAGCCGCGAGGAGGACTACCGCAAGCTGCTGGCGCTCGTCGAATCGCGCGAGCAAGCGCTGCAGATGCCGCCGAACCGCTTGTTCTATCTGTCCGTCGGACCAGAGCACTTCGAACCGATCGCCGACAACATTCGCGCAAGCGGGCTTGGCTCCGCCGACGGCTGGAAGCGGCTCGTCATTGAAAAGCCGTTCGGCCACGATCTCCCGTCCGCTCGCGCGCTGAACGCGAAGCTGTCCGAATCGTTTGCCGAGGAAGAAATCTTCCGCATCGACCACTACCTGGGCAAGCCGGTCGTGCAGCGCCTCGAATCGCTGCAGCAGGCCAACCCCGTGATCCAGGCGCTGTGGACCAACCGGTATATCGCCAACGTGCAAATTACGGCCAGCGAAGCGGTAGGCGTGGAGGAGCGCGCAGGTTACTACGATCACGTCGGCGCGATCCGCGACATGTTCCAGAACCATCTGCTCCAGCTGCTCATGATGGCGGCGATCCACCTGCCTTACGACAGCAGCTCCGAGAAGGTTCGTTTTAAAAAGAAAAAGATCATGGAGGCGCTGGTCCCCGTCGCGGAAGAGGACGTCGGCCTGCATCTCGTGCGCGGTCAATACGCGGAAGGCAGCATCGGCGGACAGCCGGTCGAAGGCTACAAGTCCGAGCCGGGAATCGCGCCGGACTCCATGAACGACACGTTCATCGCCGCCCGGCTTCGCATCGACAACGGCGATTGGCGCGGGGTGCCGTTCTACATTCGCACCGGCAAGCGCATGAACAAAAAATCGACGCGAATCGTCGTCGAGTTCAAGGAACCGCTGAAGCAGGCTTGGTCGCAATCGGAAGAAGACGGCGTCGCGCCGAACCTGCTTGTCATCGAGATCGGTCCCGGCGAGAGCATCACGCTCAGGCTGAATACGAAGGAAGCGGGAGCGAACGGCGGCTTCAAGCCGATTCATGTGGACCTTCATTCGACGCCGGCCGATTCTCCCGAAGCCTACGAGAACTTGATCGGCGACGCCATGAAGGGCGATCCGACGTTCTTTGCGCATTGGGACGAAGTGGAGATGTCCTGGGAATGGGTGCAGCCGGTGCTGGACGCATTTGCGGAAAATACGGTGCCGCTGGTCAGCTACGCCGCCGGCAGCCACGGACCTGCGGAGTCCGACGCCTTGCTGGCCGAGGACGGGTATCACTGGTGGTACGACGAACAATCCGAAGCGCTGCCTAAATCCGATAATAAAGAAGGAGCAGATTATGCCTATCACGCAAACCATTGAACAATTGTCCGTCGATACGATCCGGACGCTGTCGATCGACGCCATCAACGCGGCCAACTCCGGTCACCCCGGACTGCCGATGGGAGCGGCGCCGATGGCGTACGCCCTCTGGTCCGAACATCTGAATCACAACCCTTCGAACGCCAAGTGGTTCAACCGCGACCGCTTCGTGCTGTCGGCCGGACATGGCTCCGCGCTGCTGTACAGCTTGCTTCATCTGTTCGGCTACGGAGTAACCATCGATGACCTCAAGCAGTTCCGCAAGCTCAACAGCAAGACGCCGGGCCACCCCGAATTCGGCCACACGGACGGCGTCGACGCGACGACAGGGCCGCTGGGCCAAGGGATCGCGATGGCGGTCGGCATGGCAATGGCCGAAGCGCATCTGGCTTCGAAGTTTAATCAGTCTGGCTTCCCGGTCGTCGATCATCATACCTTCGCGCTCGTCGGCGACGGCTGCCTGATGGAAGGCATCTCGTACGAAGCGATGTCGATGGCCGGACATATGAAGCTGGGCAAGCTAATCGTGCTGTACGATTCCAACGACATCTCGCTGGACGGGGACCTGAACCTCAGCTTCGGCGAAAACGTGCAAAAGCGCGCCGAATCCTCGAACTGGCAGTACCTGCGCGTCGAGGACGGCAACGATCTGGCGGCGATCTCGGCAGCCATCGCTGCGGCGAAGGCGCACGGCGATCAGCCGACGCTCATCGAGGTCCGCACGATCATCGGCTACGGCAGCAAGGCGGCCGGTACTCACAAGGTTCACGGCAACCCGCTCGGTCTCGAGGAAGCGAAGTCGACCAAACTGAATTACGGTTGGGCATACGAAGAGGAATTCACGGTGCCGGACGAGGTGCGCGGACACTTCGAGCTGCTGAATCGGAAGGGCGCCGCCAAAGAAGAAGCCTGGCAAAAGCTGTTCGCCGCCTACGGCGAGGCGCATCCGGCGCTCGGCCAGGAGCTGGCAGGCGCGATTAGCGGCAAGGTCACGCTTGAGGACGCCGACATTCTGACGTTCGATACGGCGAAGTCGATCTCGACGCGCGTAGCCAGCGGCGAAGCGATCAACCACTATGTGAAAAAGGTGCCGTCCATCTTCGGCGGCAGCGCGGATCTGTCGCATTCGACGATGACCGACATCAAGGGCGAGCCCAAGTTTGCGATCGATTCCTACGCGGGCCGCAACGTGTACTTCGGCGTCCGCGAGCATGCGATGGGCGCGGCCGGCAACGGTATGGCGCTGCATGGCGGCGTCAATGCCTTCGTCAGCACGTTTTTCGTATTCAGCGATTATTTGCGCCCGTCGATCAGACTTGCCGCGCTGCAGAAGCTGCCGGTCGTCTACGTATTTACGCACGACTCGATTGCCGTCGGCGAAGACGGCCCTACGCATGAGCCGGTCGAGCATCTGGCGGCGCTTCGCACGATTCCGGGCCTGACGGTCATTCGTCCGTCGGACGCCAACGAGACGGCAAACGCCTGGGCTTATGCGCTGACCCAACAGAAAGGACCTGTAGCGCTGATCCTCAGCCGGCAAAATCTGCCGACGTACGAACAGACGAAAGCGAACCGCGAGCAAGTCGCGAAGGGCGCTTACGTGCTGGCCGAGACGAATGAACAGCCGGACCTTATTCTCATCGCCACCGGTTCGGAAGTATCCCTCGCGGTGAACGCGAAAGCGGAGCTCGAGAAGGACGGTGTCTCCGTTCGCGTCGTGGCGATGCCGAGCCGCGAATTGTTCGACCGTCAGCCGGATGACTACAAGCAATCCGTACTGCCCGATGCCGTAACGAAGCGGTTGTCCATCGAAGCGGGGATCTCGCTCGGCTGGGACCGTTACGTGGGCAAAGACGGCAAAGTACTGTCCATCGACACGTTCGGGGCATCCGGCTCCGGCGGCGCGGTTATGGAATACTTCGGCTTTTCCGCAACGAATGTCGTGCGCATCGCCAAAGAACTGCTATAATTTGTAACGGCAGCACAGCCAAACTTAAAAATAATGGAGGTTTTTGAATCATGAAGTTTTTCATCGATACCGCGAACCTGGCCGACATCAAAAAAGCGTACAAAATCGGCGTACTATCCGGCGTTACGACGAACCCTTCCCTGGTTGCCAAGGAAGGCGTTAAGTTCGAAGACCGCATTGAAGAGATTCTGAAGGAAGTGCCCGAAGTCGAATCGGTATCCGCCGAAGTAACGCCGGACGCCCTTACGGCAGAAGAAATGATCGCCCAAGCCAACGAGCTGATCAAGATCAACAACAACGACAAGAACATCACCATCAAGCTGCCGATGACGCTGGCCGGTCTCGAAGCTTGCCGCTATTTGACCAAGAAAGGCGTCAAGACGAATGTCACGCTGATTTTCACGGTCAACCAGGCATTGCTCGCCGCACGCGCCGGCGCAACCTATGTATCTCCGTTCCTGGGCCGCCTGGACGACATCTCCGAAGACGGCGTCCTGCTCGTCGCGAAGATCGCGGAGCTGTTCCGCATCCATAACCTCGACGCGCAGATCATCGCGGCTTCCGTCCGCCATCCGGACCACGTAACCCGTGTCGCCATGGCAGGCGCGCATATCGCTACGATTCCTTTCTCGGTCATCGAGCAGCTCACCAAGCACCCGCTTACCGAGCAGGGCATGGAAAAGTTCGCGGCCGACTGGAAAAAAGCGGTTCAATAATCAGCGATAAGCGTTCCGCTAAAATAGCGTTTGAAAAATAGAGAGAGCATGAAGCACAGGAGGATGGGGAAAGATGAGCAAGCAGCAAATCGGCGTGGTCGGACTTGCGGTAATGGGCAAAAATCTCGCCTTTAACATCGAGAGCAAAGGCTTCTCGGTCGCGGTATACAACCGTTCGCCAGAGAAGACGAAGGAACTGCTGGAAGAAGCGAAGGGGAAAAATTTCGTCGGCGCGTACAGCGTCGAAGAATTCGTGCAATCGCTGGAGACGCCGCGCAAGATCCTGATCATGGTCAAAGCGGGCAAACCGACGGACGATACGATCGAGCAGCTGGTACCGTACCTCGATCAAGGCGACATTTTGATCGACGGCGGCAATGCGTACTTCCCGGACACGCAGCGCAGAAATAAGGCGCTGCAGGAAAAAGGCTTCCGCTTCATCGGAGCCGGCGTATCCGGCGGGGAAGAGGGCGCACTGAACGGTCCTGCGATTATGCCGGGCGGGCAAAAGGACGCTTATGCGCTCGTCGAGCCGATCCTGACGGCGATCTCCGCCAAGGTGAACGGCGATCCTTGCTCGACGTATATTGGCGCCGACGGTGCAGGCCACTATGTCAAAATGGTGCATAACGGCATCGAGTACGGCGATATGCAGCTAATCGGCGAAGCCTATCACTTGCTGAAGGACGTGCTGGGTCTGGGCGCCGGCGAGCTGCACGAGATTTTCGCCGAGTGGAACAAGGGCGAGCTGGACAGCTACCTGATCGAGATCACGGCAGACATCTTCTCCAAGACCGATCCGGAGACGGGCAAGCCGATGGTAGACGTCATCCTCGATTCCGCGGGGCAAAAGGGAACGGGCAAATGGACGAGCCAAAGCTCGCTCGATCTGGGCGTGCCGCTGTCCATTATCACCGAATCCGTCTTCGCCCGCTTCCTGTCGGCGATGAAGGAAGAGCGCGCGATCGCGAGCCGCAAGCTTACCGGTCCGGAGACTTCGAGCTACGACGGCGATCCTCGCGAATTCATCGAAGCGGTACGCCAGGCGCTTTTCGCCAGCAAGATCGCTTCTTATGCCCAGGGCTTCGCGCAGATGCGCGCCGCTTCGGACGCATACGGCTGGGATCTGAACTATGGCGGCATCGCCATGATCTTCAGAGGCGGATGCATTATCCGCGCCGGCTTCCTGCAGAACATCAAGGACGCATACGACCGCAATCCGGAGCTGCAAAACCTGCTGTTGGACGAATACTTCGGCGGCGTCGTTCGCGACTATCAGGGCGCATGGCGCAAAGTCGTCGCCGCGGCCGTTACGAGAGGCATTCCGGTACCGGCCTTCGCCTCCGCGCTCGCCTACTACGACAGCTACCGTACGGAGCGTTTGCCGGCCAACCTGCTTCAAGCGCAGCGCGATTACTTCGGCGCGCACACGTTCGAGCGGCTTGACCGCGAAGGCAGCTTCCATTTCCAATGGATCGGCGGCCAGCAATAATCGGAATAGACGATCGCAGGTGTTGGGCTAGCGTCGTACTTTCGACGTAATGCCTGCAATTATACATCCAATTTTACCTATGACTGCCATTTGGGACGGGATAGGTGCAAAAGCGCAGTTATTTTAGTCCAGTTTCCCGATTTTCGGCTTTTGTTTTAAATATACCTGCATATTTGCAGGCTTTTCATCCCGATTCGCGCATCGGCGGAAAATAGATGTATAAATGCAGGTTATCGGCCCCCGCCAAGCTTTCGATAGGCTCGGGCACGCCGAACGCAATAAAGCACGCCGCATCCTCGGCGTGCTTTTTGCATTCGAATTCTGCTTGTTCCCCTATGAGGCGCTCATTCATCGCTACCCTCGACCAGCACCCTGTACTCGTTCGATTGCGACGCGCCGGCGTGCTCCCGGCCGTTCAACGAGAACGTAAACCTCGCCGTCAAAAATCCTTCGATGATTTCCAATATCGTGTTGTCGGGAACGATCACGCGGTAGCCGATCCGTTTGATCCGATCCGGGTCCAGCGTTCCTAATACGGCGGATCCGTCCAGCGAGATCGCGACGGGCGTGCCGTCGACCTGGATGCCGTAACCCGCGAGCCGGGTTCCCGCGGGAACCAGTCCTTCCACCACGACGGATGCCGCGATATTGCCCGTGTTCTTCACCTCGACCCGGAAAACGATCTCGTCGCCCGGGAAGACTTCGGCGGGCTTGGCTGTTACCGATATGCCGATCAATGGAGCTACGGTTACGGTAACGACGGTACCGGATGCCGTGACCGCTCGCACAGCCCGACCGTCGTTCAATCGGAACGCATAGATCAGTTGTGCTTGATTCGTATAGGAAGGCAAGATGTCGGCACCGCTGGCGAGCGATGGAATGCGCGCTTGAAAGGTGACGGTCACGCTGCCGCCCGGTCCGATCGTGCCGAGCGCTATGCCCGATGCGGGCGAAGCCGAAGAAACGGGCTGCCCGGCGACGATTACGCTGCCGGCGATAAAGGTCAGCCCGCCAGGCAGCAAATCCTGAAGGGTCGCTTCGATGGCGATCCGCGAAGCGTTGTATGCGACCAGCGTGTACGTGATCGGGTCTCCAGGCGCCGCTTGACTCGGGCTTACCGATAACGTCAGCGATACCTCGGGCTTAACGACGACGACGGAAACCGTGTTCGTGCCGGTCGAATACGACTCGCCCGACGACGAATAGGAGACGAGGGCGTTCACCTGCAGGACGCTGCCGTCGGGCAGGTCTCCGACCTGCCCGGCAAACGTAACGATCGCGGACCCTCCAGCGGCAATCGTCCCGACCTCGACGCCGGACAACGGCGAAGCGCCGGGCGCGCGGACCTGGTCGACCGTGACGCTGCCCGCGAGGAAGGTCAAGCCCTGCGGGAGCGCTACGACGACATTGACGCCGGAGACAGGCGCCGATCCTTCGTTCATCACGACGACATCGTAATACACAACGTCTCCGGCGAACGTCTGGCTCCACCTGGTGCCGACCATCGCCGACAGCTTGACGCCGATGACCGTTATCGTTACTTCGTTGGACTCCGCCTCTCCGCCGGAGGTTCTGCCGTCCGGAGTCGCGAATTCGAACGCTGCGCGCGCCCGGTTCGAGATTTCTCGCGAGTCGGGAATCGCGGTCACGATAAGCTGAAACGTTACGGCGACTTGCCCGCCGGGCGCAAGGGTGCCGAGCGGGATGCCGGCAGGCGGATCTGCGCCGGGCAGCGGCATGCCGTCGAGCAGAACCGAGTTCGAGACGAGGGACGTGCCGGCCGGGAGCGGATCGTACAGCACGGTATCGGCCGGCGCATTGCCCCCATTGGCGACGGTCAGCCGGTACACGATCGTGGATCCAAGCTCGGCCTTCGCAGCGTCCGTCGTCTTGCTGACGGAGATCGCCGGTCCGTATAGCGGAATCGAAACGACGTTGGAATAGGTGACGGACGGATAAGTCCCCGACGTGAACCGGACATGCGATTGATTGCGCAAATACGGATCCGGCAGGAGGGGCGTCATATCGTTACGACCCTGACCTGGAACGTAACGGTAACGGTCGCACCGGCCGCGATCGGGCCGATTACGATGCCCGTATTCGGGTTAGCTGCGGGCCGTGCGGCGCCGTCGACCGTGACGCTGCCGCTAACGAATACCGTGCCCACGGGGACGGGATCGACGATAACGACATTGTTAACGGCCTCGATACCGCTGTTCGTTACCAGGATCGTATACGTGATGACATCGCCTACGATGGCGTCGACGGCGTTCGTGCTCTTGGTTACGACGACGTTCGGCGCGGACACCGGAATGACGAGCGTATTCGATGCGGCGCTTCCGGTGAGCACGCGGCCGTCCGGCGGCGAATACGTGTAGGTCGCCGTCGCCTGATTGGACAACTGCTGCGGAGAAGGCAGCGCGTCAACGGTTACTTCAAGGTTGACGGTCACGTTCACGCTGGCGCCGGGAAGCACAAGGCCGACAGGCACGCCGTTCGACGGATCGACCCCCGGCTGCGGCACGCCGTTTACCAGGACGCTGTTCGGCACGAAGGCAGCGCCGGCAGGAATCGTATCCGTCACCGTCAGGTCGGCGGCCAAGTTTCCGGTATTCGTAATATTGATGCTATAGAGAACAGTATCGCCAACGGTAGCGTTCGTCGTATTCGCGGACTTCAGCATGCCGATAATCGGCTGGAACACCGGCGTATCGACCGTATTGGAGAACGTAGTCGCAGAAAATGCGCCGGACGTGAAGCTGACGGATGCGCGGTTGCTGAGCGTATTGGGAACCGGCAGCGAAGTGACGTTAATCGTAAACGATACGGTAACCGTGACGCCCGGCGCGATCGAGCTAAGCGAGATGCCCGCCTGCGGATTCGCGTTCGCCCGGGGCACGCCGTCGACGAGCACGCTGCCGGGGACGAAGACGGCGCCGCTTGGCGTCGGATCGCTCAGAACCACGTTGTTGACATTTTCGATTCCGTTGTTCTGCACGGCGACGGTATAGACGAGATTGTCGCCCACGACGGAGTCGGTCGCCGAGGCGGTCTTCACTACGCCGACGTTCGGCGCGCTGACCGGCACGACGAGCAAGTTTGAAAGAAAAGAGCCGCCGAATAGCCGTCCGTCAGGAAGCGTATAAACGTACGTGGAGGAAGCTTGGTTAGAAAGCAGTTGACCGGGCGGCAGGGAGCCGATGACGACAGAGAAAACGACCGTTGCCGTCGTGGCGACGCCGGGCACGAGGATGCCCGCGGATGGATCTGCGCCTGCGGCCGCCTGTCCGTTAATCAGTACGCTGTTCGGCACGAGCGTAGTTCCGGCAGGGATATTATCCGTTACCGTAACGTTCGCGGGATAATTCCCGGTGTTCGACAGCGTGATCGTATAAGCGACGGTATCGCCGACCGTAGCGTTGGAAGTGTTGGCGGTTTTGGCCGCGGACAGGATCGGTATATAGACCGGCGTCGTGACGGTATTCGAAAAGGTAACGCCGGAAAACGCGCCGGACGTGAACGTCACCGTCGACTGGTTGGATAACGTCTGCGACGGCGGCAGCGAAGTGACCGTCACGTTAAATGCCACCGTAGTCGTCGCGCCTGCGGCGATCGTCGTAATGCTGACGCCAGTCGCCGGATTTGCCGCAGGACGGGCGACGCCGTCGACCGTCAGCGAGCCTGGTACGAATGCCGTTCCCGCGGGGAACGGATCGGTGAAAATAACGTTGTTAACGCTGGCGATGCCGTTGTTCGCAATGACGGTCGTATACGTGACCGTATCGCCGAGTGTCGTCGATGTCGTCGGCGTGCTCTTGGATACGGCGACATTGGGCGCGGATACCGGAATCGTAACCGTATTGGATAGGACAGATCCCGTCAGCGTGCGCGAATCGGGCAGCGTGAACGAATACGAGGCCGTTCCCTGATTGACGAGCTGCTGCGGCGACGGCAAGGTGTCGACGACGACGGAGAACATGACCGTGCGGGTGCCGCCGGCTTCGACCGGGCCTAGCGCGATTCCCGTCGACGGATCGGAGCCGGGGATCGGGAAACCGTTAATGATGACGCTGTTAGGCACGAAGATCGTGCCGGCAGGCACATTGTCCGTCAAGGTCGTCGTCGCGGGGTAATTGCCCGTATTCGACACCACAAGCGTATAGGTAACCGTATCGCCGACCGTCGCGTTGGCCGTGCTGGCCGACTTCGCGGCAGAGATCGACGGCTGGAAGACGGGGGTGGAGACCGTATTCGAGAACGTCGTCCCTGAGAAGGCGCCAGATGAGAAGCTTACGGAAGCTTGGTTGCCGATCTGCGCAGGACTCGGTACCGAGACGACAGTTACGCTGAAAACGACCGTCGAGGTGCCGCTTGGCGCAATCGTGCCGAGCTGAATGCCGCCCGAAGGTATCGCCGCAGGAGCGGGAACGCCGTTTACGATCACGCTGCCGGTCACGAATGCGGTGCCGGCGGGGACCGGATCCGTGAACAGGACGCTGGTGACGGCTGCGATGCCGCTGTTCAGGACGGTCACCGTATACGTGACCGTGTCGCCCAGCGCGACCGAAGTCGAAGGCGTCGTCTTGGAGACGGACACATTCGGTGCGGATACGGGGAACGTGACGGTATTGGACGTCACGTTCTGCGTGATGGTGCGTCCGTCCGGCGGTACGTAGGTTAGTACGGCGGATGCCGTATTGGACAGCTGCTGCGGCGAAGGCAGGGAAGTGACGACGACGGCAAACGTCACGACGACGGTCTGTCCGGGGACGACGATACCGATCGGAATCGGCGTCGTCGGGGTGGCGCCGGGCTGCGGGACGCCGTCAACGATGACGCTGTTCGACGAAAAGGTGGTACCGGCAGGGATGGTGTCGGTAACGGTGACGCTTGCGCCGAAATTGCCCGAGTTTGTGGCGGTTATCGTATATACGATCGTATCGCCGACGGTTGCGTTGCTCGTATTTGCGCTTTTGACGAGCGCGATTTGCGGTTGGTACACGGGCGTGACGGTCGTATTCGAATTCGACGTGCCCGAGAAGACGCCGGACGTGAAGCTGACCGTCGATTGGTTGGTAATTTGAGACGGTATCGCCATCGTGATTATCACCTCGAATGTGACGGTAGCCGAAGCGCCGGGGGCCAAGGCTCCGATTATAATGCCGGATGTCGGATTCGCGAGCGGCCTCGCGGCGCCGCCCACAAACACGCTTCCGGGCACGAACGAGACGTTCGCCGGAAGAGGATCGCTGAATACGATATTGTTCACCGCAGTGATCCCGTTGTTTGTGACGACGGAGCTGAACGTCAGCGTATCTCCGACGATGCCAGACGCAGGCGCGACTGCTTTGACGACGCGCACGTCAGGTGCGGAGACCGGAACGGACAGCACATTGGATACGGCGGAACCTGGAATCTGCCTGCCGCCGGGCAGCGTGTACGTATACGAAGCGGAGGCTTGATTGTCCAGGCGTTGGGACGCCGGCAGCGAGTTGATCGTGACGACAAAGCTGACGACGACGGTCTGCCCGGCACCGACGGTGAGCGGTATGCCCGTGGCGGGATTCACGCCGGGCGTCGGAACGACCCCGACGATGACGCTGTTGGTCTGGAACGTAAGGCTCGGCGGCAGAATGTCGGTAATCGTCGTTTGCGCTGCGGTATTGCCTGTATTGGAGGCCGTAATGAAATAGGTGAACGTATCCCCTACGGTCGTGCGCGTCGCACTTGCGGATTTAACGAGCGACAAAGCAGCCTGGAATACGGCGGTAACGGCCGGCGCGGAAGCCGAAGTGCCCTGGAATGCCCCTGACGTGAAGCCGACGGTCGCCTGATTGGACAGCTGGGCCGGATTCGGCAAAGAGACGACGGTTGCCTGGAAAACGACAGTGACGGGTACGCCGGGAGTGAGCGTGCCGAGCGGGACGCCGGCGAACGGATTGGCGGTCGGCTGAGCCACGCCGCCGATCGTAAGGCTGCCTGGCACGAAATTGGCGCCGGTCGGAACCGGATCCGTCAAGATCGCATTCGTGACGGCAGAGATGCCATTGTTGGCGACGACGATCGTATAGACGACCGTATCGCCGACCGCCGCGTTCGCCAGGTTTACCGACTTCGTGACGGAGACGTTCGGTGCCGAGGCGCCGATCGTCAGCGTATTGGATGCCGCCGTGCCGGACAGCGTACGTCCGCTTGGCAGCTGGTACGTGTAGCCCGCGGCGCCCTGGTCCACCAGCGTGGGCGGAGTGGGGAGCGAGTTAAGCAGCGTGCGGAAGGTCACGGACACGGAGGCGCCCGCCGCGATCGCGCCGATCGGAATGCCCGTCAGCGGCGATGCGGCAGGCTGCGATACGCCGCCTACGGTGACGCTGCCCGACACGAAGGTGGAGCCTGCCGGAATATTGTCGGTGAGCGTTGCTTGAGTGACGGCGATATTGCCTGAATTCGCCACGTTTAGCGTATATAGAATGGTGTCCCCAACCGTGGCGTTCGTACGGTCCGCGCTTTTCGCGACGGTGACGATCGGCTGATAGACCGGCGTCGTTATCGTATTGGACAGCGACTGGCCGTTAAATGTGCCGGAGCTATATGAGACAGACGACTGGTTATTCAGCTGTGCAGGATTCGGCAGCGACACGACCCGCACTTGGAAGGTTACGGTAACCGAAGCTCCGGCTGCAAGGGTGCCGAGCGCGATGCCGCTTGCTGGCGAAGCGGCAGGACTCGAAGTGCCGCCCACGACGACGCTCCCCGCAACAAACGAGGTCCCGCCGGGCAGCGCATCGGAGAAGATCGTGTTCGATATCGCTTCGGTGCCGTTGTTGGCGACGATCGACGTATAAGTAAGCGTCTCGCCCACCGCGACATCCGTCAGACCGGCGCTTTTGACGACAGATACGTTCGGCAGCCTCACGGGAACGGTAACCGTATTGGAGGACGAGGAGCCGGAAACGGTTCGCAAATCCGGCGGCTGGAACGTATACGTACTCGTCGCCTGATTGACGAGCTGCGACTGGGCCGGCAGCGCATTGACGCGCACCTGGAAGCTGACGTTCGTCGTCGCGCCCGCCCCGATCGTACCGATGGCGACGCCCGTCGCAGGATTCGCGCCCGGAACGACGACGCCGTTCAGACGGAAGGTGTTCGGTTCGAATGCAGTGCCGGCCGGAATATTGTCAAAAAACGTCGTCGTCGCGCCGATATTGCCGGAGTTCGCGATCGAGACCGTGTATGTCACCAGACTGCCGACCGTCGCATTGGCCGTACTCGCAGTCTTGGTCATCGTAAGCACCGGCGAATACACGGGGATCGTGTACGTATTCGACGGAATGACGCCCGAAATGATCGAACCGCCGGCAACGCTCTGGAACGTAAAGGCGGCATTCGCGACATTGGTTAATTGCTGCGGACTTGGCAGCGAAGTAATTCTAGCCTGGTAGGTCGTCGTGATCGAAGTGCCGAGCGCCAGCGACCCGAGCGATACGCCGGTCGTGATGTCGAAGGTCGGGCGAGAGACGCCAGCCACGACGACGCTGCCCGCGACGAAGGTCGCGCCGGGCGACAGGGCGTCGGTGAGCACGACGCTTGCCGCGCTGGCGGTTCCGGAGTTGCTGACCGTGACCGAATACGTCACGGTATCGCCCACGATCGGCCCCGTTACATTCGAGCTCTTGGAGACCGTGATGATCGGCGCGTTGATGTCGACCTGGATGGCGTTGCCGTTCAGGACATAAGCGTCGCCGGACGTCGTCAAGCTGAGCACGGCCGAAGATTGGTTGTTCACCAGACGCGCGGATACGTCGACGTTGGTAATATCCCAGCCTTGACGTCCGCCTACGATATTCGAGCCGGGCGCGCCGTTGACCTGGTTTCGCGTGCCGAACGTGCCCGTCGTATTCAACTGTCCGAGATCGTTGTTGATTTGCGACGCGAAGAAGTTGGCCGCGAAGTTATTAGGTCCGGACAATGCGACAAGGGAAGAAGCCGTCGGTCCGAACAGCGCCTGGTCGCCGGTCCGGTTCGCGTCGCCCTCCTGCGCGCTGAACAGCGCCCTGCCGCCCAGCGCGCCGGAGATCGGCGTCGCGAAGCCGGTGAGCGTCGTATTGACGGGACCCGACGAGGCTTGAACGAGCACCGCCCCGGCCCGCAGCGACATGTTGCGAAACGGCAGCGTCGGATTCTGATAAATAACGCCAAGCGTCCAGCCCGCGTGGTTCGCCGTTCCGTCGCCAGGGATGACGATCGTGCCGACGACGCCGGCGGTCACGTAAGTTCCGGCGCCTCCCGCTTGAATAAGCGAGGTGACATTATTGGAGCGCACGTAAGCCAACGCGCCGTTGCCCAGATCGACGGAGTTGGCGGTTGCCGCATCGGGCGAGATGCTGAACGTGCCTGCCGGCGTCGTCAAGCTGACCGGGTTATTGATGGCCGCGGTCAGGTTGACGTTACCGTTGACATAAGTCCCGCCCCAGATCAGCTCCGCATACAGCACGGTACTACCCGCAGGGAGGACGAGGACGGCCGCGGCGCTGTTGACTAAATAATTGCTTGTCGTACCAACGGGATAAGTACCGAATTGCGAGGCGGCGCTCGTCGTCGTAAAAGCCCCGATGCTGTCCAGCGTGCCGGGGACGCCAGCCGTATCTGAACGGCTGAGCCCGAGCGTATTGCCGGTGAACGTAATGGCGCCCGTCGCGTTGAAGGTCGCCCGGACGATAAGCGGAATTGGGAACACCTCCTTTCCGACCCATTAGCGATGACAATGCGCGCTTGCCGGCGTGCATTGCGCATTATTTGAACTATATGAGAGATAAGGCGGAGAATTGTTCGTCCACCTATAAATTTTACCGAGGTGCGAAGGACCTGGACCGAAGATCTTGTTTCGTAAAAATCCATATAGATGAATTTCCAGTTTTTCGATTATAATCGAGTGATTGTGACAATATTTTCAGGCGGATGATGCGATGTGACCCTGCCGCGGTTCACGCAACTTAAAGGAGTGTAGCCATGATTCGTAGTTGGGGGATTTTCGCGCTCGTATTTTTGCTGATCGGGGTGCCTGTATTGACGTCGTTCGGCGGGTCCGCCAACGCGGCCGCATCGTCGCGCATCGCGGTGATCAGATCGCTGAGCGGCGACGTGCAGGTACAAAAGGCAGGCGGCGCCAAGACGTTCAAGGCGTTTGCGAAGCTGAGCCTGAACCAAGGGGACAAGCTCATGACCGGGAGCGACGGCGCTGCCGAGCTTCAATTCGCGAACGGTACGACCGAAGACGACCTGCTCAGCGTAGGCGAGCATACGACGCTCACCTTTTCGAAGCTGTCGGATAAAAAAGGAACGGTCACCAAAGTAAGCATGCTGAAAGGGACGGCCTGGGTTGACGTGAAGTCCATCAAAAGCAAGGAGGACGACTTCCGCCTGGAGACGCCGACGGCGGTCATGGGCGTCCGCGGAACGGCTTTCTATGCGGCCGTGAATCCCGCGTCGGGCTCGACGACGACGGCCGTATTGTCCGGCGTCGTTCAATTTGCGAAAACAGGAAAAGCGTCCGCGGGACAGAAGGCGCTGAGCCTGTATCCGACGCAGGAGATCACGGCGCGTCCGGACGGCGGCCCGGTCGTACCCGATCAGGTCACGCTCATGAACATCGGCGAGCTTGTGAAGGGAATGCCGCAGGCAGTCGTCGGCTCGCTCCTTCGAAGCAAGCAAAAAATCGACGATGAAAATCGGGAGATGGCCGTCCGGTTCGCACAGGACAAGCTGCCTACCTCGCTAGGGACGACAGCCGAGGATCTGGCCCGATTCAGGCAAAATACGCTCGACCTATCCGGCATTTTCGCGAAGCAGGCGATCGAGCAGAAAAAACTCGACCTCGCGCAGCTGCGGCAGATCGAGCGGGAAGAGCGGACGACGTTTAATCTCGACAAAACGGATTTGCAGCTGACGGAAGCGGACATACAAAAGCAGGAAGCCGCCAAGCAGCAGGAAGTCGAAGCTGTCAAAAAGCAGGCAGCTGGTGACGCGGCGAAGCTCAAGGCGCTACAAGATCGGCTCGCGGATCGGCTGCAGACGATCGAGCAAGCGAAGCAGGCTCAGCAGGCCGCCAACAAGCAAGCGGCAGCGGCAGCGCAGGCGAAGGCGGAGGCCGCGCTGCTGTCGCAATTGAACGAGTCTCAGCAGCAGCAGTTTTTGACGGATAAGACGTCGAACCAGAACTCTTCCGGCGTGCCGGCTGCTGCACCCGTTACGGCGCCGGCGCCCTCTTCCGAAGCGGGACTAGCTTCCTTAGCCGTTTCCGGCGTCGCGATTAACCCGGCCTTCTCGCAAAATCAGCTGAACTACTCGGCGATCGTCAACGGCAGCGTAGCAAGCGTAGAGATTAGACCAGTCGCGCTGGATTCGGCCGCGGCGATCGCCGTAAACGAGCAATCGCTCACAAGCGGGGCCAGGACGTTGGCGTTGGACTACGGCGCGAATGCCATCGATGTTCAAGTAGTGTCGCCGGACCGATCGCTCACGCGCCACTATAACATCTCGATCGCGAGGGAGCTTCTAGGCGTAGCGGATATTGCCGTTGGCTCAGGCAGCCTTCAGATCGACTTCGCAAGCGTCAGCCTGTCGACGCCGTTCAGCGTGCCCGGCGATATCGCTTCATTGGAAATGACGCTAAAAGCGGCGGAAGCTCCCGACATCCAGGTGAACGGGACAGCCGTAACCGCAATGCCTGCGCTTATCGGCGCCTTGACGACGAACGTGGCGGATGTCTCCTGGCGCTTCAGCTTGCCGCTCCAGACCGGCAACAACTCGATCGCCATCGCGGCCAAGGCAGGCGGCAAGACCAAAACCTATACGCTAAACGCGAAACGCCTGTCGCTGAATACGAATTTGTCGAGCTTGTCGATCAAAAGTTCGGACGGACAGCGCAGTTTCGGCGCGTTCCTCGAACAGGACGGCAAGTTTAAGGCGACCGTGCCCGCCGCGATGACTGAAGGTCTGCTTTATTTCTGGCCAGGCGACAGCAGTTCTACGCTTGTGCTCAATGGCACGTCCTACAATTTCGGGGACGGGGCGCCGATATCGCTGACTTCCGATATTACCGAGCTGCATGCGAGCATTCGCTCCGAGGGCGGAACGACCGCGAACTATACGCTGGCGCTCGACCGGATCCCGCTTGGCAGCGGAAGCAGCGCGGCGCTGGGCGGCGTCAGGTTGTTCGAAAACGGTTCGCCGGGCGCGTTCCTGACGCCGGATTCCAATCTGCGCATGAACTCGGAAGCGGCCGTCGCGCAATCCAGCGTTACGTTCACGATTTCGTTTCCGGAAAACGATCCTTATTGGCGCTACTTGTCCGTATATCGGATGGACACCAATCAGAATGTGTTGCCGGACTCGAACGGCAGATACACGATCCCGCTAAGCGCGAGCGGCGACACGACGATCGAATTCCGCCTGCGTTCCGCAGATCAAACGGCATCGAATACGTACAGCTGGACCGTCAAAAAGGTAATCATGGCCGGTGCCGCCAGCTGGGATAACGTTGCCGGGCAAGCTTTGAACCGACAACTGGCGGGCAGCGATCCTGCCGGATTGCCGCTCACCTATGCCTTGGTATCGGGGAGCGGGCCGGCGTTCGGTTCGCTGACACTGAATCCGGACGGGACGTTCCAATATCAAGCGGCGGCCGATGCGCAAGGGTTTGTTACCTTCGAGTATACGGTTTCCAACGGTATTGACATTTCGAAGCCCGCTACCGTGTCCATACTCGTTAAGCAGCCTGCCCCGACGCTGGCCGGACTGGATCAGTGGAGCTTGGCAAACAACGGTACGCCGGTCGACCCGTATTACATGGGCGAGTCTCCGCAAGGATCCAATACGTTTGTCTTTGCCAAGTATATCGACGCTATGCCGGACGCGCTCGATCTGACTTATCACTTCGATAACGATGTCCAGGCGGCGAATTTGAGTTATAGCGACTTGCAGGGCACGCCCCGCAATATCGACCTGATCGCAGCCGCGGGCACCGTAGCGCTGACGAATCTCCGATACGGCGAAAATCGGATTCAAATCGAATACGCGTGGAATAACGGCGGGGGAGCGACGGTTAACTATATCGTTCAAATCAAGCTGTATATCAACTCCCTGTCTTTGTACACCCCGCGCGCGATGTCGGACGGTGCGACGATTCCGGTGTTCATGGCTGGAATGAACGCCTTTATCGCTTCAGTGCCTGCCGGCACCGCTCAGATCCGTCTGCAGCTCGAAGCCGCGGAACCGTACAGCACCATCCAAGTCGAATCGGGCGGCGTTCCAATCGCCAATGACGGCAGCGGTTACCTTGCCGGGCTCTCAGAAGGCTGGAACCGTGTCACCGTCCGCGTGAGCCGACTCGGGATCGGCAATATCGTCGACGTGTACGACATCGATATTTACCGGGGTGACGACGAGCCGAGCGGGTACTCGCTTAGCTTGACGGGGACGGCCGTCTCAAGCGGGACGCCGGTCTCCTTTATTCGGGACGTATCCCGGTCCACGCGCTGGCTAAGCCAGGCGCCGGCCGAATCGACGGCAGTCATGCTGACGCCGGTTGCCGATCTCTCGGACACCTATATCGGCGGCGTATATCTGATGAAGCCGGGCGGCATCTGGGAATGGGTGAACGCCACCGCGCAAGGGTCGGGAATTTACCGCATCCCGCTTGAGGGCGACAGTGCCCGCGCTTACGTCCTGGTCAACAAGTACGGAAGACCGCCGCTCGTTTACGAAGTCCAAATCACGCCATAAACCGACCGGATTCAATAGCAAGCCGCTCCTGCCTTGAAAAAGGAGGAGCGGCTTTTTGTCTCCGGCTTCTCGGCAAATTAAGCCTCGGTCCGAACGAATGTATGAATTCGAGCCTTGATCGCATCCCGAACGGCGCGGAACTGCGCAAGAATTTGTTCTTCTGTCCCCGTCGCCTTGGCCGGATCTTCGAACCCCCAGTGCCATTTGACGACCTCTTTGTTAGGGATTGCCGGGCAATGCTCGTCCGCATGACCGCACAGCGTGATTACGTAGGTCGCCCGGTCAAGCAGCTCCGGATCGATGACGTCTGAACGATTGCCGCCGATGTCGATGCCGTCTTCCATCATGATCCGAACGGCTCTCGGATTGAGACCGTGCGCTTCAAGACCGGCGCTGCGAACTTCGTAGCGGTCTCCGCCAAATTCCTTCAGATATCCGTCCGCAATCTGGCTGCGGCAGGAATTGCCGGTACAGAGAAAGTAGACAAGCGGTTTTTCGTTCATTGCGACGCTCCTTTGCTATCCGATTATTTTAAGCCAGAGATACAGGCCCGAGAGGGTGATGAACAAGACGGGAACAGTAAGGATGATGCCGGTTTTAAAGTAGGCGCCCCAAGTGATTTTTACGCCTTTGCCGGACAGCACGTGAAGCCACAGCAGCGTAGCCAGCGATCCGATCGGCGTAATCTTCGGACCGAGATCCGACCCGATGACGTTGGCGTAAATAAGCGCTTCGCGGACGATGCCGGTTGCATGCGCCTCCTGAATGGCGAGCGCATTGATCATGACCGTCGGCAGGTTGTTCATGACGGAGGAAAGGATGGCTGCGATGAAGCCGGCGCCGACCGCTGCCACGAACAAGCCCCGCTCGCCGACCCACGCGAAGACGTCTCCCAGCTCGTCGGTCAAACCGACGTTGCGAAGGCCGTACACGACGACGTACATGCCGACGGAGAAAAAGACGATGGCCCATGGCGCGCCTTTAACGAGCTTACCGGTATGAATGTGCGGACTTTGCCTGGCCAAGAGCAAGAATATAATGGCGGCGGCTCCGGCGATGGCCGATACGGGTACGGCGATATATTCGCTGAGCAAATATACGAGAAGTAGGACGGACAGGACGATCCATGAGATTTTGAACAGGCGCATATCCTTGATGGCGTCCGCTGGCGGCCGCGCCTGGGTCCAATCGTACGTTTTCGGAATTCCTCTTCTATAGTATAAGTAGAGAACCAGCAAGCTTCCGCCGACGGAAAACAACGTAGGCACGATCATTCGTCCCGCATATTCCGCGAATCCGATGCCAAAGTAATCGGAGGATACGATGTTAACCAGATTGCTGATCACAAGCGGGAGCGAAGCCGTATCGGATATAAATCCGCTGGCCATCACGAAGGGAAGAATCATTCGCTCGTCGAACTTGAGCGCTCTTACCATGGCGAGGACGATGGGCGTTAAGATGAGCGCGGCTCCGTCGTTCGCGAAAAAGACGGACACCGCGGCGCCGAGCAGCACGACGTATACGAACATGACATTGCCGTTTCCTCTTGCCGCTCTCGCCACATGGAGCGCGGCCCATTCGAAGAAGCCGATCTCGTCGAGCACGAGCGAGATGAGGATGATCGCGACAAATGTCAGCGTGGCGTTCCATACGATCCGGGTGACGTCTCCGACGTCGGCGAAGTCGACGACGCCGCACGCCAGGGCGATCAACGCGCCGCCGCACGCGGACCAGCCGATGCCGAGACCTCTGGGCTGCCAGATCACGAACACGAGCGTGACTAAAAAAACGATAAAAGCGATCGCCAGCATAAATCCTCCTCAGGTTATGTACAAGCTTGCGGTTTTGCGGCTTCGATCTGCATACTCATGGAGGGCAACTGCTCGATGATCGGGTTCAGATAGGGCTTGTCTGCGATATCCAGCGCATAATAAATCCATTGGCTTTTGCGCGTCTCGCGGACCAACCCGCCGCTTTTCAATTTCTTCAAGTGCTGGCTCACGTTCGGCTGCGTCGTGGCGAGAATCTCGACAATGTCGCAGACGCACATTTCTTTATGCTTGAGCAGCGCCAGAATGGTAAGGCGGCTCTTGTCAGAAAGCAGCTTGAGCGTATCGGACATTTCTTCGATTGACGCCATCGGCATTTCCTCCTTTCCCATGCGCATTTCATTGTCGTTTATTCGTAGTCATTATATATTCAAACATTTATATAAGTAAATAATTATATTAATAATTCGACAGCATTCCTCCGGATTTTATAATGGCTATCAAAAATCCTTATATTCGCATCTATCCTCTTGGCGCGATACATGTGGTATAGTTTTCAAAAGGATCATGAATCGCGCGGCGCGGCTTCGGCGCGTCCGGAGCCGTCATTCGTCATTCGAACTATCGTGAGGTGGAGAACGTTGCAATTGCAGGCAACCAACAGTCCGTTCAGCCAGGAACAGGCCGATCTTCTGAATAAGCTGCTGCCGGGGCTGACCGACGCGCAAAAAATTTGGCTCAGCGGGTATTTGATCGCATCCGCTTCGACGCAGGCGGCGCCTGCCGCAGCCGCTCCGGCCGCTTCGCCGGCCGCGGCGCCAGTGAGCAAGGATATTACGATTTTGTACGGCTCGCAGAGCGGCAACGGCCATGGCATCTCCAAAAAAGCGGCTAAAATGCTCGAGGAAAAGGGATTCCGGGTGACCTTGTCCTCGATGAGCGATTATAAGACGAACCAGCTCAAAAAGGTGGAACAGCTTCTCGTCGTCATCAGCACGCACGGCGAGGGCGAGCCGCCGGACAATGCGATTTCCTTCCACGAATTTTTGCATAGCAAGCGCGCGCCTCGCCTCGAAGGGGTGAAGTTCTCGGTGCTGTCGCTCGGCGACAGCTCGTACGAGCAATACTGCCAGACAGGCAAGGAATTCGACGCGCGACTCGAGGCGCTCGGCGCCACGCGCCTTCACGATCGCGTCGACTGCGACGTCGACTTCGAGGAGCCGACGAAGGGGTGGCTTGAAGGGGTATTGACGCGCCTGACGGAATCGCAGGGAGGCGCCGGCATCGTCGCAGCGCCTACTGCAGCTCCGACGGCCGAGACGCCAAGCGCGCCTAGTGCGCCTGCGGCGGAATCCGCCTATTCCCGGACCAACCCGTTCGAGGCGGAGGTGCTCGCGAACATTAACCTTAACGGCCGCGGCTCGAATAAGGAAACGCGCCATCTCGAGCTTTCGCTCGAAGGCTCCGGCCTTGTATACAAAGCCGGCGACGCGCTGGGCATCTATCCGCACAACGATCCGGAGCTCGTCGATCTGCTGCTCGCGGAGACGAAGTGGGATCCGCAGGCCGAAGTGGTCGTAGGCAAACAAGGCGACAAGCGCCCGCTGCGCGACGCCTTGATCGAAAACCTGGAGATCACCGTCCTGACTAAGGCGCTGCTCGAGAAGCTGGCGCCGCTGGCGACTAACCCGGATCTGGCCCAACTGACGGCGGCAGGGAACGAGGCAGCCGTCAAGGCATACGTCAAAGGACGCGATCTGCTTGACTTCGTCCGCGATTACGGCCCGCTGCAAGGCAGCGCGCAGGACGCGGTCTCGCATCTTCGCAAGATTCCGGTACGGCTGTACTCGATCGCGAGCTCCCAGACCGCGAATCCGGACGAGGTGCATCTGACGATCGGCGCGGTCCGCTACGACGCGTTCGGGCGGGCCCGCAAGGGCGTCTGCTCCACGCAGACCGCCGAACGTCTCGAAGCCGGGGACAAGATATCGGTATACGTGCAGCCCAACAATCACTTCAAGCTGCCCGAAGATCCAAGCACGCCGATCATCATGGTGGGACCGGGCACGGGCATCGCGCCGTTCCGTTCCTTCATGCAAGAGCGCGAGGAGACGGGCGCGACGGGGCCTTCGTGGCTGTTCTTCGGCGACCAGCACTTCGTGACCGACTTCCTGTATCAGACCGAATGGCAGCGCTGGATCAAGGACGGCGTGCTGACGCGCATGGACGTCGCATTCTCGCGCGACACGGACGAGAAGGTATACGTGCAGCACCGCATGCGCCAGCATGCCAAGGAGCTGTACGAGTGGCTCGACAAGGGCGCCGTCTTCTACGTTTGCGGCGATATGAAAAACATGGCGAAGGACGTTCATCAGACGCTGGCGGAGATTATATCCGCAGAAGGCGGCAAGAGCCTCGAGGAAGCCGAAGCCTACCTGACCGAAATGAAAAAGAGCCACCGTTACCAACGGGACGTATATTGATCGCGAGATAGAGGGGAGTACCGTTCAGCATGGCAGAAAATAAACTAAGCGCGCCGGGAGGCAATCCCAGCGACGTCGAGCGCATTAAGCAAGAGAGCAATTATTTGCGCGGTACGCTTGCCGCTTCGATGCTGGAGCCGATCAGCTCCGGCATTTCGGACGACGACAACCGGCTTATGAAGTTCCACGGCAGCTACCTGCAGGACGACCGGGATCTTCGCAACGAACGGCAAAAGCAAAAGCTGGAGCCGGCTTATCAGTTCATGCTGCGCGTCCGCATGCCGGGCGGCGTCGCCCAGCCGGGCCAATGGCTCGTCATGGACGAGCTCGCCCGCAAATACGGCAACGGCACCTTGAAGCTCACGACCCGCCAGACGTTCCAGATGCACGGCATCCTCAAGTGGAACATGAAGAAGACGATCCAGGAGATCCATCAGTCGCTCCTCGATACGATCGCCGCTTGCGGCGACGTCAACCGTAACGTCATGTGCAACCCGAACCCGTACCAATCGGACATTCACGCCGAGGTATACGAATGGTCCAAGCGGCTCAGCAACGACTTGCTGCCGCGGACGAGAGCGTATCACGAGCTGTGGCTAGACGAAGAGATGGTCGCCTCGACGCCGGAGCAGGACGAATACGAGCCGATGTACGGACCGCTCTATCTGCCGCGCAAGTTCAAGATCGGCATCGCCGTCCCGCCGTCCAACGATATCGATGTCTTTTCCCAGGACCTCGGCTTCATCGCGATCGTGGAGGACGGCAAGCTCGCCGGCTTCAACGTCGCGATCGGCGGCGGCATGGGCATGGCGCACGGCGACAAGGAGACCTATCCGCAGGTCGCTAAGGTCATCGGTTATTGCAAGCCGGAGCAGATCTACGACGTCGCGGAGAAGATCATTACGATCCAGCGCGACTATGGCAACCGGTCGCAGCGCAAAAACGCGCGCTTTAAATATACCGTGGACCGCCTTGGTCTGGACAACGTCAAGGCCGAGCTGCATAGCCGCCTCGGCTGGTCCCTCGAAGCGGCCAAGCCGTATCACTTCAACGACAACGGCGACCGCTACGGCTGGGTGCAGGGCGTAGGGGACAAGTGGCATTTTACGATGTTCATCCAGGGCGGCCGGATCGCGGATTTTGAAGGGTTCGAATTGATGACGGGATTGCGCGAGATCGCCAAGGTGCACACCGGCGACATCCGCCTGACCGCTAATCAGAACCTCATCATAGCAGACGTTACGCCGCAGAAAAAAGAAGAGATTACCGAGCTGCTCGGCCGTTACGGCCTGATCGACGTTCAGCAGTACTCCGGTCTGCGCCGGAGCTCGATGGCATGCGTCGCGCTGCCGACATGCGGACTGGCGATGGCCGAAGCCGAACGTTATCTGCCGGTGCTGATCGACAAGATCGACGGCATTCTGGACGAGACCGGTCTGCGCAACGAAGAGATCACGATCCGCATGACCGGCTGCCCGAACGGCTGCGCGCGTCACGCGCTCTCCGAGATCGGGTTCATCGGCAAGGCGCCGGGCAAGTACAACATGTACCTCGGCGCCGCGTTCGACGGCAGCCGTCTGAGCAAGATGTACCGGGAGAACATCGGCGAGGAAGAAATCTTGCGCGAGCTGGGCACCTTGCTTCCGCGGTACGCTAAGGAAAGAACGAGCGGGGAGCACTTCGGCGACTTCGTCATTCGTTCGGGCGTCATCGCGGCGACGACCGACGGCACGAATTTCCACGAATAACAGCCAATCAAGGCTATGATGAACGGTAAGATAGAGACCCGAGGGAACGGTTCGCTTTAAGCGATACTGGCCTCGGGTCTTTTTTATGGCCTGCCGCGTTGACTTTTCCTATGAAATGGCTGAGAATATAGCTGATGTTCAAGATGAGAGAGACAGGTGAAATATACATGAGTTATAAATCAGATCGCCCCTCTTTCCAGGAACGGCTCGATTATTTCGTGAATGTCCTCCGCACGGATATTATAAACGGCATCCGGCAGGAAGGCACGTACTTGCCTGCCGAGAGCGCGCTCGCCAAGCAGTATCAGCTGAGCAACAAGTCTATCCGCAAGGGACTCGATCAATTGGTGGAGGAAGGTCTCATCCAGAAGATCGACCGGGTCGGCAGCATGGTGACGCCGCGTCCGAAGGCATCGATCACGCTTAACTTCGGTTGTCCGATCTCGCTCACCACCGACTTCCTGATCGACGATCTGATCGCGGAGTTCGGCCGTCGCAATCCCGGTATCCATGTCCGCAGAATTACGCTTAATCACCTGAGCTACGCCCAATCCGCGCAGGAGATGATCGATAACGGCCTGCTGGACGTCGTCGCGTTCAACAGCCCGCAGTTCCAGGAGTGGACCGAGGAAGGGCTGATTCCGCTTCTCGAAAAGCTGGAATCGGACCCGGAGATTTATCCGATCGCCGAAGAGGCGTTTTTTGTGGACGGCGCCAGCTACGCGAAGCCGATCTCCTTCTCGCCGGTCGTCCTCTGCTACAACAAGCGGCACTTCCGGGAAGCCGGCATCCACGAGCCGGACAGTTATTGGACCTGGAGCGACCTGTTGCGCGAGTCGACGCGGCTGTCCAAGGCCCGCGGACGCCACGGCATCTATTTTTTGCCCGCCTCCGAGAACCGTTATCCCGCGTTCCTGCTGCAGGGCATGAACCGCCGCCCGAACGGCGCAATCGCGCGGGAGCGAAGCGACGACTTGCAAAAAGGGCTGCTAGCGCTGGACGGCCTGATCGGCAACCGGGAGGTGTTCCCGAATTATTGGGCGCAGGGCAACGACGAGACCGTGCAGCTTTTCGCCGATGGCCAGGTATCGGTCATTCTTTGCACGTACTTCAACTTGAACGAATTCGCGCATCTGCCGCTGGAATACGATATTTGTCCGCTGCCGAGCCTGCAGAGAGGCGATCCGCAGCGGACGCTGCTGCTCTCCATCGGCATGTCGCTCGTCCGGCATTCCAAATGGAAGGAGGCGGCGCGGCGATTCGTCGACTTCCTGGCTTCGGCAGACGCGCAAAATGTCATCCGCGAGCGAACCGCAAGCATCCCTGCGCGCAAGGCATCTGCGGAAAGGCAGGTCGCGGAAGGCCGGAATCAGCCTTCGCGATATGCCATGTTCCGCGAGATGTTTCCGTCCTTTTCATACCACCGGGATTTGGGGCTTCAGATCAAGGATCTCAAGCAATTCACCAAGTGGCTGAAGGAGTACTGGTCCGATATGATCGATGCGGATACGCTTCGCCTCAAGCTGGAGGAGCTGTACGGCAAAGGGTTAAAGCCTGGACAAGCGAATACATCAGCTGGCGAATATTCGCACCGATAAGATTTTGAAATTATACATCAGAGGCCGTTTCTAATGTCATTTTGATGACATAGAAACGGTTTTTTTGTTGTTTTGATTTTTTGAAGGCGCCCATAAAGCGCTATTTGCTCCGTATAAAGATCCATAGATCGTCATGTACGGCGAATGAAGCAGTGGATGACGGTCGCTTCGATGAGAAGAATCGGGGAAAAAACTGTCCACATTTTGATAGCGATTACACGATTGATACGTCTGCATGTTACCGCATTCATGACAAAGGCGCCGCGCGATAAATGTGGAGGGTTCATAAAAGATGCGCAATCGACGATTTAGGGTTGACGGTCTTTTTGTTAGCTGTGTATAATCAGTACATCAGATGTACATCAAAACAATTATTTGGAGATTGACAATGATTAACATGTAAATCAAGTATAAACCAGGAGGCGCATATGCGAGCGATCAAGAGCCGAAACGGTACAGCGGAAGTCGTCGATCTGCCGGAACCCGAGATTAAACCGCAGCATGTCAAAGTCAGGATCGATTACTCGTCCGTCAGCATCGGTACCGAGCTGCTCATGATCAGGACGAACCCCGGAGCGGCGCTGGGCTACAGCGCGACCGGCATTGTCCTTGAGACGGGGGAGGGCGTCAACCATGTCGTACCCGGACAGCGCGTCGCCTGTTACGGCAGTCCGGCGCATCGCGAGGTGATGCTATCGCCCAAGCATCTGACCGTCCCCGTGCCGGACGGCGTCTCGCCGGAGGAGGCGGCGTTCAGCGGCCTCGGCGCGATCGCCGTGCATGCGCTCCGCCAAGCGGAGCTGAAGTTCGGAGAAACGGTGCTGGTCGTAGGCGTAGGCATACTGGGCCAGATCATCGCGCGAATCGCGCATGCCTCCAATTATCGTGTGATCGGCTTGGAGACCTTCGAAGAGAGAAGAGCGATGCTTGTCTCCTCAGGCATCCGGCACGCCTGCAAGGACGGCGAGCAGGTGGCCCAAGCGCTGCAGGAGACGACGGGCGCCTTGGGCGCGGACGCTGTGCTCGTTTGCGCCAGCAGCCGGCAGACCAGCCTGATCGACGACTCCATTCGATGGCTGCGCGACCGCGGACGGGTCGTCATCGTCGGTGACACGGGCACCGCGTTCGACCGGGACTTGCTCTTTTCCAAGGAAGCGAGCGTGCACATCTCGCGTGCCGGCGGCCCCGGTCGCTACGAGCCCGACTACGAGCAGCGCGGCGTCGACTATCCGATCGGATACGTACGCTGGACCGAAGGACGCAACGTGCAGGATTTCCTGAGGATGATCCAGGAGAAGCGCATCGACATCCGGTCGCTGATCTCCGATCGGGTCTCGATGCACGAGCTGCCCGAGCTGTACCGGCAGTATGCCTCGGCGCCGCAGAATAAAATGGGCATCGTCGTCCGCTTCGATTAGAGCGGAGGGAGAGGAGCGATCGGCATGTCGAAAGCAAACGCGAAAGCTGCCAATATTCCGGGCGGATCCGTCCATAAAGCTTCGCTGCGAAGCAAGCTCTGGCGCTACCGCTGGCTTTACGTCTTTATGATACCGGGCATACTCTACTACCTCATCTATCATTATGTACCGATGTTCGGATTGGTCGTGGCGTTCCAGGACTACAACCTGATGAAAGGCGTAACGGGCAGCGCCTGGGTCGGATGGGACAACTTCAAGGCGGTATTCGAGTCGCCCGACTTCCCGCAGCTGATGAAAAACACCGTCCTGCTTAGCTTGTACCGTCTCGTTTTCGGCATGCTGCCCGATCTGCTGCTGGCGCTCATGCTGAACGAGATCCGGGTCAGGTGGTTCAAAAAAACGATCCAGACGCTTACCTACGGGCCTCACTTCCTGTCCTGGATTATCGTCTACGGCATCATGTTCTCCTTTTTCGCGCCGGGCTCGGGCTTGGTGACGACGTTCTTCCGGGATATGGGCTGGGGCGACATCGACGCGTTGACCAACTCGGGGTTGTTCCGGCCGATGCTCGTCATGACGGACATCTGGAAAAGCACCGGATACGGCGCCATCATCTACTTGGCAGCGCTTGCTAACATCAACCATGAGCAGTACGAGGCCGCCGCGATCGACGGCGCCAACCGATGGAGCCAGCTGTGGCACGTGACGCTGCCCGGCGTCAGAGACGTTTTCATGCTGCTTGTCATCCTCCGGCTGGGCGGCATCCTGGATGCGGGCTTCGAGCAAGTTTACATTTTCCTGAACGTTCGCGTTTACGACGTCGGCGACATCCTCGACACCTGGATCTTCCGGCGCGGCATCGAAGAGATGAATTATAGCGTGCCGGCTGCGGTCGGAGTGTTCAAGTCGGTGATCGGCTTCGTCCTCGTGCTGGGCGCGAACAAGCTGGCGAAGCGATTCGGCGGCTCAGGCATCTGGTGAGGCCAACAAGCATCGAACGGAGGTGGCGCAATTGCCCTATATTTTCAAAAAGTCGATTCCCGACCGCATCGTGGACGTATTGATCATCGTCATTCTCTCCGTATTCGGACTGGCGACCTTATTCCCGCTCTATTACGTCGCCGTCGTCTCGATTACGCCTTATACGGAAGTGCTCCGCAACGGCGGCTTCCTCTTGATCCCCAAGACCTTCACGTGGGACGCCTACAAGGCGATCTTTAACAGCGGCGTCGTGCCGCGGGCGCTGAACGTGACGATCTTCGTCACGCTCACAGGAACCGCGCTGAATCTGATGGTCACCACGCTGCTCGCATACCCGCTCTCCAAAAAGTACTTGCCGGGACGCAACGCCGTGCTCATGAGTATCGTGTTTACGATGCTATTCTCGGGCGGTCTCATCCCGACGTTTCTTACCGTCAAGGCGACGGGCTTGATGAATACGCTCTGGGCGCTCATCATCCCCGGCATGGTATCGACCTTCAACCTGCTCGTGATGAAAACCTACTTCGAATCGCTCCCGTCGGAGATCGAAGAAGCCTCGAAGGTAGACGGCTGCTCGGATGTCGGTACGCTGCTCCGGATCGTGCTGCCGCTATCGATGCCGATCATGGCGACGCTCGGACTTTTCTACGGGGTCAACCACTGGAACGCCTACTTCGGCGGCATCATGTACCTCAACGATCGGGATCTGTATCCGCTGCAGGTCGTCCTCCGCAATATGATCATCACGCCGAGCGTCAGCCAGGAGCTGTCCGTGCCCCAATCCCAGCTCAGCTCGCTGCCGCCGGAATCGATCAAGATGGCGACCGTCGTCGTCGCGATCGTTCCGATCATCGCCGTTTATCCGTTTCTCCAAAAATACTTCATTAAAGGCATGCTGCTCGGCGCCGTCAAAGGCTGAGCAGCCGATCGCGTCGAGGGGGGAATGCGTCAGCCGAAGCGCCGCGGCGCCGGCGATTCACAGTCGGATAGGCATGAAAAAAAGCGATCATCACATTCCAGGCAAGCAGGCTCGTCATGCAACCCAATCCAGGGAGGTCATTGCACATGAAACGTACAAGCGCCATACTGGCAAGCCTTACCGCCGCATCGTTATTGCTATCCGCCTGCGGCAACAACGACAACGACGCGTCGTCCTCGTCGTCCGCAAGCCCGTCCTCGTCCGGCTCCTCTTCGTCGTCCGCGCCGGCCGCGGCCAAGCTTAAGCTGAACTGGTACGTCATCGCCTCGGCGGACGCCCAGCTCCCGAAGGGAGACGCCGACTTCGTCAAGAAAGCTATCGACGACAAGTTCAACGTCGACCTCGTGATCGATTATATGCCGCTCGGCACGGACTTCCAGAACAAATTCAACTCGCTGGTCGCTTCCAACGATATTCCCGACGTCTTCTTCGCCGAAGGTATTCCCTCCAACCAGTACATCAAGGACGGCATCGCCCGCGAGATGACCGGACTCGTCACGCCTGCCAACATGCCGAATTACTTCAAATATTGGGTCAGCGAAGAAGAGCTGCCCAAGTATCAAGTGCAAGGCAAGTTCGCGCGCGCGCCGGTCCCTTACGAGAAAAATTACTACCGCTCTTATTACGTCCGCAAAGATTGGCTCGACAAGCTTGGCTTGTCCGTACCGAAATCGTACGACGAAATGGTGGAGGTCATGAAGGCCTTCACGACTGGCGATCCGGACGGCAACAAAAAGAACGATACTTACGGCTTCACCGCCTACGGCAACGGAACGAACATGTCGCTTGAATTTCCGACCTACGTGAAAAACGGCTTGTTCGGCGACTTCATGGTCGAAGGCGACCAATTTATCGACACCCGTACGGACCCCCGCATGCAGCAGGTGCTGACCGATACCCGCGCGCTTTTGGATCTTGGCGTCGTCGACAAGGACTGGCTGCTCAACAAAAACGGACAGCAGCTCGAGAAGGCGGAGCAGGGCAAGGCGGGCATCGTGCTCGGCTTCGGCAAAAACCTGGCGTTCGACAATAACCCCGAAGGCCTGCAAGCGAAGACGAAGGAAATTACGAAGGTCGAGACCGCGAACTGGGTCGCGTTCGATCCGTTCGCCGAGACGGGAACGTACCTGACGCCGGTACCTGGCAATCCGTTCCTGTTCAGCTCGAAGTCGACGGACGAGGAAATTAACCGATCGATGCAAATTCTCGATTGGCTCGCCGGCGAAGAAGGCTTCCTGATGACCCACTACGGCCGCGATGGCACGGAGTTCACCCGCAGCGGCAGCACGATCACGCTGAATCAGGATGCGTTCAAGACGAACGTCACGGATAAAGGCAACTTCTTGTCCGTGTACCAATGGTTCACGCCGATCTCGGGGCCGGAGGCGTTCGGCGTCGAGGTGTCCGATCCGAACATCACCGATCGCGACAAAGAAATTTTGGCGACGATGAACGGGTACAAGCTCGTACCTTCCGTCGGCACCAGCCTCGTCGTCAAGGAAGGCATGGACCTGGCCGCGCTTCGCAAGCGCATGAACGAGCTTCAGGTCAAGGTGCTCTATGACGATAAGACCGCGGACAACTGGCCGGCTTATCGTCAGGAGCTGATGACCAAGTATGCGGGCAAGGAAATCTTCGAGTACTACGCGCAGCAGGTGTCCGAGGCGCGCGGCACGGCGGTTTCCTTCGACGCGGGCAACTGATCGGCAAAGGATTGTATGGTATGAAGGCGGAGAGTCGGCATCGGCGGCTCTCCGCTTTCGCTTAACATCGAAGCGAAGGGGGAACGTTTATGGACGGTTGGCAACGACAGGCCGATAACGTAGCTGCGCTGAAGCTTCTCCCGTCGGACGGACTTCAATCTGGCGAGACGATCTGGGTGCGCGGCTATGCGAGGGCCGGAGACGGCGGAGCCAAGGCGGCCATGTGGATGCCGGCATGCGAAAAGGCGGACGATGGAGGCATCGTTCACGCGCCGGCGGACGGCGGGAGAGGGAGGTGGGTCGTGTTACATGCCGGTATCGGCAGATTTCGTTACTTTGGCGTATTCGGGCCAGAGACGGCAGCGGATGCCGCGCTCGAAGCGATGCTGGCCGATCCCGCGATCCGCCGGATCGAAGCGGACTGCGATCTGAACTTCACGCAGCGGCATCGGATCGGTCGCAGCTTCATCGATCTGGACTTTAACGGCTTTACGGTCACGACTGCGGGGATCGAGCCGGCGCCGCCGAACGATCCGTTCGCGGCGGTCTTCTTCTTCCGCGGCGAGGAGACGGGCGACCTGCAGCGCGTCGCGCTGTCGGATTCGCTCGCGGAGCTGGAAGAGCGCTTCGAGGTGGCGGATGCCGGCGCGTTCGAGGTCGGCGACTGGTGGATCGTCAGATGCTGCAGGCGATCGGGAGGAGGAAGCGCCGAGCGCGAGCTGGAAAAGCTGGTCAAGGTGACGGAGGTGCTGGATCGGACGCATGTACGTTTGCAGTATAAGAACGGATGGGCGCTGGAGGCTGGCCGTGCGGTCGAGTATCGAAGGGTGAAGCCTGTCGTGCAGGCGAACGTGCGGAACATGAAGTTCGTCGCCACGGGCACGACGGAGGCGTCGGGCTCGCATCCGCTCGCCTTCGAATACGCGGTCGAATGCGACGCGGTCGGAATCGACGCGACCGGTACGTACTGGCCTGTCGTTATGCGGCGCTACAATACCTTTTACGTGACGGAGCGCTGCCAGCTGTTGAATCCGGCCGAGGTCGTCGTCGGAGGCACCGGCTATCTGACACAGCAGATCTACTGCTTGTACGGCCATGTGCGGGACTGCCTGACGAGCAATGGCAGGCATCTGAACGATTTTACGGGCTCCGCCTATTGCCATGTTGAAAATTGCCACGCGGACGGGGACGATCTCGGCGCGTTCGTGACGCACGGACAATACGAGCACGACCTTACCTATGTCGGCAATTCGGGTCTGATGTCGTTCGCGAACAGCGGACCGACTTGGGGAGAGAGCGCGAAGCGGATCACGGTCAAGCAGCATGTCGCTTCCTGGTTTTTGGCGTTCCGCAAGGTGACGGATCTGACGCTGGAGGACGTTCACGTGTTTGCGCGGACAGGCTGCGAGAACGCGGAGAACACCGGCTCCTTTTGGTTGAACGCGGACGGGGTGCAGATGAAAAACTGCACGGCGGAAAGCATGGTGAAATTTAAACAAGTTTCCGCTCGTTCTAGCCGCCCGGTCGTCGTGGAAAATAGCGCATTCGCGCTGACGGCGGGACGGCGCGTCTCCCACAAGGAGGTCGCCGCCGAGCTGACGTTCCGCGGGTGCCGCTTCACGGCGGCGAATGGCAACGCGTTCGCGGGTTCGGGGAGCGTTCGGTTTCAGGATTGCCGACTGGAAGGGGCAAGTTCGGACGCGCTTCCGATGCAATTCGCGGGATCCGAGCTGGTCTTCCGCGGCGGGGAGATCTGTAATTCGGGCTTTCGGTTAACCGGCGGCGCGGTCCGGCTCGAGGTTGGCTCGGGCGCGACCATTATAGGAAGCAATGGCGAGAAAGCTTTTTTCAGCAGAAGCAGGGAGGCGGGCGCCAGCCCGGCAAGCTGGAGATTCGACGGCGCGAACAGCGTGGCGACCGACCGGACGACGGCGCATTTCTCCATCGAGGACAGCGGAGCGGTACTGGAGTGCTTCGTGACAGGTTCCTCGTACGTAGGCGGCCGCTTCGCGGTGACCGATGGAGCGTTAGGCGCAGAGGGGGGCATGCTGTATGTATCGAACGTCGAGCGCGGCGTAGACCGCAGCGCGCTGCCGCCCGAATCCGCATCGATTAGACATCGGGAAGGCAACTTGATACTGCCTGCCCGCACTTGAATACTTAACATCTGGAAGACCGTTGATCCGGAGCGCTTTGGCAGTTTTACGTATCTGATGTATTGCGGATCTGCTGTTTTTCAGATCATAAGAACTGCCTTTGTGCATCTATTTTACGCTGACTCATGAGAAATGATGAAAAGCCTGCAAATGTGCAGTTAAATTCTAAGGACATGCTGAAATTCTAGCAGACGGAGGAAAATAACTGCGCTTTTGCATCTATCCTGTCAAAAAGGGGGAGTTGGCGGAAATAACTGTATATTTGCAGGCATTACGTGACTTTACGTGGCATTGCGTAGTGAGAGAACAATGCGGGCGACGGCCGGTTATCCTACCGGAACGGGCATCCTAACAGAACGGCTGTCCTACCGCAACGGCTGTGTGAAGCGTCATCAAAAAGCGTTACTTTGGAATCAAATTTTGAATATTTTCCAAGTCAAAAAGACCGTCAGGGTGGATTTTCTTGTCCCCCGGCGGTTTTTTTATGTAATTTGGTCTATTGCCGTGTGCAATCCTACTATTAAATCCATATTTTAGTGATATAAGAAGATGAAAATATTTCCGATATATATGATAACAAAGGAGGTTTATGATGATAAAATCATATAAATGGAAATTAAGGTTAGTAATGTTTATATTGTCGGCGATTGTATCCGCCTCGGCCGTTACGCCTGCCAGCTTCGCTGCCGAGGAAAATGTACCGCTCAAAACCGGTAATTACTTTTACAGCCCTACGCCTGACGCGGGCAGCTCGCCCGATCGCGTGACAAGCGGCTTGGTGTCATCCGCCAACGGCGTGATCTTGGACGGTTTGAGCACCTATGCCGGCTGGATGGGAAGCGCGACTGCACCGCTCACGGTAAGAGTCGTATTCGACCTCCTAAAAGATTACCCACTGGATCAGATTCGAATCATCATGAATTCGCAAAATATTTATTGGGGTTTTAAAGACATTACCGTTAAATATCGCCCGGAAGCGAAGCTCGGCTATTATATCGCCGCGAGACACGTCAGAACGGGCACGGATTTAAACTATACGGTATCCGTACCGATGGCCAATGCCATGGCGAGATACGTCATCCTGGAAATTCGCCGGACGCAAGCCTATCAGCACATCCCGCTTACTGAAGTTGAATTTTACAAAGGCGCCGGCGATGCGGGCAAAACTTCTTCAACGGCGCTGACCGCGCCGGAGATCAAAGCGGAGCTGTCCAAGGATGCATTGATGGTCGACAAATACGGTCAATGGATGAGCGAGACATGGGCGGGCAAAGTCGGGTACGACGTGCAATTGCAGCTTGAATATGCAAATGAGGCGGCGCAGCTGGCAACGACCTCACTGAACCTTTCCAAGTATGACGCTTACGGCGGGATCAAGAGCCTCGGCAAGTACGCCGCAACCGGATTTTTCCGGCTGCAAAAAATAGAAGGCAAGTGGTGGTTCGTCACGCCGGAAGGTTATCCGTTCATCATGAAGGGCGTCGATGCGGCAAGCCTGTGGGAAGCCGGCTACAAGACGCCGGTCAACAAGGCGGACGGGACGCCGAGGGCCATTTTCGACGAACTTCCGGACAAGACCGCCTACGCCGCGGCTTACACCAACGATGCCAACGGCCAGTACGTGAGCTTCGTCGTCGCCAATGTCATGAAAAAGTACGGAACCAACTACGAGGCGAAATGGGAGGACATCACCAAGAAGCGGTTGATCGATTGGGGCTTTAACGCTTTTGCCAAATGGACCAAACCGAAAAACGTCACCTTCCCATACGTGCAGGTGCTGCAGGATCCTTCGAACTTGAGAAGAATTTCGTGGACCTACGACGTTTTCGATCCGCAGAGCGAGGGCATTATCGACAGCGCGCTGAAGACGCAGCTGCAATCCGCGAAAAGCAGTCCGTGGCTGATCGGTTATACGTATGACAACGAAGCCGGATGGGATAGCGAGATCGTCAAGCAAATTTTGCTGTATAACGCGAGCTCTCCTGCCAAAAGCGCGTTCGTCGATTTTATGGCGGCCAGGTACAACAACGATCTTGCGTCCGTCAATCGATTGCTCGGAACGAACGCCGCTTCTTTCGCCGCATTGAAGGACACCGTAATCGACATCGCCAAGGTACCGGCCATCGACGTATCCGAATATATCCGGCTGGCGTCTAGAACTTACTATTCTACCATTCGCAACATCATCAAAAAATACGATACGAACCATTTGTTCCTCGGCAGCTCCGTCGTTCCTACGTGGCGCACGAGCCTGGATTGGGATCAGGCAGGCATGGCTTACGTCGATGCGTTTTCCGTAGACAGCTATACGCAAAACGCCGACTGGATCGCCAGATACGCGGCCTTCGACAAGCCGTTGATTAACCAGGAGTATTCCTTCGGGACCTCGACCCGAGGACTGTCCTATATCAGCGCGCCGACGAAAACCGATAGCATCGCCGACAGAGGAACGGCGTTCAAGAAACTTCTCGAAAGCGAAGCCGCGAATTCGCTGTTCGTCGGATCCGGATGGTATTCCTATTACGATCAGCCCGTGACGGGACGTCCTGACGGCGAGAGCTACAATACCGGCCTCGTGAATCAGCAGGATCAGCCTTACACGGAAATGGTTAACATCATGAGGGACGTTTATGCGGGACTGGAAAGCATCCATGCGGGAACTGCTTCGCCGGCTGTATCGGCGCCCGCGTCCGTCATTGTCGAAGCCGAGAAATATAGCCAGCAAATGGGCACAGTCATCGCTTCCAACACGAGCGGCGGACAATACGTCGGCTCACTGAAGCCCGGGGATTGGACGGCTTATGCCAACGTGAATCTGACCGGTATGAGAAATATGGAATTCAAGGTGGCTTCAGACAAGGCGGGAACAGTGCGCGTCAGACTCGGCGGACCGAGCGGCGACGTCATCGGCACGCTGAACATCGCCTCTACAGGCGGGCTGCAAACCTGGAAGACGTCGCAGATCGCCATCACGCCGACCGCCGGCATTCAGAACCTGTATCTGACGTTCGAAAATGCGGCCGGCGACGAGATCGGCAATATCGATTACTTCAAGCTTTACGCCTAACTGCCTTTTCCCTTACATTAAAAGGACCAAACGATGGAAGGGAAGAGGAATGCTTGCTTCATATCGTCAACGGGGATCATGTCGGCAACAAGCTGAGAGAAGGGAATATTCGCGGAGACATCCTGGTGTGGAGAGAAGTGTATCCCGCAGGACCTGTCTTCGCGGAGATGTACGGGCCCGAACAGCGAACGATTCGAGCACGATATTTGGAACGGACGATGGGCATATCGGCGGCGCTTTACGAACAGACCTGCAGATCGCAAGAAAGCCGATTGCTGAACTGCCGCCAATATGACGAGATCGTGCTGTGGTTCGAGCACGATTTGTTCGACCAGCTTATGCTGAGCTTCTTGCTGCATTGGTTTGCGCAGCAGCCGAAAATGTATACTGCGCTTAACTTGCTCTGCATCGGCGAGTATCCCGGCATTGATTTGTTCAAAGGTCTGGGACAGCTGACAACGGATCAGCTGCTAGATATAAGGGGCACGTGGCGCCGGATCGGACAACGGGAGCTGGATACCGGGGCCGGGATCTGGGATGCGTATGCGTCATCCGATATCAAACGCCACGCCGAATGGCTCGAGGCGGATATGTCGGCGCTTCCGTTCGCTCATGCGGCGTTCGACATGCATCTGTCGAGGCTGCCGTCCGCAGCAAACGGCCTTGGCATCGTGGAACAAACGATTATGAGCCTGATTCGGGAAGGTGCCCGTGCGCCGCTGGAGCTTTTCGAAGCGTTCGGCAATCGGCTGCATGCGCTTGGTATGGGAGATTTAGAATTCCGGTACAGGCTGACCAACATGCTGGAACGGCCGAATGCGCTTATCGCGCTCGATGGCGAACCTGTCCCTGGCGACTCGTTCGAGCTGGCGCTCCCATTCGGGAGAGACAGCCGGCTAGAATGGACGGAGCTGGGGGAAGCGGTTATGGCCGGGGAAGCGGATTGGTTGCTGCGAAAAGGAATCGACGAATGGTACGGCGGCTTGCATCTGCACGGCGTTTTGGACTGGCGATGGGATTCTGCGGCCAAACGTCCGGTCGATTTGAAATAAGGCTTTAAATGCGAAAGGGGAGCGGTGCGTGCGCTCCTCTTTTTGCTTTTGCTTTTTACTTAAGACTTGGCGTTTACAAAGTATTATAATAGATCAAACGACTAACATATTGCACATTTCTCGAATAGGAGAGATACCATTGCGCGGAAAAATCCTGAACCATGTATACGAGTCGATCGGCCAGACGCCGATCGTACGGCTATCGCGATTAACCGAGGGCTTGGACGGAGAAATCTACGCCAAGCTGGAGTATCTCAACCCGGGCTTCAGCAAAAAAGACCGTGCGGCGCGCGCGATCATTGAGGAAGCCGAGACAAGCGGACAGCTCTCGCCGGGCCAGACCGTCGTCGAACTGACCAGCGGGAATATGGGAACGGGACTGGCGATCGTATGCGCGGCCAAGGGTTATCCGTTTGCAGCCGTCATGTCCAGGGGCAACTCGATCGAGCGGGCGCGTATGATGAAGGCGCTCGGCGCAGAAGTGATCCTGGTCGATCAAGCGCCCGGCTCGCTGGAAGGCCAGGTGTCCGGAGAGGACCTGCGATTGGTCGAGCTTGTGACCGAACGGATTACGATGGAGCGCAAAGCGTTCCGCGCCGATCAATTTAACCGGACTGGCAGCGTTCATGCGCATCAACACGGAACGGCACAAGAGGCCTGGGAGCAAACGGACGGGCAAATCGATGTTTTTGTCGATTTTGTCGGAAGCGGAGGTACGTTCGGCGGGTGCGCCCGCGCGTTTAAAGCGTTGAAGCCGGACCTTCGCTGCTATGTCGTCGAGCCGCGGACCGCGCCGTTTTTAGCGGGTCATGAGGTGACGAACGCCAACCATCGTATCCAGGGCGGGGGCTACAGCATGGCGCTAACCTTCTTGGACGATGCGTCATTGGCGGAGGATTACATTCAAGTATCGGACGAGCAGGCCATCCAGGCTGCTCGGGATCTGGCATCTAAGGAAGGGATATTTGCAGGCTTCTCTTCCGGCGCAAATGCAGCTGCGGCGCTTGAACTGCTGAAGGGGCGGGAACGAGGGAGCCGAATTTTGATTACGATCAACGACTCGGGATTAAAGTATTTATCGACGGACCTCTATGAGTCGGACGTGTAATTGGGCTATTTGCGAGCAGCTTGTATAATAGAAGCAGTCATGCTGCAGGAGACGGAGAGGAGTTCGCATATGGAGCTTGATACGGTAATGCAGGAGCTGGAATCGCTGGGCAAGGAGCGGCTTAAAAAGATGTATGTCTCGAATGGCGCGCACGAACCGGTATTTGGGGTTGCGACTGGGGAGATGAAGCCGCTCTTTAGAAAAATCAAGATCAATCAACCGCTGGCCGAGCAGCTGTACGCAACGGGCAATTACGACGCCATGTACTTCGCCGGCATCATTGCGGATCCGAAGGCCATGACGGCGTCGGACTTCGACCGATGGATCGATACGGCTTATTTTTATATGCTGTCCGACTATGTCGTCGCCGTTACCTTGGCGGAAGCGCCTATTGCGCAGGACGTCTCCGACGACTGGATCGCCAGCGGCAACGAGCTGAAAATGTCGGCAGGCTGGAACAGTTACTGCTGGCAGATCGGGAATCAGCCGGATGACGCTTTTTCGGAGCGCAAGCTTGCGGGGATGCTCGATCTGGCCGCACAGTCAATACACGGCGCGCCGGAACGGGCCAAATACGCGATGAACCAGTTTATATATACGGTGGGCATCTCCTATATGCCGCTGCACGCCAAAGCGCTGGAAACCGCGCTGGCCGTCGGACCGGTCGAAGTTAACGGAACCAAAGGCAAGGCGAAGTATTTGAATGCCGCAGAAACGATCCGCAAGGCGGTCGAGAAAAAACAGATCGGTTTTAAACGCAAACATGTCCGGTGTTAGCGGAAGCTTGACGGTAGGGTGATGGGTGAAGATTGACACGACACCGAACGGTGTCATACAATGACTCCGACACCAACAGGTTCCCGTTCGTTAAGGAGCCTTAGGCGAGGCCGGAATATATAGGAGAGGGTGTCGTGAGCCATAACCTTGCAGTGCGGGATGTATTCGACGCGATCGCCGATCCCACCAGACGCGAGCTGATTCGTCTGCTTGCGGATACGTCGGAGCTGCCGCTTCATGAATTGACGCCGCGATTTGAAATGGGGCGTACGGCGGTATCCAAGCATCTGACCATACTCAAAGAAGCCGGACTCGTGCGCGACCGCAAAGTCGGCAGGGAGACGCGCTTCAGACTCCACGCAGCGCCGCTCAGAGAAGTTCAGGATTGGGTATCCTTCTACGATAAGTTCTGGCGAATGAACCTGCTGCGATTAGACCAACTATTAAAGGAAGAAGATGAGACGACTTAACGGACTTGACCCGAATCATCGATAACCGGCTGCATGTCGTTTGCAGCCGGTTTGCGTCTGCCGAGGAGATGCTGCCTGACGTCTCGCGGACCGAATACATACGGAAGGATGTAGATCATGAGCGTATCTAATCAGGAGTACATTGTCATTACCGGCGCGAGGGAGAACAATCTCAATAACGTATCGCTGCGTATCCCCAAACGAAAGATCACCATTTTCACGGGCGTATCGGGTTCCGGCAAGTCCTCGATCGTTTTCGATACGATCGCTGCGGAGTCCACGAGACTGCTGAACGAGAATTTTAGCATGTTCGTGCGGACATTCCTGCCCAAATACCCGCAGCCGGAAGCGGATGCGATCGAAAACCTGAGCATGGCCGTCATCGTGGACCAGAAGCGGCTTGGCGGCGGCTCGCACTCAACGATGGGGACGATCACCGATATTTCTCCGATCGTCCGACTGCTTTTTTCCCGCGTGGGCAAGCCTTATGTCGGCCCCGTCAACCTTTTCTCTTTTAACGACCCGCAAGGAATGTGCCCCGCATGCAACGGCATCGGCCGCAGCCTCGGCGTTGACATGAGCAAGGCGGTGGACATGAACAAATCCTTGAATGAAGGGGCGATCATGCTGCCGGATTACGGCCCGGGCGGCTGGGAATTGAATATGATCGTGCAGTCCGGAGACTTCGATCTCGACAAGAAGCTGCGCGATTATACGGAGGACGAGCTCAACCAGCTGCTGTACGGCAAAGCGAGAAAAGTGAAGATGGATTTCGCCGGAAAAGCCATGAACATTACGGTTGAAGGCGCGATCGAGAAATTTTCCAACAAATACATCAGGCAGGATCTGAAAACGAAGTCCGAGCGTACGCAAAAGACCGTCGCGCCGTTCATCACGGAAGGCGCTTGCGCCAGCTGTCATGGCGCGAGGCTCAGCCAGGCAGCGCTATCCTGCAAAGTCCAGGGACAAAACATCGCGGAGCTGTCCGCCATGGAAGTCGGCCGGCTTGTTCGCGTCATCCGGGAGATCGACGATCCGGCCGCCGCGCCGATCGTCCAATCCTTGACGGAGCGGCTGCAGCATCTGGTCGACATCGGTCTCGATTATCTGACGCTCGACCGCGAGACGGACACGCTGTCCGGCGGCGAGTCGCAGCGCGTCAAGATGGTCAAGCATCTGAGCGGCAGCCTGGTGGACGTCACCTATATTTTCGACGAGCCGAGCGTCGGCTTGCATCCGCGCGATGTCCACCGGTTAAATGAATTGCTGCAAAAGCTGCGCGACAAAGGAAATACGGTGATCGTCGTCGAGCACGATCCGGACGTGATCAAGGTGGCGGATCATATCGTCGACGTCGGTCCGCATGCCGGCAGACGGGGCGGCAACATCGTGTTTGAAGGGAGCTTCCAGGGATTATTGGAGGCAGGTACGTTAACGGGCAACTATATGAAACGTCCGCTCCAGCTGAAGCGAAATTGCAGAACGCCGTCCGGCCAGCTGTCCGTGGCGCATGCATCGCTGCACAATCTGCAAGACGTGAGCGTCGATATTCCGACCGGCGTGCTGACCGTCGTGACGGGCGTCGCGGGTTCAGGTAAAAGTACGCTCATCAATGATGTGTTCCTGGGGCAGCATCCGGATGCGATCGTCATCGACCAATCGGCGATCGGCGTGTCGACCCGTTCGAATCCCGCGACCTATACGGGGATCATGGACGATGTGCGCAAAGCGTTCGCTTCAGCGAACAAGGTAAACCAGGGCCTGTTCAGCTTCAATTCCAAAGGCGCCTGCGAAAACTGCCAGGGTCTTGGCGTCGTTTACACGGATCTTGCATTCCTGGATAGCGTGAAGCTGCCATGCGAAGTTTGCGGCGGCAAACGGTTCAAGGAAGAAGTGCTCGCATACAAGCTGGACGGCAAGTCGATCGCCGAAGTGCTGGAAATGACGGTGGAGCAGGCACTGGCATTTTTCCAGCTCAAAGAAGTCGTGCGCAAGCTCCAGGCGATGAGCGACGTGGGGCTGAACTACATTACGCTCGGGCAGCCGCTCAGCACGTTATCGGGCGGAGAGTGCCAGCGCATCAAGCTGGCGAGCGAGCTGCACAAGAAGGGCAGTATCTACGTGATGGACGAGCCTACGACGGGCCTGCATATGTCCGATATCGGCCATCTGCTCGAGATCATGAACCGGCTCGTCGACGCCGGCAATACGGTCATCGTCATCGAGCACAACCTCGAAGTGATCAGTCAGGCGGATTGGATCATCGACATGGGCCCGGACGGCGGCAGCAGAGGCGGACAGGTGGTATTCGAGGGCACGCCGGAACAGATCGTCCGCGAGGGACGGTCGATTACGGGGAAATACTTGGCGTAACCGATGAATGCGCAGTAGCGCTGGCTCGGAAGATGCACCATACAGGTGCATGATCGGGCAGCAACTTAGAAACACACCATTTTAATTCAAGCGCACGAGTGGAAAAGAGGCCGATCAGATGACCAACCGTCTAACGCACCCGAAAGCCGATGAATTTTTCAACAAGTCCAAACGCTGGAAGGCCGAATACGAGGAATTGCGAGAGATCGTCATGGACTGCGGATTGACCGAGGACTTTAAATGGATGCATCCATGCTACACGTTTCAAAGTAAAAACGTCGTGCTGATCCACGGGTTCAAGGAGTACTGCGCGCTTCTATTTCACAAAGGCGCCTTGCTGAAGGACCCGAACGGAATTCTGATCCAACAAACGGAAAACGTACAGGCCGGACGCCAGATTCGATTCACGAATGTCCAGGAGATCGTCGAGCAAACCGCGATATTAAAAGACTACATTCATGATGCGATCAACGTAGAAAAGTCTGGACAAGAAGTGGTGTTTAAAAAGAACACCGAATTCGCCGTCGCCGAGGAGCTTCAACGCGAATTCGACGACAATCCGGCTTTAAAAGAAGCATTCGAAGCTTTAACGCCTGGGCGCCAAAGAGCTTATTTGCTCCATTTTTCTCAGCCTAAGCAAGCTAAAACGAGAGAGGCCAGAGTGGAGAAATATAAGCCCAAAATTCTGTTAGGCAAGGGCCTGGACGATTAGACCGGTAAGAGCAGACTGCGCCAGCTCAATGTTTTGCGCAAAACAGGCCGTTCCCGACGTCGAGTAATCGACTCTGGGGCGGCTTTTTGACGTCGGGGAAGGTAAGCAGCCGCGAGAAAGTTGGCAGCGGGCCCGCTATGCGGCACGATATGGAGCTACTTTGGCCCGGTTGTTGGCTCGATCCCGCTAAGAGGCTCTAAATAGAGCCTCTTGGGCTTGATTGTTGGTGCGGTTCGGCAATGTGGCTCTCTATAGAGCTGCTTCGACTCGGACGTAGGCGCCATCTTACAATTCGCTCTTGTCAAAATAATGCGCTTACATTATGATTAAATCGAAACATAAAACGTTTCACTAAAATCGGAGGGATTTTTTATGAAAGCGAAATGGCTCTCGTTTGTTCCTGCTATTCTGCTCTTATTATTGTGCTTGCCCGTAACCGCAAGCGCCGTATCGTCAACTTCGCAGCAGCTTGCGGTCGTCGGCTCTCCCGGTTGGGATATTTACAGCGGAGCGACGATCGGCGGATACCGATACGGTCCTTCTTTTATCGTGAATAGCGACGGCAGCATCGACATGTGGGCCTGCTCCGAGGGCGGCAGTCCGCTGCCTTACGATTACATTCGTTACCAGCGATCCACGGACGGCGGCGCGACATGGGGGAGCGACCAGATCGTGCTGCCGCCGACGGCCGGTTCGATGGATGCGCTCTCGACTTGCGATCCCGGCGTCATCAAGTTCGGAGGCTATTATTATATCGCTTATACGTCGACGACCAACCGCGGAGGCACGAATAACCAGATCTTCGTCGCGCGGTCCACGAGCCCTACTGGGACATGGGAGAAGTGGAACGGCACGGGATGGGGCGGCAATCCGCAGCCTTTTATCGTGTATGACGGCAGCCCGCTCGTATATGGCGCAGGGCAGCCTTCCTTTGTCGTAAAGGGCACCACGCTGTATATCTACTACAGCTGGATCGACAACAATATGAACCAGATGCGGGTAGCTACCGCGTCGACCGCCAATGCGAACTGGCCCGGAAGTCTGACCTATCATGGCGCAGGCATTAATAAATCGTCCTTTGAGGATGCTACGGACGTCAAGTACGTCGAAGCGCTCGACAAGTTCATCGGCGTGCAGACCAATAACTGGGGCTCGGACGTGTCTTATGTCGAAATATACAGCTCGTCCAACGGCTACGATTTTACGAAGGAATATTATATGGACGGCGATCATTATGCGAGAGCGAGCAACGCAGGTCTCAGCGGCGATGCCCTGGGTCATATCAAAGCGACCGATTCCGCGTTCCTGAGTTATGCTTACGGTTCATTCGGCGCCACGTTGAACTGGAATACGCGATTGACTCCGATTATGATGAGTTTGAAATCGAGCGGCGCCTTCAGCGACAATTTTTCGGGCGGCGCGGGTAAATGGACGTCCTATCAAGGAAGCTGGGCGCTATCGGGAGGCGTATACAACCAAAGCAATCTTACCGCCGACACGGCTTATGCCGGCGCGTCCGGAACCGTATTCGGCAACGCCGTCTACGATGCCGACGTGCGCATTACGGCTGCAGCCGATCCCGGAGAATGGGCGGGGCTCCATATCGGAAAGATCAAGGAGAACGACAATTTCACCCAAAGCGGATATCTTGTATTTATGAGAGCGAACGGCAACATGGCCTTATTCAAAGCCGGAACAGGGCAAGTAACGGGAGAAATCGCTAGCGGCTTGGATCCGACTGCAGGCGCCGTTCATCTGAAGGTCGTGAAGAGCGGAGGCAACATCAAAGTGTTTACGAACGGCAGCGCTTCGCCGCTGATCAACTGGACGGATAACGGACTTTATTATGACAGCGGTTATTTCGGGGTGGTAACGAGGCTGGCCAGCGCAACGTTCGATAATGTCGCGGCTATCAACAACTTCAGCGACGACTTCGCGTCCGGCGCCGGCAATTGGACTGCGAATTCTGGGACCTGGGCAGTGTCGGGCGGAACTTACAATCAAACGAATGCCGCGGCAGACCCCGGTTCAAGCACGCTGACCAATATGGTGCTCGGCAATGGCGTGATCGAGGCGGACGTGAAAATTAACGCAGGCAGCTCCGGCAACTGGACCGGACTCAGCTTCGCGAAGACGCTTCCGACAGACGCTTATTACGACAGCGGGTATTTGGTCTTGCTAGAGTCCAGCGGGAATGTGTCTTTGTATAAAGGCGGAACCGAAAACAAAGTGGTCGTGAAGCCTGTAACGACGGGGACGAATCCGACGACCGGCTTTGTCCATATGAAGGTGATGAAGCATGGCGGCAACATTCAGGTATTCGTTGGCAATGTCGCAAGCCCGCAGATCGATTGGAACGATCCGAATACGGTATTCGGAAGCGGATATGTCAGTCTCACCAATGTCAAAAGCAGTGTTTCGTTCGATAATATCGCGTGGACGACCCAGAAGGTTCCGGGAGGATCGACGAATCTGGGCGCATCCAACATTCCCAATCTGGCCAGGTTCAAGACGGTGACCTCGAACGATTCGCTGGTTATTGCCGACTGGGACGTGTCGCGGCTGACGGACGGCATAGAGACGCCGGTATTCGGTTCGGCCGGATATACGACAAGCGCCTACAGCGCTGCCAATATTTCCGCCACGCCTGTTTGGGTCGACATCGATCTCGGTTCGGATCAGACCGTGGACAAGGTGAAGCTGTTTCCGAGGCTGTTTACCGATGCGGTAGGGGGAGGATCGCCGAACTTCCCCGTCGACTTCACGATTCAGACGGCGCCGGACGGAGGGAGCTACGGCACGGTCGCGACGATCGCGAATCAAGGCAATCCCGTCGGCTTTCCGCAAGAATACAATTTCACGCCGGTAACTGCCCGCCATATTCGCATACTCGTGACGAAGCTCGGAACGCCGACCGTCGACGATCCCGGCAGCTATCGTCTTCAATTGTCGGAGATTGAAATTTACCACTATCAGCTTAGCTAAAGATTAAAAGGGTGAAGGCGCTAGCGCGGGAGAAGGTTGTTCGCGCTTGCGCCTTTTGCTTGCATTATGTTATGTTCACTTTATTAATTAAACGATTTAGGAGTTGTTTATTTGGCTACTATTAAGGATGTCGCCAAGGAAGCCGGCGTATCGATCGCGGCCGCTTCTCTGGCGCTCAACGGCAAAGGAAGCTTGTCCGAAGAAACCCGCGCCAAAATTATCGAGACGGCCGAGAGGCTTCAGTATAAGCCGAATGCGCTTGCGAAAGGCTTGGTTACGAGCAATAAAATCAATACGATCGGCATTATCATCCCGAAGCCCGGTACCGAGTTCTTGCCTTTTGTCGGTATGGACATCCTGGGCGGCATCGGCGAGGTGGCCAATGAAAAGAAGTACAATATGCTGCTCGACTGGGAAGAAGGGCTGGGCGGCACTAAAGTGCTCGACCTCGTTCGCAGCGGGATCGTACGCGGACTTGTGTTTTTCCTGCCGCTTAACGACGTGACGACCTTCCGGGCGCTCAACGATCTTAATTTTCCTTATGTCCTGATGAGCAGGCCGCCCGAAGGTGTCTACTGCAGCTGGGTAGACGTAGACAACGTGGATGCCGCCTACCAGGCGACCGTATCGCTCATTAAAGCCGGACATACTCGGATTTCCTTTTCCTCCCCGGGACCGATCGACTTCCTCGTCAGCAGCGACCGTCACTCGGGCTATCGCCAAGCATTGCTCAGCCACAATATTGCCTACGACGATTCCTATGTATCGATCGGCAACGGCGATATTCAGAGCGGCAAAGCGGCCATGACGCATTTTCTTAGCCTGAAGGAGCCGCCGACAGCCCTGATTGCCGGTTCAAATCTACTCGCGATCGGCATGCTCGAATCGCTCAAGGAGCATGGACTGGACCATCGGGACAAAGCGATCATTACGTTCGACGATAGCCCGCTCGCGGAGAGCTACGGCATCTCGGCCATTCATATCCCGACGAATACGATCGCGAAGGAATCCGCGCGTCTGCTGATCAAGCGAATCGGCCACACCCGTCGCGTGGAGCCGGAAAACATCGTAATCGATGCGCAGCTCATCGTCCGCAACACGTTCGTCCCAGCCAGGTAATAAGCAGCCTCGTTCGGAATACCGGATCCCCCGGGAAATTTCCGAAAGGAGGCTGTTTTTTTACAAATGCAGAACATATGGGGCTACCCTGTCGCGGACAGCGATGCGCGTCATCCTCCTTTTTGAGCTTGTGAAAGTTCGACAGTTAAAAAGCCTGCATTTGAAGTCAATTTCATAATTCAAACCCCTTGCTACGACTGACTTTTTTGGCGCACAAAAGAGGAGTACCTCCCCACATTCTCGAAATTAAGGTTAGCCAACCAAAACGAGAGAGAAAGGAAGTACTCCTACGTTTCCAATTCGACAGGAAGAGCTCTTTTCCTTTGAGACCCTTCTAAAAATGTCCCCGGCGTCAAAAGACGACCTCATTTTGGAAGAAGTTCCTATTGCGAAAATCTTGTACGCCATCAGTA
>NZ_JBHRYU010000013.1:0-182203 GCF_042649185.1 Cohnella sp. GCM10012308
CAAGAGGAAGGACCAAAGGCCGCCAAACGCGTAAAACACCAGCTCCGCTGTTACAGCCGCACCACTGCGATGTGGCGCTTACGAAGCCGTCGAAAAGAAAAAGACGATAAACCCAATTTTTGGATTTCGCAACCTACTGTAGCATGCCTCTGCTCTTTTTAAAAAGTCGAGCGAAATGCGGATGTAAAATTTTACATTAAGGCACTTTTTGAGGAAGTTCCTCAATCCAAGGCAGCTTTTATGCAACGCTAGTGAAGTTTGTTCCGCTATTGCGCCGCGAGGGCGTTGTGCGGGCGGGCTTAGCGGAAGTTTGTTCCGCTATCGCGCAGCGGGCCGCTGCTACTTCTTGCCCTTCGCCTTCAGCCAAGCGTCCAGCTGTTTCTGCTTCTCCTGGACGATCACGCCGGCGCCCGCCTTCGCGAGCTTGTCTTCATACTCCGCCAGGAAGCGCGCCGGGTCGATCGTGCCGGTGGCGAGGGCGGGATAATATTCGTCGTTGACGGCGCGCACGTTCGCGATCTCCGTCTTGACCGCGTCCGGATCGAACTCGAAGCCGTCGAAGGCGGATACGGCCGCTTCTTCGTTTGCGCGTATCGTATCCTCGATCTTGCCGGGCGGCGACCCTTCGGGTAGGTACTCGTTGCGGATGTCGCCGAAAACCCAGTCCGTATTCGTAAAGTAGCCGCTGTCGGGATTCGTACGGATGAAGTTGCCGGTCGTCTTCGTATAATGCTTGCCTTCGATGCCGTAGACGAGCAGATTGTACAGCTGCTTGTCCGTATTCACGAGCTCCAGCAGCATGAGCGCCCGCTCGGGATTGGCGGAGGTGCGGCTGATCGCGTTCATCGAGTTGCCGGCGCCGACGAAGACCGATCCGGCGAGCGGCACGAGCTGCACGTCGTAGCCGCCGTCCGCGGCTTTAAACTCGACCTCCGAGCCCGGCTTGCCCGTGATATCGAACCACACCGCCGTGTTTCCTTTATTGTACGCTTGCGCGGCATCCTTGAGCGTGGCTGCGTCTTCATTAATATAGCCCTTCGTATACCAATCGTGCATCAGGGCGAAGTTGGCCCGCATCTCCGCGGTGACGTCCGGCAGCACCGTCGGCGTCGGATCGTTCCGGTAGACCGGCACGTTCCAGTCGATGCCGTACAAAAGATTCGTATAGAAGCCGCGTGTCGTGCCGAACGGGACGACGCCCTTGTCCCCCTCCTTGATTTGTTTCAGGAAAGGCTCGATGTCCTCGATCCGCTTGATCTTGCCGACGTCCAGCTTGTATTTGTCGATGAACCGCTTCTGGATCACCAGGCTCGGACGCATTGCGGAGATCTGATAGTTCGGGACCGCGTACGTTTTGCCGCCAAGCTTGCCGCCGTTCCAATACTTCTCGTCCATCGACGCAAGCAGTTGTCCGCCGTATTGGCCGAGCAGATCGTCGATCGGCCGAAACACGCCTTTTTTAGCGTTGGTCGACCACTGGAACAGCCAGTTGGAGGTCCAAAGAATGTCCATCGGCTCGCTGGAGGCAACGATCGTATTCATCTTCTGCTCGTAACTGGCGAAGTCGATCGGCCGCAAATCGACGGTGGCGTTAATCTTCGCCCTTGTAATTTCATTGACCGCATCGTTCACGAGCTGCTGGTCGGGATTCGCCCCGTATTGCGGGTAATACCATACCAGGTCCGCCGGCTTCAGCTCGGCCGAGTCGTTACCCGCCGCCGCTCCCGACGAAGCGCCCGTGCCCGCGCAACCCGCCAAGGCTGCCGCGCACAGCATGCAGACGGCGAACGCCCAAGCCCTCCGTATGCCAATCCTCCGTTCAATCGCTCTGTCCAAGATCAACCGCTCCTCCTCGATGCCTTTTGTCCCCTGCCGTATGTTGCGATCGTTCACTTATTTATAAATATAGCAACTCGACCGTCCCATTGCGTATACAAAAGTGCATTTTGGCGTGCTTCTCCAGAAAGAGCAATCTGGTACGCTTGCGGAAGACCCGACATCAAGCCGCGATCAAACGCCATGCGCGATCTGAACGACGCCATCCGAACGACGCCATCTGAACAATGCGATCTGAAAAAAGGGGGATTACGATGCGATTCGAACTGCCGCCGCTGCGCGCGGCTGCCGTAGCCGCCTCAGGCTCCGGCTGGTACCTTCAAGGCGGATTCCATTCATCGGCAGCCGGAGAAGATCCGGCGTTTCGCGCGGGCCGGCTCACCGTGTCGCTGGCTTCCGCGGCCGACGGCACTCAGACGGTCTCCGTCGTCAACGACGGGCCCGAGCCGCTCGCGATACGCGAGATCCGGCTGGAATGGTCCGCCTCCATCCTGGGCGGCCGGCTCGATGCGCGGGATTACGTCCAGCTCCATCATGCCCGCGACTTCTCCGGCCATTCCGGCGTTCGCCCGCTCCATCGGCCCGCCGCTTGGTCGCCCGGCACTGAGCCCTCCGGCATGGTAAGCGTCGTCTGCCACCGCCGGACGGGCGCCTGCCTCCTGCTCGGCGCGCTGCCGCCCTTTGGCGATTGCTTCGTCGATATCGCGATCCTGCATGCGCAGCCCCATCGCGACGGCGCATTCGGACTCGGCTTCCATCTCCGCGCGCCGCGCGAGCTGGGTCCGGGAGAGCGCGTCGTCCTGGCGCACCTGATCGTGCTGCAGGGGGACGACGGCATCGCGCTGCTGTCCGAATATGCGGAGCGGATGCGGCAGCGGCTCGCCGCGTTGCGGTTTCTGCCGCCCGCGGCCCGGATCGGCGGCTGGAACAGCTGGGATTACTATGCGGGCGCCGTTCAAGCCGATGACGTGCTGGCCAACGCGAGAGCGGCGAACAAGCTTTTCGGCACCGGCTTGCGGTACGTCGTCATCGACGAAGGCTACGAGCGCCAGTGGGGCGTCTGGGACGCCGGCTGGAAATTTCCGCAGGGACTGGATGCCCTCTGCGCGCAGATCCGCGCCGAAGGCTATGAGCCCGGCATCTGGACGGCGCCGCTTATGGTCAGCGTGTATACGCCGCTTTACCGAGAGCACCCGGACTGGTTCGTCGGCGACGAGAAGGGCGACCCCTTCGTTGAAAATGCGGGCTACGGCAGCATGGTTCAGCTGGATATTACGCACCCGCAAGTCGAGGCGCATATCCGCAAGACGTTCGAGCGGCTTCGGGCCGCCGGCTTTACCTATTTTAAATGCGACTTCGCCCAGCTGCTGCTCGGCGCCTCCACCTTCCACGACGGCGGCATGTCGCACGCCGGCATGATCCGGCGGCTGTTCGAGGTCATCCGCGAGGCCATCGGACCGGATGCCTACTTGCTCGCCTGCGGCGCTCCCTACGAGGCCGTCATCGGCATCGCGGACGCGCACCGCACGACGGGAGACATTCACAATTATTGGAGCCATATCCGCCAGAATATCCGCTCGATGCTGGCAAGATGGTGGATGCAGGGGGCTGTCGGCAATACGGATCCAGACACCGCCATCGTACGCTGCCCGGATACGACGGACGACCGACGGCTCAACCGCCGCTTGGCGAAAAATCCGTGGGGACTCGGCGGCGGCTGGGCCGCTGGCAGGGAGATGAACCTTGAGGAAGCCAAGACGCTGCTCCTCGCCTGCTATGCCAGCGGAGGCGATCTCCTGCTGGGGGACGCGCTCGACAAGCTGAACCGCGTGGGCACAGAGCTGCTCGCCGGAATGCTGCGGCAGCCCCCGGTTCGGCGCGGCGTCCCGCTCAACCTGTTCGCGCCCGACGGCGACGAGCTGCCGGTCGTCGCGGCCGAGACGGACGACCCGGATAATCGGCTGCTCGCGCTGTTCAATCTCGGCGACGATTACCGGACGCAGCGAATCCCCGAATTATTCCAGGCATCCGATCTCGCGTGGACCTCATTCTGGACCGGGGAGGCCGTACCGGCTCCGATCGCCGGAGAGGTTGCGCTCGCGCCGAGAAGCGCGGTCGCCTGGCTGATCGCGCGAAACGGCGCGCCGGCGCTTGAGCCAAAGACGCGGCCCTGATTATCGGGCCTCCGTTCCGGTCGCCAGCACGGTCAGCAGCTCCGAGATCACGCCGTCGTAATCCCGCTCGTCGAGCGAGATCAATTCCTCGACGCGCCGCCGGGCGTCCCGGTGCAGGTCGGCCGGCGACCGCCACCGCAGAACGCTTTGCAGGCGCGTCTCCAGATGCGCCAGATCTCCGCCTTCGCGGACGTACCTGGCGATGATCTCGTAATCCCGGATCCCCTTCTGCAGCAGCTTGTACCGCAAGCTCAGCAGCGGACGGCCGTCCCGGCCCGGGTAGACGAAGTTGGTATCGCCCGCCGGGAAAAACGGATGGTGGTACGAGATTTTGCGAAGAGGATCGGTCGGCCACACCGTATAGTTCCAGCGCAGGAAGCCGTCCAACCGGAGCTGCCAGACGATCCAGGGAATGGCGCGCGCCTCAAGCAGGTTCGACGAGATGAAGGTGTTCGGATGCTTGACGTCGCAGGCGACGTAGTATAGCGTCCGCCCCTTCTTGCCTTGCCTCATCTCCATGATCTGCTCGTGCTCCTGACCCGCGCAGTCGAGGATCGGCACGTGGTCCACGATGCCTTCCTCCGCCATAAACGATGCGTGCGCGATCGCGGCCTTATATTGGAAGGAAGGGGCCATCTTGCGCATGGCGCCGAGACGCTCGCGGAACAAGGGCAGGTCCGAAGGCTCGTCCGCCAGCACCCGCACCTTGTCGATCCACCCGCGATCGATAAAATGCTTTTCCAGCGCGACGACGTACGCTTCGAACTCGCTCCGCTGCCGGATGAAGCGGTATGTGCCGCCCGCTTCGTCGCGGTACCGGATGCGTACGGCATCCGGATGATCCGCAATGATTCCGCCGTAGCCCGCATCCTCGATGACCCAGATGTTCAACAAGCCGAACACCTCGATCTCGTCCGCGATGCCGTGCTTCATGCACAGCTCCACGTAGCGGTCGAGCGCGCGGAAATCGTAATCCCACGCCCCGCCGGCAAGCTTGGTCACCCGCACGATGCTGTACTCGAACAGGTTGGCCGGATCGATTCGGTCGTAGCAGGAAGCCTGGCCGGACCACGGGATTTCGGAGACGACCAGCGAGATCGCCTTCTGTCCGAGCGCCGCGAGCGAAGCGACGTAAGGCTCGATCGCCTCGAAATGGCTGTCGCTCCACAGCTCGGCGTCGTACTTGCGAGCGATGTTCGAATTGTGCTGCCACAGGTCCAGATAAAACGTATTTTCCGCAGGCGCGCCCAAGAGCGCGTCATGTACGACGATCTCGAACTGCAGGGCAGCCTCCACCCGCTCGTCCTCGAACATCCGCCTGCGATAGACGGTGATCTCCGTGCGATAGACGCCAGGCGCCGCGCCCTCGCCGATCTCCGCCTCGATCCAGACCGGCTGCACACGCCGCTTGTCCACGCGGAGCGACGTCTGCCGCAGGAGAATATCCGATTTGAGCTGCCGGTCGTCGTCCTCGACGAGGCCGACCAAGCTCGCGCGGACGCTGCCGTCGGCGAGCCCGGGCACCTTCGCGCTCACGCGCAGGACGTCGATCGGTCCGCGCTCGTCGAACGCGGCATCCTCGCCGACGCAGACCAGCAGCTCCTCGTCCGCGCAGATCAGCAGCTGCGCTGCCGCCTTGTCGCGGCGCCCGCAAGCCAGCGTGACGGTGCGTTCCGGATCGAACGGCACGCCGTACTTGTGGTAGACGCCGAATACATATTTGTAGCTGTCCGGGGCGAGGCCCATGGTGATGTTCATGTCCAGTAATTCCTCCGATACAAGGATGCAGACGGCGCGTCGGAGCGCCGTCTGCATGGTCTTGATGATTAATGAATGGCTGTTGAATGAATGGCTGTTGAATGAATGGTTGTTGAATGAACGATAAATTTAATTCGCAAAGCGATTAAGCTTCCGCCGCTTCAAGATTGAGCGGCGGCTGCTCTTCTCCCGCCTGCAGCTCGTCGCCGTATACGGCGTCCGGAACCGATGTCGCCTCTTCGCTCGCCGGCTCTGCCTCTGCCTCCTCGGCGGAAGCCGCGTACGAGAGCGCGTCGTTCGTGTTATACAGGACAAGCTTGTCCAGCGTGTACTTGCCCGTGAACCGCTGGGCGCTGAACTTGAACAGCTCGAAACCCTTGACGGCGTTGTTCGGATCCATGAACGGGATATTCGTCACGCGGTAGACGCCCGTCGCGGCGTCCAGCGTGCCGCCGGCCGTGATCGAACCGCCGTAGGTCTTGAGCGAATCCGCCTGCACGGTCAGCGTATAAGTTTTGGCCGTAAAATTAAAGTCGAAGCGCAGCGTCACCCACTCGTCGGCCGGCTGCTTGTAGACGTTGTAGTCCGTCAGGCGGACGAACGTCGGCGTCCCGTTCACGAGCTTCTGATAACCGAGCCCGCCGTCGGAGAAGCCCACGAACTCGCCGAAGACCTTGCCGTTGCCGGCCAGATCGATCAGATAATGGCCGACGTTGCTGTTCAGCTTGGAGAACTGCACGCGCGTCTCCAGCGTCACCAGTCCGGTAATGCTGCTCGTCGTGCGCTGCATGATCGGCGACGAAGCGTACGCATCCGTCGACGGATCGTAATTGTCGATCGCCTGCAATCCCTTGCCGCCGAGATCGTTCAGCGGAACGGCTTGCACAGATGTGCCGCCGGTCTTGGTGTAGGTCCAGCCCGCGCCGTTCGAGACTTCGCCGGTCGGCCACGTATCGAACGAATCGTACACCATCTTGCCCGTTGCCGGCAGCGTGACGGTCAGCGTCGGTCCGTCTCCGGACTCCCCGCCGGCCGCATTCTTCGCCTGGACGCGGAACGTATACGTCGCGCCCGGCGTCAGGTCGGCCACGTCCAGCGTCGTGCCAGTCGCGGTGCCCGCCGGCACGGCAGCCGACGAACCCTCCGCCTTATACACCGTATACGAAGCCACCTGACCGGAGCCTGCCGTCGCCGGGCTCCATGTCAGCCGTACCGCATTCGTGAACGTCAGGTCCGCGTTCAGCGCGGCCGTCGCGCTCCAGGTCGGCGCGCCCGCCAGCGTTACGGCCAGGCTCCGCGACTCGGCCGACGTCTTGTCGCTCTGGTCGACGGCCCGGATGGCGAACGTATACGCGTTGCCGACCGTCAGGCCCGTCAGCGTCGCGGTATTCGCGCTCGCCGGCACCGTCGTTTTCAGCGTGCCGTTCTGATAGATCGCGTAGCTCTTCACCGCCGGATCGGTCGAAGCGTCCCAGGCGAGCGTCGCCGACGTGTTAGACTGCGACGCCAGCCGCAGCTTCGGCGCCGGGAGGCTGTCCTTGATCGAATCCGTCGGATAGACGGCCAGATGGTCGAACGAATACTTGCCCGTATACCGCTGGGCGGAGAAGCGGAACATCTCGAAGCCGACGAGCGTCGCGCTCGTGTTCAGGAACGGAATGTCGTCGACCCGGTATACGCCGGAATCGCGATCGAGCTGCCCGCCTGAGACGAGAATGCCTTTGTAATCCCTGAGACCGTCCTCCTGTACGATCAAGTCGTACGTCTTGGCGTCGAAGTCGATGTCCCAGCGGATCGTCATCCACTGATCCTTGGGCTGCTTGTAGCCCTCAGCCAGGCGGATGTTCGTGGAGACGCCGTTCACCATCTTCTGGAAGCCGATGCCGCCGTCCGAGAAGCCGACGAAGCCGGCGAAGACTTTGCCGTTGCCGCTCAGATCGATCAGATAGTTGCCGACGTCGTGATTCACCTTGGAGAACATCGTCCGCGTCTCGACGGTCAGCTTGCCGCCGGTATTCGCGATGGTCTTCCGCATGATCGGCGAAGACGCGTATTCGTCGGTGGACGGATAATAGTTGTCGATCCCTACCAGCGCCTTGCCGCCTTCAGGGAGACTGACGGTCTGCACCGACGTGCCGCCCGTCTTGGTGAAGGACCAGCCGCTGATATCGGAGACCTCGCCGTCGCCTACCCAGCTGTCGAACGTATCGTAGACCGGCAGGACGACGGACGAAGGCAGCGTCGCGGTCACGTCCGGACCGTCGGTCGTTGCGTTGTTCTGATTGTCCTTCGCCTCGACCTTGTACGTGTAGGTGCCGCCTGCCTGCGTAACGTTCAGGTCGATCGTCGTACCCTTCGCCGTGCCGACAGGCAGCAGCGTCGAGCCGCTCACGCGATAGATCTGATATTCGCTGACCTGGCCCGCATTATCTACGGCCGGCGTCCAGGTCAACCGGACCATCTTGTTGGACAGGAACCGGGTATGCACCGCAGCGTCGGCGCCCCATACCGGCGGCGTCGTATCCGTCATCAGGACGGTAAGCGGCGCAGAACCGGGAGCTCTGAACGAGCGGTTGCCGCCGGTATCCACGGCCGTAACGCGGAACGCATACGCTTTGCCGGAGGACAATCCCGTGATCGTGGCCGTGTTCGTGCCGAACGGCACGGTCAGCTTTTTGACGCCGTCCATCTCGACCTCGTATTCTTTGACGGCCGCATTGTCCGTGGACGGGTCCCAGCCGAGCGTGACTTGTCCGTCCGCCTGGGCCACCTCGCGAAGGTTGGCCGGTGCGGAAGGACGAATCTCGTCGCTGCCGACCTTGACGAGGCCGATCCAGTCCAGGTTCACGCCGCCGCGGGAATGGTACATCGTCAGGTCGACGATTCCGGCGGACAGCTGCACGCCCGTCTTGACGCGAAGCCCGCGCCACTGCTCGGCCGTCGTGCCGAAGCTCTCGGTTTTCGGCAGTTTAAAATATTTGATGTCATCGCCGAGCGTGACGTACCGGACCGAATCCGTATCCGCCTCCGTCGCGAGATCCCAACCTCCCACGTACTTCAGCACCAGGTCGTACGTGCCTGTCTCCGGCACGTTCAGCTTCCACTTGAGCGAGACGCCGAACTGATCCCAGTTGCTCACGCCTTTGCCGTTCGAGAGGAACGCGCGGGTGTCGTACACCGTCGGTTGCTTGGTGCCGTTCCACTGCGTGAACGACTCGGCCTCCTGCCATTCGATGCCGAGCGTCTGGCGCGTCTGATCCGGATCCTGGTACTGCTCCGTTTGCAGCGGCGCGCCCGATCCGAGATTTTTCAGCTTCAGCACGCCGGTGGCGCCCTTCAGCAGGACGGAAGCATTCGCGTCGATCAGGCCGCTCGCAATCTTGCCGTACTTCTGGAAGGAGAAGCCCGCCGGTGCTTCCAGCACTTCATAGAAGCCCTGTGCGTTGGAGATCTGTCCCCAGGCGACGCTGTCGCCGTTCACGTCGCGGTACGCTTGCAGCGTGACCGACCCGGCGACGCCGTCGATCTCCGTTTGCAGCGTGACCGGTGCAAGCGTTCCCGGCATCGGCGCGGCGTTCAGCTTGAACGCGCGTTGACCCTTCTCGACGTACATCGTCAGCTTGTTGCTTGCGAACGTCCATTGCACCCCGCGGTTGTTCATGCCGTCGGCTACCGTGCCGCCGGAAGGAATGGCCGTACCGGTATCGGCATCGCGTACTGCCGTCAGGCCCGTTGCAGCCAGCGTAACTTGAACGTCGGCCTGCGCCGATATGGACAGCTGATCGCCGCCGTACGAGACGGTCGCGGCCGAATCGCTCTCGATAAGCGTAACGCCGTTTTTGACGAGCTTGGTTCCGACCACGAGCAGCGCCGAATCGCCCTTGACCGCTGCGGCCGCGCCGTCGAACTGCACGCCGTCCGCGCCGGTGTCGACCAGTCCGCTGTTCGACTTGCGGACATATACGACGGTGCCGTCTTCGAAGGCGAGCTTGATATAGTTCGCCGTTTCGGTCGGCGTTACGGCTTCAGGCGCTTCGCCGCGCTTGTAAGGCGTCAGCGTTGCGACCATCTTGGCTTCGTTCGCCCGTGGCGTGATGAAAGCCGCATGTACCTGCGATTTGCCGGCGAACGCGTTCACCGGCGGGTACGAAACGCCGTCAGGCCCCAGATATTGGGTCTCATACGTCGTACGGTAGCTCTGCGCGGCCTGGCCGTAGAACCGCACCTTCAGGTTCGCGTCGCCCTTGACGATCGTCGCGCCGGCGCCGGCGGAATCGAGCGTCAGATTGTCGTCGGCATGCAGGTTCCATTCGAACTCGGAACCGCCGTCCTTGGTCGTCGCCAGGTCGTCGATGACGACGTAGGCGTCCGGACGCACATAGATAATGTGGCGAACGGCCTTGGACAAGCCGCCCTGGTAAGCCTGGGTGGCGTCGCCGCTCGTCGCGTCGAAGTCCGGGCTCGTGACGAAACCGAGAATTTTGCCGTCAGCCGAGATGTTGTCGTTGGCTTGACCCTTGCGTCCGTCGAACGTAATCGCGTTGGCGGAGAAGGTGTTCCGGGTGAAGTTGGCATGATGCTTGCTGCCATAGAAGTCGTAATAGCCTGCTTTCACGGCTAGAGACTCGCCGAAGGCGTTCAGCACGAAGCTGTTCTGATCGGACATCGTATGATTGTACGTCCCGTAAGGGCTCGAACGGAAGTACAGCGACGTGCGGTCGGTCTCGTACAGCTCCGAATGCATGGCGACGGCGCCCGTATCCGGGAACCAGATGCCCTTCGGCAGGTCGACCGGCGGCTGGCTGCCCACGTCGTCGGCCCGGTAGAAATAGTCCGTCAGGCCGGTCGCCTTGGTGCCGATCGCTTCCGCTTCCCATTTCAGCCGGGAATCGTCGTAAATCTGGGCCATCCGCGTCAGCAGGCTGGTGCTGGCCGCGCCCGGCGTATACTGGGAATCGTCGCCGAAGACGCCGATCGGACTGCCGTGCGGGAACATGTACAACGGATACAGGCCCTCGTTGCGCGAGAACGCCTTGTCGTAAAGGTTGATCGCGCCGGAGCTCAGCAGCACGTCCATCAGCTCCTTGTTGGAGCCGGACGACCACTGCCAATATCCGGTGCCCTGGGACCAGGAGCCGTCCTCGCCGCCCCACGGCGGCAGCACGTTGATGAACAGCGGCACGGACAGCTTGTACCAATTCGCGGCTTCCGGCATGTCGTTCAGCATCGCGGTCGCGATGATGCCGATGTAGCCGACGATCGTCCAGCCGTGAGAGTCGTAAGGGAACTTGTAGAAATTTTGCCCGGCTGCGCTGCTGTCCAGATATTTCTGAACCAGCGTATCCGTCCGCGTCTTGATCATCGTGCGAAGCGCCGTCTTGTCGCTCTCCGACAGCAGCGGATAGAGCCAGTCGTACGCGATCGCCGAGCGATAGGCGATGGCGCGGTGCACCTGGTCGTGAATGCGGTAGCTCGTCGCGCCGTTCGGATCCCAGCTCGCGAGGTTAAGGAGCAGCGTCTTGGCGCGGCTGCCGTAAGTCGTGTTGCCGGTCACGAGATAGAGGAACGAGGCGTTCATCATATCGGTCATGGCCGTTTCGGCGTAACCTTTGAGCACGCCTTGGGCATCTACGTATGCGTCGCTGTTCGTCGGCACCTCGTTGTTCATATAAGGGAACGTCGGGTCGGCCGGCAGCGGCTTGCTCGCGCTCGCATTATATGCGGTCACCGTCTGGTCGAATACGGTCTTGGAGTTGCCCGTCAGCCGCAGATTGCGGAAGGCGGCCAGCTCGGCGGGCGTCGTCCAGACGCGCGGATGCGCCGTGGAAACATTGCTCATGAGCGTTTCGACCGAAGGTACGGGGAAGGCCACGTTGTCCTGGTCGATGCGGAACTTGCGCGTCGTGCTCCAGTCGGACCAGGCGCCGCTCGTCTGGTGATAGCGGACGCGCCAGTACCAGGTGCCGGCATCGAAGGTTGCGGGAAAGTTGTAGTAATTAAGCAGGATCGCGTCGTTCTCGTGCGCGACCGTCGCGAAGGCGGACTCCCGGCTCACCTGGAGATCGTACTTGTCCGCTCCGGTTACGAACGGCCAGCTGAAATCGGGCGGGTTCTGCGTGGTGACGAGGGAATCCGTCGGCCTAAACGGCATGTTTGTGCCGCCGAGCACGCTCGCGGGCCAACCGGAGTCGGCGGCCGCGACATGCCGCGCCCCGCTTGCGGGCCACAGATTCAATAAGCCAAGCAGCATCGTCAGAGCCAATACAATTGCGGTTTGCTTTTTCAACTTCCCGAACATCGTCACTACACTTCATCCCCTTCGATTCATGGTCGTTAGCCTTCTCAGAGCTTGCCGGACGGACGCCGCCATAGAGGCGACGCCCTTCGGCCGGGATTGCGAAGCGCTCTCGCCCATTCGGACGAAAAAACGCTCCTATGCGTGAAGATCAGCCCTTGACGGAACCGATCGGTGCACCTTGTTCGAAGTATGGCTAAGCGCAATTTTAAGGCTAACTGTTCAAGACGCGATGCCTTCTACAGCTGCTTAAAAATGCGGTATAGCATCGTTGCGGTCTCGGCTCTCGTCGCGGAAGCATCCGGATTCAGCTGTCCGCCGCTGCCTTGGACGATGCCGGCGCCGACCATGGCGGCGACCGCTTCCTTCGCATAGCCGGAGATGGCGCCCCCGTCTTTAAACGCGGTCAGATCCGCGGGCGTGCCCGTCAAGTCGAGCTTGCCGGATATCTGCAGCGCTCTCGCGATCAGCACCATCATATCCTGACGCGAGATCTCCGCATGCGGATCGAAGTTGGTGCCGTCTACGCCGTTGGCGATGCCCAGCTTCTTCACGACGGCGAGCGTGTTGTAAAAATAATCGTTTGGTCGAACGTCCGCGAAGTTGTCGGCGCCGTCCACGTCCGCCTCAAGGTCCAGCATGCGCACGAGCAGCGTCATAAAGTCCGCGCGCGTGATCGGCTTGGCCGGATCGAAAGTCGATTCGGCCGTGCCCTGGATGATGCCTGCAGCCGCGAGCGTGCCGATCGCTTCGTCCGCCCAGCTGTACTTGGCGTCGACATCCTTGAAGATGGCGGCGCCCGATGTAGGTGCCGGCGTAGGCGTTGCGGACGGTGTTGGCGTCGGTGTCGCGGACGGTGTTGGCGTCGGTGTCGCGGACGGTGTTGGCGTCGGTGTCGCGGACGGCGTCGGCGTCGGTGTAGGTGTCGAAGCCGGCGGATTCGTCGTCACGGGGCCGGGTGATGTCGACGGCTCCGGCGATGTCGACGGTTCAGGTGACGTCGACGGCTCCGGCGATGTCGACGGTTCAGGCGATGTCGACGGCTCCGGCGATGTCGACGGTTCAGGTGACGTCGACGGCTCCGGCGATGTCGACGGTTCCGGGTTCGTGCCGTCGATCAGCACGCTCAGGCTTCTAACCTCCGGCGACGCTTGATCGGTCTGGTCGACCGCCCGGATCGCGAACGCATAAGTCGTGCCGAGCGCCAGCTCCGTCAGCGTAGCCTTATTCGTGCCGGCCGGAATACTCTTTTTCAGCGTCCCGTCCTGATAGATCGCGTACGCTTTCACCGCCGGATCGGACGAACCGTCCCAGGCAAGCGTCGCCGAGTCGGCCGTCTGCGAATCCAGTCGCAGCTTCGGCGCAGGCAGGCTCGTCTTGACCGCGTCCGTCGGATAAACGGCCACGTAATCGAACGAGTATTTGCCCGTAAACCGCTGGGCCCAGAAGCGGAACATCTCGAAGCCCTTCAGCGTCGCGCTCGTGTCGAGGAACGGAATGCCGTTGACGCGGTAGGTTCCCGTGTCGCGGTCCACTTCGCCGCCGGCGACGGGCAGGCCGCCGTAGTTTTTAAGCCCTTCTTCCTGAACGATCAGGTCGTACGTTTTGGCGTCGAAATCGATGTCCCAGCGAATCGTCATCCACTTGTCCTTCGGCTGCTGGTAGCCTTCCGCCAGACGGATGTTCGTCTGAACGCCGTTCACCATCTTTTGAAAGCCGATGCCGCCGTCCGAGAAGCCGACGAAGCCGGCGAAGATTTTGCCGTTGCCGCTCAGATCGAACAGGTAGTTGCCGACGTCATGGTCCACCTTGGAGAACATCGTCCGCGTCTCGACGGTCAGCTTGCCGCCGCCGGTGTTCGGGATGATCTTCCGCAGCACCGGAGACGACGCATATTGATCTGTAGCCGGGAAGTAGTTGTCCAGCGCCACGAGCGCGTTGCCGCCCTCCGGCATTGCAGCGACGCTTACGGACGAGCCGCCCGTTTTCACATACTCCCAGCCGCTGCCGTTTTCGACCTCGCCGACCGGCCACTTGTCGAAGTTGTCGTATACCGGAATGTTGACGGCTTCCGGCACCGTGACGGTGACATCCGGTCCGTCCTCCGTTTCATTGTCCTGATTGTCCTTGGCTTCGACCTTGAACGTATAGGTGCCTCCTGCTTGCAGGCCGCCGATGTCGACGGTCGTGCTATATGTCGCATAGACTACCGACATAACCGAGTCCTCGACGCGGTACACCTGATACCCGCTTGTCTTGCCCGCATTATCGACCGCCGGCTCCCAGGTCAGCCGGACCATGTCGCTAGAGAGGAACTGCGTATGAACGGCCGCATTCTCGCCCCATACCGGCGGGATCGTATCCTCCTTCAGGATGCGCAGCGGCTGCGTGCCCGGCGCAACGTAGGAACGGTTGCCGCTCGTATCGACCGCCTTCACCATAAAGGCATACTCTTGTCCCGAAGCCAGTCCGGTTACCGTGGCCTCGGTCTTGTCGGCCGGCACCGTCAGCACTTTCGTGCCGTCCATGATGATCTCGTAAGATTTAACTTCCGCGTTGTCCGTGGACGGCTCCCACCCGAGCATGATCTCGCCGTCTCCTTGGGAGACTTCCTTCAGGCCGGTCGGCACGCTCGGACGAATCTCGTCGTCGCCCACCTTGACGAGGCCGATCCAGTCCAGGTTCATGCCGCCGAGCGCGTGATACATCGTCAGGTCGACGACGCCTGCGGACAGCTGCACGCCGGTCCTGATGCGCAATCCGCGCCACTGCTCGGGCGTCCCGCCGAAACTCTCGGTCTTCGGAATTTTAAAATAATTGATTTCGTTGCCCAGCTTCACGTACCGGATCGAATTCGTATCCGGCGTCGTCACGTCCCAGCCCGCCACATACTTCACGACCAAGTCATAGACGCCGTCCTCCGGCACGTTCAGCTTCCACTTGAGCGATACGCCGAGCGCATCCCAGTTGCTCACGCCCTTGCCGCCCGACAGAAACGGACGGGTGTCGTATACGGTCGGCTGCTTCGTGCCTTTCCACTCGGTGTACAGCTCGGCTTCCTGCCATTCGATGCCCATCGTCTGGCGCGTATCGTCCGGCTTCACATATTGCTCCGTCTGCAGCGGATCGCCCGAGCCGATGTTGGTCAGCTTCACCACGCCCGTATCGCCCTTCAGCAGGATCGAGGCGTTGGCGTCGATCAGGCCGCTTGCGATTTTCCCGTACTTCTGGAACGAGAAGCCCGCCGGCGCTTCGACCACTTGATAGAAGCCCTGCGCATTGGTCAGATTGCCCCACGCTACGCTGTCCCCGTTCACATCGCGGTACGCCTGTAGCGTCACCGATCCCGGCACGCCGTCGATCTCCGTCTGCAGCGTGACCGTACCGAGCGGTCCCGGCAGCGGCGCGGCATTCAGCTTGAACGCGTGCTGGCCCTTTTCGACGTTCATCGCGAGCTTGTCGTCCGCAAAGCTCCACTGGACCCCGCGGTTGTCGAGCGCTTCCTGAATGCTGCCGCCGGCAGGAATCGCACTGCCGCTGCCGGCATCGCGCACCTGGGTCAGACCCGTCGCAGCCAGCGTCACTTGCGCGTCTTCCTGTGCGGATACGGACAGCTGATCGCTGCCGTACGAGATCGTCGCGGCCTTATTGCTGTCGATCAGCGTTACGCCGTCGTTGACGAGCTTGGTGCCGACGACGAGCAATGCCGAGTCGCCCTTGATTGCGGCGGCCGCGCCGTCGAACTGCACGCCGTCCGCGCCGGTGTCGATCAGACCGCTGTCCGTCTTGCGCACATAGACCGTCGTGCCGTCCTCGAACGCGAGCTTCATGTAGTTCGCGAACTCCGTCGACGTTACTTTCGCAGGCGCATCGCCGCGCTTGTACGGCGCCATCGTCGCGATCATCTTCGTCTGGTTCTCTCTAGGCGTGATGAACGCCGCGTGAATCTGCGACTTGCCTGAGAATGCGCCCGTAGGCGGATAAGATACGCCGTCGGGACCCAGATACTTCGTCTCGTAGGTCGTGCGATAGCTCTGAGCCTCCTGGCCGTAGAACTGCACCTTCAGGTTCGCGTCGCCCTTGGCGATCGTCGCGCCGGTGCCCGTCGGATCCATCGTCAGATTGTCGTCGGCATGCAGGTTCCATTCGAACTGGGACCCGCCGTCCTTCGTCGTCGCCAGGTCGTCGATGACGACATAGACGTCCGGACGCACGTAGATGATATGGCGTACGGCCTTGGACAAGCCGCCTTTATACGCTGCGGTGGCGTCGCCGCTCGTCGCGTCGAAGTCGGGGCTCGTGACGAAGCCGAGAATTTTACCGTCCGCCGAGATATCGTCGTTCCCCTGCCCCTTGCGTCCGTCAAACGTAATGGCGTTGGCAGAATAGGTCTGACGGGTGAAATTGGAATGGTGCTTGCTGCCGTAGAAATCGTAATAGCCGGCTTTTACGGCCAGAGACTCGCCGAATGCATTGACGACGAAGGAGTTCTGGTCGGACATCGTATGGTTGTACGTCCCGTAAGGGCTCGACCGGAAATAAAGCGAGGTTCGGTCGGTCTCGTACAGCTCCGAATGCATCGCGACTGCGCCCGTATCCGGGAACCAGATGCCCTTCGGCAGATCGACGGGCGGCTGGCTGTCCACGTCATCGGCCCGGTAAAAGTAGTCCGTCAGACCGGACGACTTGGCGCCGATCGCCTCCGCTTCCCACTTCAACCGGGAATCGTCGTAAATATCGGCGAGACGCGTCAGCAGACTGGTGCTCGGCGCGCCGGGCGAATACTGGGAGTCGTCCCCGAAGACGCCGTTCGGGCTGCCGTGCGGGAACATATACAGCGGATACAGGCCCTCGTTGCGCGAAAATGCCTTTTTGTACAGATCGATCGCACCCGAGCTCAGCAGCACGTCCATCAGCTCTTTGTTGGAGCCGGACGACCACTGCCAGTACCCGGTGCCCTGTGACCAGGAGCCGTCCTCGCCGCCCCACGGCGGCAGCACGTTGATGAACAGCGGCACGGACAGTCTGTACCAGTCGGCCGCTTCCGGAATTTCGTTCAGCATCGCGGTCGCGATGATGCCGATATAGCCGACGATCGTCCAGCCGTGCGAGTCGTAAGGGAATTTGTAGAAGCCGTTATTGCTCAGGTAATTTTGGACAAGCGTGTCGGTGCGGGCTTTGATCATGCTGCGTACCGACGTCTTGTCGCTCTCGGACAGCAGCGGATAGAGCCAGTCGTACGCGATCGCCGAGCGATAGGCAATGGAGCGATGCACCTGGTCGTGAATGCGATAGCTCGTCGCGCCGTTCGGATCCCAGGTGGCCAGGTTCAGCAGCAGCGCTTTGGCGCGGTTGCCGTACGTGGCATTGCCGGTCACAAGATAGAGGAATGCGGCGTTCTGCATATCGCTAACCGCAGTCTCGGAATAATTTTTCAGCACCAATTGCGCAGCCACATATGCGTCGCTGTTCGTCGGCACTTCGTTGTTCATGTAAGGGAAAGTCGGAGCCGCCGGCAGCGGTTTGCTCGCGCTGGCATTGTAAGCGGTCACCGTCTGGTCGAACACGGTCTTGGAGTTGCCCGTCAGCTTGAGGTCGCGGAAGGCGGCCAGCTCGTCCGGCGTCGTCCAGATGCGCGGATGCGTCGTGTAGACGCTGCTCATGATCGATTCGATCGGCGGCACCGCGAACGCGACGTTGTCCTGATCGATGCGGAACTTGCGCGTCGTGCTCCACTCCGACCAAGTGTCGTCAGCCTTGTGATAGCGGACGTGCCAATACCAGGTGCCGGCATCGAAGGTTTCGGGGAAATTGTAGAAGTTGACCTTGATGGCGTCATTTTCGTGCGCGACCGTCGAAAACGACGTGTCGCGGCTGACCTCCAACTCGTACTTGTCCGCTTCGGACACGAACGGCCAGCTGAAATCGGGCGGGTTCTGCGTGGTGACGAGGGACTCCGTCGGCCGGAAAGGCATGTTCGTGCCGCCTAGCACATTGGCCGGCCAGCCGGAGTCGGCCGCCGCGGCCTGCGGCGTCAAGCCGGCAGACGGCCATAGATTCAATAAACCAAGCAGCATCGTTAAAGCTAGTACAAGAGCGGTTTGCTTTTTTAACTTCCCGTAAATCGTCACACCTTTCATCCCTTTCGACCCGAATTTGGTCATCCGTTTTTCGATTCCAATTACTGTAAGCGTTTACTTTTTTGCATCGCTTAAAGGACGGCTCTCCTTAGAGAGCCGCCGCCGATATTAAATGCTAACGGAAGCGATCAAATCCCGAATCGGTATCGTCTTTCGTTCCAACCTGGACTGCTCGGCCGCGAACGCCATCATATGGCTCTGCACTGAGACGTCTGCCGAAGATAAGCTCGCTCCGTCCCCCTCCCCTCGCACGAGTCGCGTGAAGTCGCGCATGATGCCCAGGTCACCGCCGCCGTGATTCAGCCCGGTGGACGCCAGATCGATCGTTTCCACGCGTCCCGTCTTAAAGTCGGAAATCTCGATGGTGTTTTTAGCCATGTGGGCGCGCAGTTGTCCCCGGGTTCCCATAATCTTGAGCGTGCGGCCCCCGTCCGTCGTGAAGGCGGTCATCGTGAACGTCGCCGTGATGCCGTTGGCGAACTCCATCGCCACCACTTGGTGATCGACGACGTCGTTGTCGCAGCGATAGACGCATCTGCCGTAAGGACCGGTGCGCAGTGCCTCCAGCACGCCCTCTTCGCTCGTGTCGTGGCTGATCGCGCCGCGAAGAATCCGCTCCGAGACCTTATCCTCGTTGTTCAGGTAAATATCGGGCGCGTAGTAAGGACACTCGTCGCTGAACGGGCAGCCGTCCAGACAGCGGTACGGCGCGCCCGGCGGCGCGTTTTCTTCGGTAAAATGCTTGAGTCCCCCGAAGGAAGACAGCGTGTCGCAGTCCGCGCCGGCCAGCCAGACCAGAATGTCGAGATCGTGGCAGCTCTTGGCCAGGATCATCGGATTGGACTCTTCCGCTCTGCGCCAGTTGCCTCTGACGAAGCTGTGCGCCTGATGCCAGTAGCCGACGTTCTCGATCATGTCGATCGTGACCGGATCCCCGATCCGCCCTTCGTCAAGCAACCGCTTGACGGTCGAAAAGAACGGCGTGTATCGGAGCACGTGGCAGATGGCGAACACCCGGTCCGTGCGCTCCGCGTATTGGCCGAGCCTCGCGCATTCGCCGGGGTCGTTGGACATCGGCTTTTCGAGCAGCACGTGGTAGCCGAGGGTGAGTGCCTGGACGGCCGGATCGTAATGCATCCGGTCCTGCGTGCAGATGAGGACCGCGTCCGCGACGGGAGGCCTTGCGAGCAGCGCCTCCCAGCTGTCGAAGCGCATGGCCGGATCGATGCCGTGCAGATCGGCGAACGCTTCGCGCCGGATTGCGTCAGGCTCGGCCACGGCGGTGATCCGCAGCTCTCCGGGCTGATCCAGCGCGTATTGGGCATACTCCCTGCCTCTTCCACCGGCGCCGATGACGGCAACCGTTACGGTTTTCATGATGTCGGACTCCTTTTGACGCTTTGGATCAGCCCTTGACGGAGCCGATCATGGCGCCTTGCTCGAAGTGCTTCTGAATAAACGGATAGATGATCAGGACAGGCAAACAGCCGAGCAGGATAATCGCATATTTCAGCGATTCGAGAATGACCTTGTGGCCGTCCTTGGTCGTTGCCTCGAGCACGTCGCCCGCTTGTCCGACGACGACCAGATTGCGGATGACGAGCTGCAGCGGGAACAGGTTTGGATTGCGGATCAGCAGGAGCGCGCTCTGGAAGTCGTTCCAGATCGCGACGGTATAGAACATGCCGATCGTCAGCAGCACCGGCAAGGACAGCGGCATCACGATGCGCGTGAGCACCGTGAAGTCGGATAAGCCGTCGATGCGTCCCGATTCCTCGACCTCGACGGGCATCCCGGAGAAAAACGTACGCATGACGATGAGATTGTACGTATTGACCGCATTGGGCAGTACGACCGCCCAGATCGTATCCATGAGTCCGTAGGCTCGCGCGGTCAGGTAGAACGGAATCATGCCTCCGGCAAACATGATCGTGAATACGATATACAGCATGATCGGCTTGTACAAAACGAGTCCCCTGCGCGAAAGCGCGTAGGCGCCCATAATCGTCAAAGACATCGATATGAAGAGACCCAGGACGACATAGCCGATTGAATTGCGGTAGCCGATCCACAGCCGATTGTCTTCGAAGACGGCTCTCAAGGCGTCGAACTGCAGGCCCCTCGGAAAGAAACTGATCTCGTTGCGAACGACATGTTCCGGCGCGCTGATCGCGACGGAAGCCATATGCAAGAATGGGAATACCATGGCGACCGCGACGAATAGCAGCAGCAAAAAGTTGACGACGTCGAATACGCCGATTTTTCCTGTCCTTACCATAGACTGGTCTCCCCCACTTTGCGGCTTGCGACATTCGTTAAATAGACGAGCAGCATGGTGACAAGTCCCAAGGACAAATTGATCGCCGTAGCGTAGCTCATGCCGCCGCCAAGAATGCCGATCCGGTAAACGTAGGTCGAGATGATGTCCGCGGTGTCCAAATTGCCGGGGTTGCCGAGCAGGAACGCTTTGTCGAACGGAATATTGATAATGCCTGAGATACTCAGGATGAACATGATGACAATCGCCGGGATGATGCCCGGGAGCGTCACGTGAACCGTCTGCTTCCAACGGTTCGCGCCGTCCATCCGGGCCGCTTCGTACAACTGGGGATCGATGGCCGCGAGCGCGGCGAGGAAGATGATCGTGCCGTAGCCCGTCATCTGCCAGATGTCCGACGCGATATAGATCGTCCGGAACCATTCGGGCCGCTGCAGGAAGTTGATCGGCTCGAAGCCGAAGGATTGAATGGCTTTGTTGATCCACCCTGTGCTCGGGGACAGCAGCATGATCATGATGCTGGACAATACGACGCTCGAGAGGAAGAAAGGCAGGTAACTGACGGACTGCACGAATCGCCTGAACTTCTTCCAGCGCATCTCGTAGAACAAAACCGCCAGCGCGATCGGCGCCGGGAAGGCGAAAATAAACTTATATAAACCCAATAAGAGCGTGTTGCGGACAATAAGCCAGGCGTCGGGATTGCTGAAAAACATCCGGTAGTGCTTGAGCCCGACCCATGGGCTGTGCCAGACGCCCTTGAACAGGTTGTAGTCCATGAAGGAGACTACGATCCCGAACATCGGGACGTAGTGGAACAAGAGATAGTAGAGCAGCACGGGCAAGAGCAGCAGCAAATACACCTTGTCGCGCTTCATGCGGTGAAGGACGGATTGCTTCATGGCGTTACTCCTTTCGGGAAAAGCACGGAGCCGTGCACTGCTTCATCTACGCACGGCCCCGCTGCTTGCTATCGTTGCTTACTTCGTATTCGCGAGCTGACGATCGAGCGCCGTCTGGTACGTCGTGCGGACCTTCTCGAGATCATGCTTGCCGAGCTCCTTGAGGAAGGCGTCCCACTCGCTCATCGGACGGTCGCCGTTGATAAACTTCGTGACTTCGCCCGTCCAGAACTTCCATAGCTGGTCGTTCGACGTCGAGAGCGCTGCCGCTTCGTCGGCGGTCAGGTTCGGACGGCTGTAGGCGACGGGGAACCGGTACTTCGGCGCCTCGACATAAGCGTATTGCTCTTCCGGCTTGACCAGCGAGAGCCAGGCGTTGAAGTCGAACCAGCCGTAGGTCGCGGCGGTCTGGATGCCGGAGATCACGCGCAGGTCGTTCGCTTCCTTGTAGTTTTCGTTAAACTTGCGCTTGCCGTCCACTGTCGTGTACGTCTCGCCTTCCTTGCCCCAGCTCTGGATGTCCTTGCCCTTCTCGGAGAAGATGTAGTCCAGATAGCGGTAGGCCGCGTCCTTGTTCTTGGACGTGGAGGCGACGGCAAGGCCGTAGCCCTCTTGGCCGCCCTTCGGCAGGTAAGGCTTGTCGCCGGCGCCGATCGGAGGCGCCATGAATTGCAGGTGGCCCTCGGTCAGCTGGCTGTTCATGATCTCGATCTGGCCGATGAATTGGACGGTGACGAACGCCTTGTTGGTCGACATGAACTGCGTCCAAGCCTTGTAGTCCATCGTCAGCCAGTCCGGCGGGATGAGCTTTTCCTTCACGAATTTGTTGAGCCATTCTACCATCGTCTTGGCGTTCGGGTCTTCGAGACCGAACTTCATCTTGGTCGGATCCGCCGGATCCTGATAGAATTCCGGGTAGACGTCGAAGGAAGGTCCGAACGTATCGAGCGTGCTCAGGCCGTGGCGGAACAGGAACGGATAGCTGTCGGGGTAGATCTCCTTAAGCTTCTTGGCCACCGTATACAGTTCGTCCCACGTCTTCGGAACTTCGAGATTGTTCTTTTGGAAGATGTCGTCGCGGTAGAACCAGACCATCTGGCTGCCTTCGCCCGCGCCGTCGTTGATGATGCTGAAGATCTCGCCGTTCGGCGACACCACGCGGGACATGACGTCCGGGTGGCTGTCGAGGAACGCCTTGACGTTGGGCATCTGGTCCAGATGCTTGGACAGATCCTCGAAGGCGCCTTGGGAGCCGAACTTCTGAACGTCGTTCGGGAATACGGACAGCACGTCGGGCATGTCGCCCGAAGAGACGGCCAGCGCCAGCGATTCCGGGCCGGTCGCGAGCACTTGCTCGACGTCGATGTTGGTCTCTTCCTTGACCCACTTCCATACGCCCCAGTCCGGCTTGGGCGGCCAGGCCGTATTGTTTTCGGTAAAGATGCGAATCTTCGCCGGCTCCGGCAATGCAGCCGACGCGCTTGCCGATCCGCTCGCCGTTGCCGATGCCGACTGGCTCGCTCCGCTTGCGTCAGATGAGCTTGCGGCCGGCTCATTGTTATTGTTGTTGCCGCATCCGCTTACGGTCAGCGCGACCGCCGCCGCGGCCGCCCATGTCCATTTCAACGATTTCATTCCGACACCCCGTCCTTTTCGAATGTAGTCTTAAGTTGCCTTGCAAGTTGCCTTGCGATTAAATGGCCTTGCGCATGCTGCTTGCCGTTCGGTCCGGCCCGGCATCTCCCCGGCCATCCTTTGGCTTGCTCTCATCGTAGGCGCTCCGGGCCTGCCCGGTAAATAATCGGTTGTCTTTAAAAATTGTACTTTTTTCGAGGCATATTAAAAAAGTATTAGCTTTCCGTAAAACAGGCAAAGAAACAGGCTTCAACAGTCAAAAACGGCGGCAGGGCGGGCTTTTTCCCGCTTCCTGCCGCCGTCTGCTTCATTCCCCCGAAGCGCCTTGCATGCTTTTGCGATAATCGCTGGGCCTAAGGCCCGTATACTTCTTGAACATCCGGTTAAACGATGCAATGTTGCGATAGCCGACGGCCTCCGCCACTTCCTGGATCTTGGAGCGGCCGTTCACGAGCATGGCCGCCGCCTCCTTGATTCGCGTCTCGTTCACGTACTCGACGAAGTTTTTGCCCGTCTTGTCTTTAAAGTAAGTCGACAAATAACCGCTGCTCAGGTTCAGCTTTTCCGCAAGCGCATCGAGATAGATTTCCTCCGCCAGATGCTCGTTCACGTAGTTCATAACGAACGTGGTCACCGTATCCTTGCGGTCCTTTTTGCCGTCGATCTCCGCCGCCGTCCGGCGTATCCAATCGAGCAGCAGAAGCTCGAGCGCCTCCATCGTGACGCAGCCTTCGATGCGCTGCTCCGCGTTTTCCATAATGACGTCCGCGGCCGGCGCGCCGAGCTGATCGGCTGCCGTGCTTCGGATTCGCTCCGTCAGCGACTCGGCGAATTCCAGCCAAGCAGCCGCCGTCAATTCGCGGTCGCGCTGCTTCGCGAAGAAACGCTCCATGAGCCGCTCGAGCACCTCTCCGTTGCCTTCTCGCAGATTCGCCCTGAACTCGGCCTCTTCTTCCTGGGAGAAGGCAATCTCCGTCTCCCGGCTCGAAGAGGACGTCACGATCTGCGTCTCGTCGACGAGGCCGCGATCGTCGATCCGCTCCCGCACCTCCTTGTAGGCGGCGCTGATCTGGTCGGAGCGATCGTAGATCGAGGTGACGGCGATCGTGATCGTACCGCTGTCCCGGTCCTGGTCGAACACCGTCTTCATCTCCTGCAGCAGCTCCTGCAGCGTCTCCAGCCGATCGATGAACACCAGGCTTAAGATCTGGTTGTATTCCACCTGATTTGTCAGCGCGTCGGGGAATACGCGGTTCAGCTTGTCCTCGATAAATACCTTCATATAATACAACCAGCTGCTGAACGTTCCGTCGTCCCAACTCGCGCCCTTCTTTTCGACGACCTGGAACAGGACGAACGCAAACGGCTTGTCCGTGAACTCCAGCTTTGCGGCTTCGCGGCCGCTTCCCCGTATGTCCTTGAGCATATGAATGAACGCCCACTGCCTCATCAGCTTGTTCTTGTCCTGCAGCTGGCTGCCGATCAAGTCGAACTCCCGGATGCTCGATCTGTATGGCTCCTCGTCGCTTGCGCCCCGTATCGAGTCGACAAGCCGCTTGAACGGATTGTTGATGCGGGCGGCCAGCAGCAGCGCCATGACAAGACTGAGCAGCACGACCGCCACCACGAGCACGACGAGCGTCAGATTAAGTCGCGTCTGGGAAGCGATCTGCGCGACGGGCAGCCGGTGCATGTACGTCCTTCCGCTGATGCTTGTCCTGAAAAAATGATAGCGGTTGTCCATGACGAACTCGTTCCCGGTCCGCGACTTGAGACTGGCGAGCGCAGGAAATTTGCCGATATCCGAGCGCTCGAAAATCGTCTGGCCCTCGAAATTGTAGATGATAAAGTCATCGTTCAGCGACTGGTGGAACGCCTCGTACATACGGTTCGCGTCAAGGAAGACCGCCATATAAAAGTCTCGGTTGTCCGCGCGCTTGAAAATCATGGGGATATAATCGCCTACGACCTCCTGCCTGCCGGTAAATACGTCGGAATAAAAGCGATCCGCAGGAAAGGTCTGGTTGGTGTAGCTCTCATCGAATTGCCGGTCCCAGAAGGACTTGGGATATCGATCTCCGGCCATGAACACGTCAAAAAGATTGTCCGGCGTCGTGCTCGCCGACTTGTCGATGACGAAGTTGTGGGACTTGGAGTAGAGCACGATGTCGGCGATATACAAGTTCGAGTTCGACACCTGCGTCTGGATATCGGTAACGATCGCGCCAAAGTCCGAGTAACGCGGTTCGCGCTGCAGCTTTTGAACATGATCGCTGAACATGAAAAGGTACATTTGTTTGCGAATAATGTCGAAATGCTTCTCGTAATTCTCCATCGACGTGTCCAGCATGAGCGTGTTATACTTGACGATCTCTCCGCGAACGTTGCTCTTGGAGACGGACAGCGCATACGCGGTCAGCGATACGAGGAGAACGATAATGCTCAAGAAGCCCGCCATCAGGCGAAGGAAGAGCGTCGTCGAGAAATTGCGAAAATAACGCAGCGGCTGGAGCTTCATGATGATCATCCTGTCTGTTTGGTCTGATCGCCCGGGCGCCTTGTAAACGCTGTCGCGGGAGCTGCCAATAAATTATGTCCATCGAAACGGATTCAGCTGCCAAGCGGTATCATTTACACGATCGAATTGGGATATAGTTGCGTTGAAGCTGTCTTGAAGCTGCGGTGCTGATGCAAACGACCTATGTCCATCATAATAGCCCAGGGCATTTCGAGACAAATCTTTTTTATGTCTTTATACGATTTCGTGAAGAAAGCGCAATTAAACGACAGCGGTACCGTCCGCTCTCGCCGGCATTCGATCGATATTTAATAATAAAACAGGGATGGCTGGGAAGGGATGGATGTACACGCCTGCATGCAGGAGTTCCCGCTTGACGTAAGAAGCGCTGAAGGGGAACTCCGCGGGGCCTTGGGCCGGTTGCCGAGGTTTACGCTTTTTGTCCTGCGTACTCTTTGTTCGCCTTGTCGAGCATCGTCTTCCAGTCGGCGAACTTGGTCTCCCTGGCTACGTGCCGCTCCCACAGCTCTTCATGAATATTTTTAATGTCTTCGTGGGAGTAAACCTGGAAGTTGCCCTTCTCGAGAAACGCGGGGAACGAGTCGAAGTTCGTGTACTTGCTCATGAACGCTTCGTTGAACAGCTTATCCAGCGAGACATGGTTCGGATCCTCTTGAAACGTACGCTGGCCTTGCAAGTCTTTCAGCAATTCTTCCATGGACATCGGTTTTTGCTTTTTCAAACGACCACTCCTAATTTTTAACGATACTCCATTATTGCCGTATTCCGCCAAAGTTACAAGTCGGTAACGCAGAAACCGTCAAGGCAAATCGCCCGACGGTTCACATAGCGCCTATCGATTGCCCATCGGGAGCCGCTCCGGCAAACTGGACGAAGCATCTGCCAACTTGCGCTCTCCAGGTCTAAAGAAGCTGCAAATATACATCATTTATCTCCTAAATTAACCATCTAAGAGAAAAAAGATGCAGAAATACATCTTTTTCACGATCGCAAACCGATTACCCATGCAGACGCTGAATTTACCTGCATATTTACATGTATTTCATCCGATCGCACTGGCTGGTTGAAAAAAGATGTACGGACGCAGGCTTTTGGTTCAATGGCCGAATCAGTATTCGGCCGTTCTGCGATAGGATCTGGGTGAGTGGCCGAAGGCGGCCTTGAACGCCCGCTCGAAATGGGGCAGCGTATTGAAGCCGGAAGCGAAGCAGATCTCTGTGACGGGCAGCCGCGACACCTTGAGCAAGGCGCTTGCGAACTGAAGGCGCAAATCCTGGAGGAAGCGCTGGTAGGTCATGCCGGTCAGCTCCCTGAAGCGACGGCTGAAATAGTTGGGGGACAGATGGGCCTGCGCGGCGGTCGCCTCGAGCGTCAGCGGCTCGCGGAAGTGGATCTGCATATAGGCGACGGCCTGTCTGACCGCCTGGTCGCCGCCATGCTCTTGTGCCTGGCGGACCGACTCGGAGGGGACGCGACGGATCAGCTCGACCAGGATCCGCTCGATCGTCCCTTGGACGATCAGGCTGGCGCCCGGACGCTGCCCCTGGCGCAGCTCCGTCTCGATGCGCTCGAACTCGGCGCGGATCCGGGCTGCATCCGCTTCTTCGAATTGAACGACGAGACTGTCCGTGCGAGGGACGAACAACAGCGCTCGCAGCTCGTCCCGCAGCGCCTCGTCGGAGAAGATGAGATTGTAGTGGACGCAGGGCGGGCCGGCCGGTTTGTATAGCGCGTGAAAGTCCGCCGGCGTCAGCAAAAACAGCGTGCCGGGCCGCAGCGGGGCCGGCCGGCCGTTCAGCACGTGCTGGCCCGCGCCGGAGACGACGAAGCCGAGCTCGAAGAACTCGTGCCAGTGCACGTCGACGTCGCCCGACAGCTCGTGCACGTACAGACGAAAAGGAAGCGCCCGGTGCATGTGATCGCGATTCGTGAGCCGATCCGGCTCGCGGGTTCGATGGATGGTCATGCAGGACGCCTCCGTTTCCTCTTCAACGAGCCTCTTCAACGCGGCTCGCCGCCTGCCTTATACGTTAACGAACGGGCTGCCGGCGACATCCTTGCCGCGGGCGAGCCAGATCTTGAAGCCCGGATTGCGCTCCGGATAGACGCGGGCTTCGGTGGAAAAGTAGCGCATCGTATAGCCGCACCGTCTGTACGGGCTCGTGTTGGGCTCGGCGCCGTGGATGATGCGCGAATCGTGGAGCGAGCACTCGCCCGGCTCCAGCTCGAAGTAAACCGCCTTATTTTCGTCAACCTGGCCCTTGATTTGCGTCGGGAACAGATTGCGTCCGGCATCGATGTCCTCGTACTCGGAGAATCCGCCCCTGTGGGTGCCGGGAATGACGCGCATGCAGCCGTTCTCCCGGTTGCTCCGGTCGATCGCAAGCCATACGGTCACGATCTTGTCGTAAGAGCTGAGCCGCCCTTCCCAGTATGCCGAATCCTCATGCCACGGCGTGGCGCGTCCTACGCGCGGATCTTTGCAAATAAAGTGGCTCGACCACAGCCCGATATTCGGACCGATGATCGGCTCGACCAAATCCAGCACCTCGTCGCTCATCAAAAACGAAAGCAGGCGCTCGTCGCGAAAGTGCGGCGTATCCAGCTCGTCGGACAGCTTTGAGCCCTTCTGGGCGAGCTGATCCTCGAAGATCTCCGTCAGCTCCGCCATGCGTGCAGGGGGGAACAGCGGCTTCTTATGCAAATAATAACCTTCGTTGCGATAAAACGCGACTTCGTTGTCGGACAATACGGACTGCGTCATGAGCGGATTCCTCCTCGGTTCTTGTCGTTGCAGTACCGATTATAGATCGCCCGGCCGTTGTCTTACTCGTCATAAGATAACCAAAAGTATGCTTATCTTATCATGCTCCGTTTATGGGCCTCGAATGAGCGGCCCTAAACCTGAAGCAGCTGCTCCGCCCAACGGCGCATCCTGGCCGCATACGGCGCGAGCTCGTGCTCGGTCGCCAGCTCGTTCAGCAGCGCCGTGACGAGGAAACGCCGCGGCGCCTCCCTCTCCCCTTCCTCCCGAAGCAGCTCGACGATCTGCTCCAGCTCCCGCTTGCGCGCGTTGGGCACGCTCAGCTCGCGGATGATAGAGGTCGCTTGCTCGATGACCAGGGCGCCGCAGCGCTCGATCGCTTCCCGCAGCGACTCCGGCTGCTCGGACTCGAACTCCTTCATCAGGTCGGCCGTAAGCATCGGCTCCGAGTTCCGCGCGAGAAGACCTGCGACCAGATCGTCCATACGGTCGGCGAAATAGGCCGCCAGCGCGCGTATCGAGAGCGGCTTGGCGGATGTCTTCATCAGGTGGAGATACTCCTTGCCCATCGCGTTCAGCATCATGACCGCATCCCAGATATGCGGCTCGAGCGCCTCCCCATAGCGGCGCTGCAGCACGCCGCGGTTGAAGTTGATCAGCCTGGCGCGCTTGCGGAAGAGCATGGGACCGAGCTTGTCGCTGGAGATCGGCGGCTTCTCCTTGAACGAATTGGCCACGAACAAGCCGTGATTATAGAAATAGTCGAGCTGATGGCGGATCTCCTCGACGAACAGCTCGCGCTGCGACAGCTCCGTGCGCTCGCGGATCCGCTCGGATTCCTCCATGATCCGCGTGAAATGCGCCTCCATGATCTCGATGTACAGGTCCTCTTTGGACGGAAAAAACTTGTACAGCGAGCCCTTGGCGATGCTGCAGTCGTCCGCGATATCCTGAATGGAAGTCGCCTCGTAGCCCTTTTCCGCGAACATCCGCTCGGCCGACTCCACGATTTTGTTTTTGAGAATACTCATAGGTCCTCCTGAAAAATAAGGATTGACAAAAGTTGCCCAACACGATAAAACTAGGCCTGTAGCCTTTTATGACTGTCCGGTTTTTATTAAAACTGTATAGTCAGAACGTTAACGGAAAATCAGGATTCCGTCAAGGTTTGGGTCCGCTATTTTGGAAAGGATGGAATCATTATGGCAAATTCGCGTTCGGCTTCGCCTGACGTCGCAGCGCCCTTCTCGCTGCTCAAGCTGCTGCCGCCGCTTCTCGCCGTTATTATCGGCATGTTTATGGTTATTCTTGACACGACGGTCGTCAACAACGCGATCCCGACGCTGGTCGGCGACTTCGGAACGACGCTGCATCATCTGCAGTGGGCCGTCACCGGCTATACGCTGGCGCTGTCGGCCGTCATTCCCCTCGCGGGCTGGATGACCGACAAGTTCGGCTCCAAGCGCATCTTCATCGCGACGATCGTACTGTTCTCGCTCGGCTCCGCGCTCTGCGCGCTCGCTACGAACACGGAGCAGCTCGTCGTCTTCCGCGTCATCCAGGGCCTCGGCGGCGGCATGGTCGCCCCGATCGGCATGGCGCTCGTCTTCCGCATCTCGCCGCCCGAACGGCGCGGAGCCGTCATGGGCGTGCTCGGAATCCCGATCCTGCTGGCGCCGGCTCTCGGCCCCGTGCTGTCCGGCTACTTTGTCGAGTACGTCTCGTGGCACTGGATCTTCCTGATCAACCTGCCGATCGGCGTCGCCGCGGTGTTCGTCGCCTGGCGGTACCTGCCGACCTTCGCAAGCGCGAAGCCGCCGGCCCTCGACATCCTCGGCATGATCCTCGGACCGGTCGCCTTCGCCATGCTGGCGTTCGGCGTCAGCGAGGGCGGCTCGGACTGGGGCTCCGCCCGTACGCTGACCGGCCTGATCGTCGGCGGCGTCAGCCTGCTGCTGTTCATCATCGTCGAGCTGAGGCACCGTCAGCCGCTGCTGGAGCTGCGCGTATTCCGCACCTTCGCGTTCACGCAGGGCATCATCCTGTCCTGGATTCTGTATGCGGCGCTGTTCGGCTCCATCATTCTATTCCCGCTCATGCTGCAGCAAGTCAAGGGCTACACGCCGCTTGAGACCGGCCTCATCCTGCTGCCGCAAGCGCTCGGCTCCATGCTCTGCATGCCGATCGGCGGCAGGCTGTTCGACCGGATCGGCGCGCGCCCGATCGTCATTACCGGCACGATCTTTATATCGGCCGCCCTGCTCATCATGTCCCAGATCACGCTCGACAGGCCGCTGTACGTCATCATGCTGAACCTGTTCCTGCTCGGCTGCGGCATGGGGCTGTCGATGATGACGATGAACACCTACATCCTTAACACGGCGCCCAAGGACCTGGTCAGCCGCGTTACGCCGCTTACCAACTCGGCGCAGCAGGTCATCGTCTCCTTTGCGGTCGCCGGACTGACCGGCTATCTGTCCACGCACAGCGACAAGGTCATGGCTGCCTACAAAGGCCCGAACCCGCTCGAAGCGGCCGTCGGCGCCTTCGGCGATACCTTCCTGCTGACCTCGAGCTTCGCCATCGTCGGTTTCCTGCTTAGTCTGTTCATTCGCCGCATCAAGCCGGCCGCGCAAAAGAGCGGCGCCGGCGAGACGCGGGCGGAAGAGAGCATGCTGGCCGGACACTGATATCGTACGACCGTTTAAGAATGGCGAAAAGCAGCCGATCCTCGCGATCGGCTGCTTTCTTTTGTATATATGAGTCGGGCGGCGTCCTGCTCGCTAGGTTCGTGCGATCCGCGCGCCCGACAGTTTGGAAGCCGGCAGAATTCCCGCTCTAGCGATACCGCTCATCCGGTCGCCGGAGACGCTTACCTCGAACGCAAGATTCAAACGCATCGGCTTCGTGATCCGCTGCGTCCACCGAAGGATATCTCCCTCAAGCGCAAGGTTTAGCAGCTCGCTTTTTTCTTCTCCTTGCGTCGCCGTACCTTCCAGCTTTCCATTTACGGACGCAATCAGCAGTTTGGCGGCCATTTTGCCGATCGGCGTCGCGATCGTCGTATCCCATTCCCCTTTGAAAACGGACGGGCCCGCGGCCGGACTCGCCACTGCGGCGTCCCTCCGCTCGTCGTTCAATAAGATATGGCTCTCCGCGCCAGGAAGGGAGAGCTCGCTCGTTCTCGGCGCGTTGCCGTGCGGTCTCCAGACCGTCCCCCGCTTCTCGTACTCGAACAGCCGCTCCACCGCATGCGCAATCTGCGGCCCGAGCTCACGATCGACCAGATGCAGAGCGACGTCAAGGCCCGAAGTAACGCCCCCGCCGGTCACCAGGTCTCCGTCGTCTACGATGCGCGCCGGTACGGCGATCGCTCCGGTCGCTCCAAGCAGGCCCATGCCCATATGATTGGTGACGGCATGTCTTCCCTCGAGCAATCCTCCCATAGCCAAAATCAACGAACCTCCGCATACTGTCGCCACGATGACGTCCTTTTTCCCGAGCGCCTCCTTGATCATGCCCGTTAACGCCGAGTTCAAGGCGCGGTTCAGAATAGCCGGGACGGAGTCGGGACCGTCTCCCACGACATCGCCGGACGCGCCGGGTACGAGAATAATGCCGGACCGTTCAGGGTCGAGCTTTTCGCTCGCCTCGATTTTTAATCCGTTGATGCCGCTCGGCACGGCTCTGGCCCCTTCGGCGGAGACCATCTTCACGTTAAGCGAACCGGGAGCATACATCTCCGCAGCCAAAAAAACCTCGTACGGCGCAATGGCATCCATCAGATCAAAGCCGTCAAACAGCGCAACCTGTACGTCCAGCATCGATAGTTCCTCCTCGGTGGCATTCCGTTTTTCGATGCAGCCGCATTGCGGCACCGCATAAGAGGAATCATACCGGACGAATCTCTCGATCAAGGATACACATCCGTCTCGGGGCGATCAGGGAATCATCACAAAATGGTAACGCGGATAAGGCGAAGCCCCATTTTGCAAACGCAAAAAAACCGTCTCTCCGGCCGGCGGCATCGATCCGCCATACGAGAGAAACGGTCTGTCTGGTCCCATAATGCTAAAAATCAAGCCGACGGATAGGCGAAAACGACTTCGTGGACGCTCAGCTTGGCCCCCAGCATGATGCCGCTCCCAGGACGCGCCTGCTCCCCGTGACCGCCCGGCTGCCGCTCGGGCTCGGCGCCCGCTTCCGGCTTCGGACGGGCATGCGCGTGCGCCTGCTTAAACGCATCGCTGTTCACCCAGCCGTCGAAGGCAGCGCGGTCCTCCCAGGTCGTGCACACCTTCAGCTCGTCATGCTCCTCGAGCGATTCGGTCAGCAGCTCCATCCGGACGAAGCCCGGCGCGTGCTGAACGCCCTTCGGATTTTTGAAGCGCTCGGCGACCTCGGCGACATGGCCCGACTTGATCTTAATCGTATTGATAGCGACGATCATGGCGAACATCCTTTCCGTGTTTGTTTTGTACCTATTGTAGCAAAGGCGAGATCGTGGCTCAAACGGCGGCGGGTGCGAGGGGCGGCGTGGTGCGACGGCAGGTGCGCGGCGGGGAGAGCTGCGGCACGATTACATGGTGCGGAGAGCTGCGGTGCCAGGGAGTGGCGCGGGTGCGTACGGCACGGGTGCTTGATGCGGAGAGCTGTGGCGCCAGGGAGTGGCGCGGAGAGCGTGGCGCAGGTGCTTGGCGCGGAGAGCGTGGCGCAGGTGCTTGGTGCGGAGAGTGCGGCGCAGGTGCTTGGCGCGGAGAGTGCGGCGCAGGTGTGAGGCGCATAGAGCTGCGTCGACGGGAGGGGTGCGGAGAGTGCGGCTCGGGTGCTTGGTGCGGAGAGCTTCGGCGGCAGATGCGTGGCCGTGAGTAGCAGTAAGGAGTAGCTGTGCGGAGTAGTTGTAGCGCTGAGAAGTTGCGGCATGCCGTTTCGATACGCGATACAAAATAGTTGTTAAAAGGCAGCTAATTCCTCATTTATTCTCGTAAACGCTCAAATAGTTGTTAAAAGGCAGCTAGTTCTCTCTCAAGCGCCGTAATTCCCCCTATCGCGCAGAAATAAATGCCTTTTAACAGCTATCCGCCGCTCGCTCTCGATGCCGCTCGAAATAACTGCCTTTTGACATTTATCGCCCGGGTCGCTTGCGTTGCTTGCGTTGCTTGCGCCATACTGCCTGTCCGCCAAAACCGCCAGTATTGTCTGTAACCGTCGCCCGTACACTCCCTGTACTCCCTGTACTCCCTGTACTCCCTGTACTCCCTGTACTCCCTGTACTCCCTGTACTCCCTGTACCGCCCGCACTCCCCGCAACCGCCAGCAACGCCCGCCCGATCGCCTATGTTGCCATTTTTGTCCGCACAAATCAAAAACCCCCTGCCGATCGACCGGCAAGGGGGAAGCTTGTACATGCTGCAATTCGTACAGAATTACTTGCGAATCGTCTTCAGGCCCGTAGACCAGGAAATGACCTGATCCAGCATCTGCCCAAGGGAGGTTGCCTGCACGTCCTTCGGCTTGAAAACGGAGCCGTTCTCGAAGTCGGTGAACAGCGAGAGCGCCGGGTGCACGCGCACGTCCGCGACCGACAGCTCGCCGAGGATGCCGCGGAGGTGCTCCGCCGCGCGGGCGCCGCCGACCGAGCCGTACGAGACGATGCCGGCAGCTTTGTCGTTCCATTCTTTGCGCACGTAATCCAGCGCGTTCTTAAGCGCGCCCGTGATGGAGTGGTTGTACTCCTGCACGATGAATACGAATCCGTCGCAGCTGTCGACCTTCTGCGTCCAAGCGGCTGCGCCGGAAGCGTCCTGACCCGGCTCGCCGAGCAGCGGCAGCTTGAAATCGGCGATGTCGATGATCTCGTATTCGGCGTCGCCGCGCTTGTCCGCAAGCTCCTTCACCCATTCGCCTACCTGCGGGCTAAGGCGGCCTTCGCGCGTGCTGCCCAGAATAATGCCGATTTTCAACATTAGATTTCCTCCCTTGGCCTTAAGTAGATTTCAATTCATTGTATCATTTGCTCCGGCGTATTCCAAAAAATCGCAAGTCAGGAACGCGTTGAAAGCGCGGGCGCCGCCGTATAAGCCGCTTCCGGCAGCTCGACCATCGCAGGCGAAGGCGCGATGCCAAGGCAGCGGCACATGAGCGGAGCCAGCAGCAGCTGCGGCAGGGCGGACTCGCCGCGTCCCCGCTCCAGCATAAAACGCGCGTCGCCCAGCAAATAAAGCGGAACGCTGCGCTCCTCGGCCGCCGTGCCTCCGTGCTGTCCGGACGCGCTCATCCCGTGATCGGAGGTGACGAGAATGCGGTAGCCGCGCAGCAGCCAATCCGGGATGAGCGACGCCAGCATGCCGTCCGCCGCACGCACGGCCGCTTCGTACTGCGGGCTCTCGCCGCCGAACTTGTGGCCCGCGTCGTCGATGTTCATCGTATGAACGTACAGAAAATGCGGGTCGTACGCCTTGCGCAGATGCTCGGCATCCGCGAACAGGTGGCTGTCGGGATAGTGGTCCTCGAAGTAAAAGACGCCATGTTGAACCGGCTTGTCCGCGTCATGCTGATGGCGGTCCGTCAAAGGCTGGAACGGCGCTGCGTTGTACAGCTCGCTGACCCAGTGATAGGCTGCGGCCGCCGTCCGCAATCCTGCGTCGGTCGCCAGATGGAAGACGCTCCGCTCGCGGCTCAGGCGCGCGATATGGTTGGCCGTAATGCCGTTCTGCGCGGCGGGCGTGCCGGTCAGCAGCACCTCGTAAAGCGGTCGCGACAGGCTCGGCAGCTCGGACCTGACTTTAAGGCAGACCGCCTCGCCCTGCTCGGCCAGATGCTCCATATAGCCGAGATAGCGGCGCGCGGCGTCGTATCTTAGTCCGTCCAGCACGACGACGACAAGCTTCGGGGACGATGGGGTCATGCACGCACTCCTCCTTTTATCTCCTGTACGCTTCTTTAATCTCCTGTACGCTTCATTAATCTCCCGTACTCCCCTTTAGTTGGCTACCGTCCATTGCAAGCGGTGCGCGCGCAGCAGCTGCGTCCACTCCCGCGGCGCGGCCACATTGCTGACAATCGTATGGACGCTCCGCAGCGGGACGATCTCCACGAAGGCTTCCTTGTTCAGCTTGGAATCGTCCGCGAGCACGATCGTCTGCCCGGCCGCCTCCGCCATTCGCCTGGACATGCCCGTCTCGCCGAGATCGTAATCGCTGATGCCCCGGTTCGGCGACACGCCGCCGACCGAGATGAAGGCCTTGTCGACCCGGAACTGCGAGATCATCCGCTCGGCCATCGTGCCGGACATCGACTGCTGCTCCGGATTGAGCTCGCCGCCGATGACGATAATTTTGCCTGTAAAACGCCCGCCGTTCAGCGACTCCATCAGATGATAGGCGACGGCGAGGGAATTGGTCAGCACGGTGAGCCGCTCGCAGCCCGAGATCGCCTTGGCCATCTCCAGCGTCGTCGTGCCGACGTCGATGGCGATCGTGTCGCCCGACGAGATAAGCGCTGCGGCAGCGCGGCCGATCCGTTCCTTCTCCTGCGCCTTCTCCTTCTGACGCTGCAAATAGGGAGGCTCGTAGTTGGTCGGCTTGCTCGGCACCGCGCCGCCGTACACGCGCTTCGCCAGCCCTTCGCGCTCCAGAAAAAGCAGGTCGCGGCGCACCGTCTCCTCCGACACGGCGAACCGCAGCGACAGCTCGGGCACCTTGACCCGCCCGTCCAGCTTGAGCTGGTCCACGATGACGCGCTTGCGTTCTTCCGACGAAATCGACATGTTCCTTAAGCTCCTTCTTTCTCCAGATGCAGCAGCTGCGATTCGTCGAGCGCCAGGAGCACGGGGCTCTGCTCCGCGAGCGGCAGCGACCGGCCGTCGTTCAACGCGTCGATCGTGAGCCGCACGCCCGCGGCCTCGACCGCATAGCGGATGACGTTGCCGAGGATGGATACCGACCGGATCATCCCCTCCGCGACGCGACGGCCGGACCCGAGCGGCTCGGTCCGTCCGGTCAGCAGCACGACCGATTCGGGACGAATGGCGAAGCTGTGCGCCGCGCTGTCCACGTTGCCGAACAACTTGGACGCGTCCGCCCGGCTGAGCACGTTGTAGCTGCCCATGAACCGGGCGACGAATTCGGTCCGGGGCTTCGTGTAGATCGTTTCCGGCGATCCTTCCTGGACGATGCGGCCTTTGTTCATCAGGCACACGCGGTCGGACAAGGTCAGCGCCTCCTCCTGATCGTGCGTGACGAAAATCGTCGTCATGTTGAACTGCCGCTGGATCGCGCGAATCTCCGCACGGAGGTTTTTGCGAATCTGCGCGTCCAGCGCGCTGAGCGGCTCGTCCAGCAGCAGCACCTTGGGACGGACGGCCAGGGAGCGCGCGAGCGCCACCCGCTGCTGCTGCCCGCCGGACAGCTGCTGGGGATACGCGTCGCGCTTGTCCGTCAGTTCGACGATGGCGAGCAGCTCCTCGGACCTGCTTTTTCTGGCCGCCTTGTCGATGCCGCGCATCTTGAGGCCGTATTCGATATTTTGGCTGACGGTCAGATTAGGGAACAGCGCATAAGCCTGAAATACCATGCCGATCTCCCGGTTCCGCGGCGGCAGCTTGGCGATATCCTTGCCGTCCAGCAGGATCCGGCCGCCATCCGTGTCCGCGAGCCCCGCGATGCAGCGCAGCAGCGTGCTTTTCCCGCAGCCAGAAGGCCCGAGCAGCGTTACGAGCTCGCCTTCGCGAATTTGCAAGTTCACGTCGTCCAGCACGTCGGCGTTGCCGTACCGCTTGCGGATGCCTTGCAGCTCCAGATAGTCGCTCATCCTTTCATGCCTCCGTTCACTTTTTGGCCCAGCTTCATGAGCAAAGCCGACAGGATCAATATAAACACGAAATAAGTGATCGCGATGGCGCTGGCCATATGGCCGCTCTCGCCCATCCGCTGGTACAGGTACACCTGGATCGTCTGGATGCGTCCGCCGACCAGCATGTTGGTCAGCACGAACTCGCCGAACAGCACCGAAAACGAAAGCAGCGAGGAGATGAGCACGCCGGGCCAAATATTCGGCAAAATAACCGTCGCGAACGCTCGCATCCGGCTCGCGCCGAGCAGCTCGGCGGCGGAGAGCAGCGGGCCCGCCGATACGGTCAGCAGACTGTTGCGGATGCCCTGGTACATATAAGGCAGCACGACGACGAAGTAGGCGCCAAGCAAAATATAGGCCGTGCCCGAAATGTTGAGCGGACCGGAGGAATAGGCGCGGATGAGTCCGACTGCCGCTACCACGCCGGGCACCGCGTACGGGAGCACCACGATCCCTTTCATGAGCGATTCCAGCCTCGGCATGTAGATCGTAATGACGAACACCGCGGGAAGCATGACGAGCAGACTGATCGCGACGGCGAGCAGACAGAGATAAAGCGACGTCCAGAGCGACTCCAGGAAACGCAGATCCTGGAACATGCCGCTAAACCATTCGAGCGTCCAACGCGCGGGAAGCACCGTCGTCTGCCATTCTTTGGCGAACGCGTAGATGCAGGTGGCGAGCAGAGGCAGCAGCAGATAGACCATCAACAGCAGCATCAACGAGCGGTGCGCGGGACCCGCCCGCTTGGTCGAAGCGTCCATTATAACTCCTCCTTGGCAGCGGCCGGCGCGGCGGCGGTCCAGGAACGCGGCTGCCGGCGGCGTTTAGGAGAAGTCTGCTGACCGGCGCCCAGCACTGCGTCAAGTTTCCGAGTCCGCTGGGTCATCTTATGATTGAGAAAGACGGCGAGCAGCGTCGTCAGCGCGAGGATGACGGCGAGCGCATTGCCGAGCTGCGGCTGGTTGACGACGTCGCCCGCCACAAGCGAGCCGATCCGCACGGCCAGCAGGTTATAGTTGCCGCCGACCAGCGCGTAGGCCGTCGCATAAGCGCCCATCGCGTTTGCGAACAAAATCCCCAGCGTGCCGAACACGGCCGGCGACAGCACCGGCAAGCCGACGCTCGTCCAGAACTGCCACCTGCTCGCGCCCAGCATGGACGCGGCTTCGCGCCATTGGTCCCGAATGCCGTAGAAGGACGGGTACAGCAGCAGCAGCGCAAGCGGCACCTGGAAGTACACATAGACCAGAACGAGTCCCAACCAGCTGTACAAGTCGAAGCCGGCGAAGACGCTCCAGCCCCACTGCTTGAACAGAAGCGTGAATACCCCGTTGCTGCCCAGCAGCACGATATAGGCGAAGGCGAGCGGAACGCCCTGGAAGTTCGACGTCATATTGGAGAGCATCAGCAGGCGGTCCCGCGTGCGCGCCGGGAATCTCGTGATCGCGTACGCGCAGGCGAGGCCGACGACGATGCCGATCGCGCTTGACGCGCCGGAGATGAGCAGGCTGTTTTTAATCGCTTGCATATAATAGGCGCTTTGCAGAATCCGCGCATAGAAGCCGAAGGAAATGCCCGAGCCCGACGCGGACTTCAGGCTGCCGGCCACCATGGATACGACCGGAATCAGCTGAAACAACAGGATCATCGCCAAAAAAGGGACGAGCCCCAGCCACATCCACCGATTGCTTCGTTTCAAACGTGCCACGCTCCTGTCGGATAAGAGAGGCGCCTTCGGCAAGAAGTCGAAGACGCCCCGTAAGGATTAATTCATGTGGACGAGAACGCGCTCCTGCCACAACTGCGGAATCTGCTTGGCCGTTTCTTCCCATGCCTTGTAGTCGTTAACCGGCTTTACGTTGGTGTAGGCATCCTTGGGCAGCAGCTTGGCAGCTACGTCGTCGGGCAGCTTCACGCTGTCGCGGATCGGTCTTGCATAGCCCTTGGCGAGGTTGATCTGGCCTTCGTCGCTCAGAATATACTCGCGAGCGAGCTTGGCCGCGTTCGGATGCGGCGCGTACTTGTTGATGATCGTGGCGTAGCCGCTCACGACGCTGCCTTCTGAAGGAATCGCCACGTCGTATTGCTCCTTGCCGAGCTGATCGCTGTAGTTGAGCGCGTTGAAGTCCCACAGCAGCGTCACTTGCACTTCGCCCTTCTCGATGTTGGCGAGGCTCGCTTCCGCATTGGAGAGGCGGCCTTCCTTCGCCAGGCTTTCGAAGTAAGCGATGCCCGGCTCGATGTTCGTCTCGCTGCCGCCGAAGGCGATTGCCGCGGCCAGCACGGCCATCTGGGCTTGCGCGGCTTTGGTGACGTCGCCGACGATGATTTTGTAGTCGCCTTTCTTCAGATCTTCCCAGCTCTTGGGCGGGTTCGCGACCAGCTTCTTGTTGGTCAGGAAACCGATCGTGCCCTGGTAGCCAACGATCCAGTGGCCGTCCTGATCCTTGGCCCAAGCGGGAATTTCGTCCCAGTACGAGGTCTTATAAGCTTGCGTGACGCCCTTGTCGATCGCGACCGAGCCGAAGGCGATGCCGACGTCGCCGATGTCCGCGGTCGGCTTGTCCTTTTCCGCGTCGAACTTGGCGATCTCCTCGGCGCTCGACATGTCGGTATCCGTATGAGAAAGGCCGTATTTAGTCTGCAGATCCGCCCACGTATCTTTCCAGTTCGCCCATGTGTCCGGCATGCCGACGCTGACGACGGAGCCTTCTTCCTTTGCGTTCTTCTCCAGATCGGCCAGCGAAATTTCCTGCGTGGCGCCGCTCGCTTCTGCGCCGTCCGCGTTTTTCTCTCCGCATGCCGCCAGCGGCAGCGCGAGCGTCGTCAAGACGAGTCCCGCAGCCAATTTTCTCTTCAATGCGTTTTTCATGGTTTCCCCTTCACTCCCGCGTGGATTATTGTGGACTATGTCTATATTCTTGTTGTTTTCTCTCCTATTAGAGTGTAGTTGGGGACTATTTACGCTGGATTATCCGAACCGGGCATGTTTGTTAAATCCTTTGGGGGATTCATCGGGAGAGGGGATCTAGTATAATGTTGCAAAAGGCCATAATTTGTCATAAGGAGTAGTAGAATCGTATGCGAAAAAAACTTGCAGCACTCGTCTCTGCCGGACTCTCTCTGGCCATGGCGGCCGCTCCGTTCGGCGCGTTTGCGGCGGGTCCGAAGTTCCAGAGCGCGTCTTCGGCCTATTCGCTGTCCGCAGGCAGCTCGATCAACGATATCGCGTTTGCCGACCTGGACGGGGATGGGCATCTCGACGCCATTGCTAACGATAATTTTAATAACAGGATCGCGATTTTCAAAGGCAACGGCGACGGCACGCTTCAACCCGCGCACGCTTACCTGCCGGTGGGGCAGAGCCCTAGGGAGATCGCCGTCGCGGATCTGAACGCCGACGGCCATCTCGACATTGCGGTTACCAGCTATAGCGACGATGCCGTATCGATCTTTTTGGGGCAAGGCGGCGGGACGTTCGGACCGCGCGCCGCCTATCCCGCGGGAGATGGTCCCAACGGCATCGCTGCGGCCGATCTGGATGGAGACGGCCTCGTCGATCTGGCGATCGCCTGCAACGACAATAACAGGCTTGCCGTTCTGTACGGGAACGGAAACGGCACCTTTTCCGCTCCGGTTCAGTCCGCCGTCGGTACTTATCCTCGTCGCGTAATCGCACGCGACTTCAACAAGGACGGACGTCTCGACCTCGCCGTTGCCAACGATGGTTCCGGAAATATTAGCGTCATGCTCAATAATGGCGACCGGACGTTTAACATAACCAACTTCGCCGGGCTTCACACCCCGACCCAACTGGTGTCGGGAGACTTCAACGGAGACGGCCATTTAGATCTGGCGACTGCGGAAAACGGCAACGACGGGGCGGCTGTCCTGCTTGGCCTGGGCAACGGTTCCTTCGGACCTGCCTCCTATTATTCGTCCGGTGCCGGCACCCAGCCGGTAGACATCGCGATGGGCGACTTCGACGGCGACGGTCATCTCGATCTGGCCGTTACGAACCAAATAAACACCATTTCTATTTTGAACGGCAACGCCGACGGGACCTTCCAGCCCAAGAATGACCTTCCGGTTAAAGGTTTCGTTGCCTCGGGCGATCTTAATGAGGACGGACTGGCGGATTTAGCTTACGGGAGTGGCAATTCCCTTAATTTGCTGACGAGCAGAGCCGAAGGCGCGCTGGCATTCTCCGCGCCGACTTTTTCGGTATTGGAGAATGCTGGGAATGCGATCGTTACCATCGAGCGTACGGGAAGCTCTTACGGCCGGACGACGGTTCGTCTTCAGACGTCCGACGGCACGGCCGTTGCCGGAACGGATTATACGGCTGTCGACGCGAGAATCGTCTTCAGCGCAGGGGAGACGACCAAGACTTATTCGATTCCGGTCTTGAACGATTCGGATTACCGTTCGGACCGGACATTCGACGTCACGATCTCCGGACCGACAAACGAAGCCACGATGGGTACGCAGACGAGCGCAACCGTCACGATTCAAGAGGACGATCCGGCGCCGGACACGACCGCGCCTACAATCGATGCTGCGAAGTTCGCGGCCGTCGACAACTACAGCGGCACGCAGGATCGGCTGGCCGGGGCAGCCGGCGCAGTAGGCGAGCCGGGAGCGGACGTGCGCGCTTTCCGCTGGAATGACGACAATAGCGACGGCATCGTGGACGCAGGCGAGCTCGGATCGGAGATCGCACTAGGGACGAGCGCCGCTGATGGCTCGGTACCAGGCGCCGACATCGGCGACCTGTCGCCGGGGACGTACAAATACGTCGTTTCCGCCGAGGACGCCGCGAGCAACGAATCGCCGCGCACGGCGGCGGCCGCCGTGACCGTGACGCTCACCAAAGGATTAACGCCGGACGTCGCCGATCCGACCTGGCCGGCAGGCGCGGAGCTGGCGGATACAAACTTGACGCGCACCGGCGTCAAGCTGTCCTGGCCCGCAGCCGCGGACGACCGCGGCGTCAATCATTATGAGCTGACGCAGGACGGCGATCCGATTACCTCGCCGGATGCAGCGACATTGTTTTACGACGTCAGCGGGCTGACCGCCGGCACGACCTATGCGTTCGCCGTCGTCGCCGTGGACGCCGCGGGCAACCGCAGCGCTTCGCTCTCCGCGATGGTCGCAACTGCGCCGCTGGTCGATCCAGCGAAGTTTAGCGCCGTCGACAACTACGTCGGCACGCCGGATCAGTTGATCGGCACAGCGGGTGCCATCGGGCGCTCGGGCGCGACCGTACGCGCCTACCGCTGGAACGACGCCGACAGCGACGGCATCGCGGACGCGGGCGAGCTCGGCGCGGCCATCGCGCTCGGCACCAGCGGCGCCGACGGCTCGGTCGCAGCCGCGGATCTCGGCGATCTGGCGGCCGGGACGTACAAGTTCATCGTGACCGCGACCGACGGCGCCGGCGTAGAATCGCCGCGCAGCGCGGCCGCAGCGGTCAGCGTCACGCTGACCAACGGCATCGCGCCCGACATCGCGGCGCCGACTTGGCCGTCCGGCGCGGAGCTCTCGATCTCAGCGGTAACCTACGATAGCGTTAAGCTCGACTGGCCTGCTGCCGGGGACGACCGCGGCGTCGACCATTACGAGCTGACGCTGGACGGCGAATCGCCTGTCGCTCTCGATGCCGCCACGCTTTCTCGTGCAATTGGTGACCTCATCGCTTCAACTAACTATACGTTTTCCATCATTGCCATCGATACTGCCGGCAACCGGAGCGCTGCGCTGACGGCAACGGCCACCACGCTGCCTCAGCCGGCGACCGTTCAGCCACCGCAGGCCTCGGGCGAAGCTCGTCTTAAGTTGCTGACGTTCATTGGCGGTGCGCAAGCTATCGATTTGACGCCTGCCTTCGACATGAACGTGCTAGCCTACGAAGCGGAGACCTTTGAATCGCGCATTACGCTAAATGTCGAGTCCCTTGCTCCAGCCGCGATCGTGTTGATTAACGGGAAAAGCACCATCGGAAAGCTTCCGTTCGATCTCGATCTCGACTCGGGCAGCAATATCATACAGATCAGTGTACGGGCAGCAAACGGCATCGTTCGCGAATATACCGTGACGATCGATCGGCAGAGCAAGCCGCCTGCCATTGCCTGCTTCGCCGATATCCGTGGTCATTGGGCGGAATCGGAAATCAACGATGCTTGCGAGATGGGCCTCGTCCAGGGCGGTCCGGACGGACTGTTCAGGCCTGACGGTCTGGTCACGCGGGCCGAATGGGCCGTGATGCTCGCAAGATGGCTGAAAACCGACATCAACGGCGTGTCTGGCGACTCAACCTTTGCAGATGCAGCCGGGATACCGGCCTGGGCGCGAGAGGCGATCGCATCCGCCGTTGAGAACGGCATTCTGAACGGCTATCCGGATGGCACGTTCCGCCCGTCCTTGACGATCAATCGTGCCGAAACGGCTGCCACTTTCGTCCGCGCCGCAAAATGGACCCTGGATTCCGCAGCCGTCACATCCTTCGCGGACGACGCAAGCATCCCGGCCTGGGCGAAGCCCTATGCGGCAGCCGCGGCGACGCATGGCATCCTGAGCGGTAAAAACGACAACCGGTTTGATCCCTTCGCACCGACCACCCGTGCCGAAGCTGCTGCAATGTTCGTCCGATTGTCCAAGCTTTTTAACCAACTGTAAGAACGGCTATTAAACGAGAACGGGATGAAGCAGGTTAATTCCTGCCTCATCCCGTTTTTTTGTTTGGGTCGACCGCTGGGCAACTACTGCTCTACGACAGTAGTTTGCGCATTCCGATGCCCGGCACCGCCCATCTACTGCTCTACGACAGTGGTTTGCACATTTAGGAGCCCGGCACCGCCCATCTACTGCTCTACGACAGTAGTTTGCGCATTCCGATGCCCGGCACCGCCCATCTACTGCACTACGACAGTAGTTTGCGCATTCCGGCGTCCGGCACCGCCCATCTACTCCACTACGACAGTAGTTTGCGCATTCCGGCGTCCGGCATCGCCCATCTACTCCACTACGACAGTAGTTTGCGGATTCCGGCGTCCGGCATCGCCCATCTATTGCTCTACGACAGTAGTTTGCACATTTAGGAGCCCGGCACCGCCCATCTACTCCACTACGACAGTAGTTTGCGCATTCCGGCGCCCGGCACCGCCCATCTACTCCACTACGACAGTAGTTTGTGCATTCCGGCATCCGGCATCGCCCATCTACTGCTCTACGACAGTAGTTTGCGCATTCCGCTTTATTCCGGAGGCGGACAACGGCCAATAACTGCCCTACGCCATCTCCTTCTCCCCTACTGCGCCCGAATCCCCTCGAACCCGCTCTTCACCAGCTGCCGCACATAATCGTCGTCAAGCGGCTCGCCGGTCACCAGCAGCCGGTAGAAAATCGGTCCGTACAGCAGGTCTACGCCGAGTCCGACGTCCAAGGTCTCCTTAAGCTGTCCGCGCCGGATCCCCTTTTCCAGGATGCCCTTCGCTTCAAGCCGTCGCGGCTGAAAGTAACGCGTCCGGTACGCTTCTGCCAAGCCCTCGTCGAACTGCCCTTCCCCGACCAGCGCGGTAATGATCTTGCCTTCCCTGCTCGTCAGAAAGCGAGTCACGTTCACGGCGTGAATCTGGATATCCTCAAACGCATTGCCCGTGTCGGGCACCGGCAGCCGGGCCGAGGCGGCGGACAAAAAGCCGTCCATGACCACGGCGGCTTTGTTCGGCCACCATTTGTAAATGGTCGCTTTGCTCACGCCCGCGCGCTCCGCGATCTTCTCTACCGTCACCGCGCCGAAGCCGACCTCCAGCAGCAAATCGTACGATGCGGACAAGATCGCTTGTTGCGTCTTCGGATCCCGGGGCCGCCCCCGCTTGCTCTGTTCTTGCTGCATCTTCATGACATCCTCCCTCACACTCAAGCCGGTATTTCTAAACATTAAAATACAATACGTTCAGTATACGAAAAAAGGTGCGAAAGAAAACAAATCGCCTATTTACAAAACGCTTCGTTCAGTATATCATGATGTCACCAATTAATAAACTGTACGTTCAGTATTTATTATACTACCAAGAGCGTACCGGACGGAGGATGCAACATGCGAACGGAACAAAAGATGAAGGATGGCGGCATTTCCCGCGGGTTGACGATTTTGTTGGCGGCCGCTTGCGGCCTGATCGTAGCGAATCTCTATTACGCCCAGACGCTGGTGGGACCGATCGGCGCATCGACGGGACTGTCCGCCGGCGCGGCGGGCCTGATCGTCACGTTGACGCAAATCGGTTATGTGGCGGGGCTTCTGTTCATCGTACCGCTTGGCGATATCGTCGAAAACCGCCGGCTGACGGTGATCTCGCTCGCCGTGGCGGTCGCCGCGCTGATCGCGGCCGCGATCGCGCCGAACGCGCCGCTGTTCCTGGCCGCGTCGCTGCTCATCGGAACGGCTTCGGTCGTCGCGCAGGTGCTCGTGCCCTTCGCCGCTTCGCTCGCATCCGAAGCCCAGCGTGGCCGCGCCGTCGGCAACGTGATGAGCGGACTTCTCCTCGGCATCATGCTCGCGCGCCCGGTCGCCAGCTTCATCGCCGGCATCTGGAGCTGGCCTTACGTATTCGCCGCTTCGGCGGTCGCCATCGCATTGCTGGCGATACTGCTGTCGCGCAAGCTGCCCGAGCGCCGGCCGGCGCCAAGCGTATCCTACGGCAAGCTGATCCGCTCCCTCGTACCGCTGCTCGTCCACACGCCGGCTCTGCGCCGCCGCGCGCTATACCAGGCGTTTTTGTTCGGCGCCTTCAGCCTCTTCTGGACGGTCGCGCCGCTCCGCTTGGCCGACGCCTACGGCATGTCGCAGCAGGGCATCGCCTGGTTCGCGCTGGTCGGGGTCGGCGGCGCGATTGCCGCGCCGATCGCCGGACGGCTGGCGGATAAGGGCTGGAGCAGGCCGCTTACCTGGCTGGCTTTAAGTATCGCCCTCGTGTCCTGGCTGCTCCCGCACTTTTTCCACGGCCACTCGACCGTCTCGCTTGTCCTGCTCTTCATCTCCGCGATCGCGCTCGACATGGCCGTCTCCGGCAATCTGGTGCTCGGGCAGCGCGTCGTCTACGCGCTCGGCAGCGAAGCGCGCGGGCGCTTGAACGGCCTGTTCATGTCGATCTTCTTCATCGGCGGAGCCGTCGGCTCGGCGCTCGGCGGCTGGGCGTACGCGCATGGCGGCTGGCAGCTCGCTTCGCTCATCGGCGCCGCGCTGCCGCTGCTGGCGATCCTCTATGCGTTTACCGAGAAAGGACAAAGAGAGATCGAAGCAAAACCTGTCATTAACTAAGCTTCGCCAGTTCTTTATACAAGCGGGCCGTCTCCCGTAAGCTTAAGCCGTCTTTAATCGGGAGACGACCTTCGCTTGCCTGGACGCGCCGGCTATTTTTTTGTAGCGGTTAATGACGCGGCAGACGGGATAGGCGCGAACATATTCCATCAGCTCCGGCAGATCGTTCTTCTCCACAATCAGCCTCAAGTACATGCCTTTGGAACGCCAATCGCCGGCCTTTCTCAATTCCTCGACGATACCTCGATAGAATGCTCCTTTATTTTCCCCGGCCAAATTCGCAAGCTCTTCATATTCTTGACGCCCCGCCCCTTAGGGGTTATTATGGATATTCAATGTCTACGATTAAAAATTGAAGAACCCTAAAGGAGGCTGCGACGATGCATAGTAAGTCCAATCCCGATCACACAAGTCCGGCAACGGGGGCGAAGTCTTCGGAAGTAATGTCCCGGCTGGGCGCGGAAGTCCTCTCCCTGCTCCAGCCCGCCCCGGGGGAGCGAATTCTCGACCTCGGCTGCGGAAACGGAGACCTGACAGCCCGCATCGCGGCGGCGGGTGCGATTCCGACGGGCATCGATCTGTCTGCTGAATCGGTAGCACTTGCGAGAGGGCGGCATCCGTACCTTGATATTCAGGCGGCTGACGCCTCCCTGTATCTGACGGATACCCGTTATGATGCGGTCTTCTCCCACGCCGCGCTGCATTGGATCGGGAATGCGGAGGCGACGGCACGCACCGTATGGCTCGCCCTTCGGGACGGCGGACGATTCGTCGCCGAGTTCGCGGGCAGCGGCAATCTGGCTTCGCTGACCGATGCGATCGGGCAGGTGCTGTCGGCGCGCGGCTACGACCCGGAGGGGCGCAATCCCTGGTACCTGCCGACGATCGGCGAATATGCCGGTTTGCTGGAACGGACCGGATTTCGCGTGACGTTCGCCCTGCACTTCGATCAACCTTCGCCGTCCAAAGCCCCGTCGGGGGTCAGGGCCTTGCTGGACAGCTTCGCGGGCTGTTTTTTCCCTGATGTCCCGCCGGCGGAGCTCGCCTCCGTCTATGACGAAGTCGAAGCCGCGGTCAAACCGCGCCTGTACCGGGACGGCCAGTGGATCATCGATAAGAGCCGCTTGCGGATCGCGGCCGTCAAGGTATCGCGCTAACCGTCAAACGTTGCGCCGCATTCATTGATTGGCAAGCCTATTCCGATATAGGTATGGGGAGGCGAGATAATGGATATAGCGGCAATCTCAACAGGGCTGGCGATGAACGACCTGCGTCAGCAAGCCGGCATCGCGGTTCTGGGCAAAGTGCTGGATACCGCGCGCCAGAACAGCGAAGCACTCGTGCAGTTGACGCAGAGCATCGCGCAGCCTCATTTGGGCGGCAACATCGACGTGCGCGTCTAAGCGACTGCCCGCTCGAAATTAACGCCGGCGCAAAAAGCCGAATCGGCCTCGTCCGGGGTCCGATTCGGCTTTTTGCGCTGTCGCATATTGCGGCAGGCACGCCGGGCAAACTACAAACTGAACTACAGGCTACAAGCGATCCAGCTCCCGCGCCTCCGCTTTGGGCCGGCAATCCTTGCATACGCCGATCGTACGGCCGCTCTCGTCGATATAAAAAGACAGCCGCGAGGAACGCGCGCGGCACAAAGAGCAAGGGCGCGCCTGCTCTCCTGCTCCCGGCTCCCGCCGCTTATCGGTCCGCTTGCGGGCGGCCCGAAATGGCACGACTTTGGCGCTGCGGGTGGCGGCCAGCCTCCGCTTGCGAACCCTAAGCCAAAGCGCCAGTCCTCCTCCCGCCAGTACGACGACGGCTGCAATCGTTGCGATCAGCATGCGGTTCTCCTTTCAAGTGCGGATGCGCTCTTGCGCGGACAATCTAGCTTATTGCAATCCGCTCCGCCGACTCAGTCTTTCGCCTCCGTATAGAGCTGCATCGGATCCCGGACCGTCCGCCTGAAGCTCTCGCCCCAGTCGCGCATGGCGGCGATGATCGGGGTCAGCGTCTGTCCGAACGCCGTCAGCGAGTACTCCACCTTGGGCGGAACCTGGTTGTACACCTCGCGGTGAACGACGCCGTCCTCCTCAAGCTCTCGCAGCTGAAGCGTGAGCATCCGCTGCGTGATCGTCGGGCAGATTCTGCGGAATTCGTTGAACCGCTTCGGGCCGTCCATCAGATGATAGAGCAGCACGCCCTTCCACTTTCCGCCGATCACGTCCAACGTGAACTCGACCGGGCAGCCTTCCTCGTCCGGACAAAACCCGTACCCGCTCTTCCGATCCCGCACGCCGATCCGCTCCTTCGTCTCTGTCTTCCTTATCTGATGATCATAGCATTCATGCGCGGCGATTAAAATCCTTCGAGTACGACCTTGCCGACCGTGCGGCCCGTCTCCAGCATCGCATGCGCCTTGCGCAGGTTGTCGGCGTTAATCGGAGAAATCGTATCGCTCGTCGTCGTGCGGATGGCGCCTGCGTCCACGAGCCGCGCGACTTCGTCCAGCAGCCGATGCTGCTCGATCATGTCCGCCGTCTGATACGTCGATCGCGTGAACATGAGCTCCCACACGAAGGTCGCGCTCTTGTTTTTGAGCAGCGTCAGGTTAAGCAACTCGTCGGTCTCGACGATCGAGCAGATCTTGCCTTGCGGCGCGATCGCTTCCGCCATGTTCGCCCAGTGCTTCTCCGTGCTGTTGAGGCAGAGAATGTAATCGACCTGATCGAACCCGATCGCCTTCAACTGAGGCAAGAATGCCTGGAAGTGGTCGATCACATGGTCCGCGCCAAGCTCCATGGCCCAGTCGGCCGATTCGCGGCGGGAGGCCGTGCCGACGACCGTCAAGCCCGCCAGCTTCGCCAGCTGCGTGGCGATCGACCCGACGCCGCCGGCCGCGCCGATGAGCAGGATCGTCTTGCCGGCATTGTCGGCCGGATTCCGCGCTACGCCCAGACGGTCGTAAAGGCTCTCCCATGCCGTAATCGTCGTCAGCGGCAGCGCGGCCGCCTGCGCGAAGCTCAGCGAAGCAGGCTTCGCGCCGACGATCCGCTCGTCAACGAGGTGGAACTCGCTGTTGCCGCCGGGCCGGGTGATGCTGCCGGCGTAATACACCTCGTCGCCCGGCCTGAACAGCCCGGCCTCCGGCCCGACCTGCTCGACCACGCCCGCGACGTCCCAGCCGAGCACTCTCGGCGCGCTCTCCTCGCGGCTCTTGGGCGAGCGGACTTTGTAGTCGACCGGATTCACCGAGATCGCGCGCACCTTCACGAGCAAATCCCGGCCCATCGGCGACGGCTTGTCGATCTCCACGTCGATCAGGCTCTCCGGATCGGCGATCGGCAAATACTTGTACAGGCCAACGGCCTTCATCGTTTCTTTCACAGGGGCTTTGAATTCGTTCGTCATGTCGGTTCGCTCCTTCGCAGGTTTGCCGTCGGTTCGGCTTATACCTGCAATATAAGGCATACACGACATTCGCGTAAGTACGCACATTTATGTGGGATAGGCACACGAATGATACCCTTGAACACAAGGGCTAATCCGCGGAAAGGACCGATGTCGCCCCCGGCTCCTTCTGCGCCTCTTCGTTCCATCCTTTGCGGTACGTCTTCGGGCTCACGCCGTAGACATCCTTGAACACCCGGCTGAAGTAGTGGGCCGCGCCAAAGCCCGACACCTCGGCGATGGCGCCGATCGAGGCGTCGGTCCGCTGGAGCAGATCGAGCGCGCGCGCAAGGCGAATCTCGGTCAACCGGCCGACGATCGTCTTGCCGGTGAGCCGCTTATATTTGCGGGCCAGATGGTTGTAGCTGACATGCAGGGCGTCGGCGAGTCTGCGGACATTCATTTTTTCCGCGCGCTCGTCATTCAAGTAGACCTCGATCTTGCGCAGAAACGCAGTATCGGACTGATCGACGGCTGCCGGCGCGGCCCGTCCTTCGGGATGGCGAACCGCGGCGATCGTCAGCACAATCTGCACGAAAGTCAGTTGAACGGACGCTAGCGAGCCCGTCTCCCGCGTTTCCTCGAACAACCGCATGATTCGTTCGCCCAGACCGTAGCGATCCTCGTAGCAGCCGAGCTGCCACTGCCGCAAGCCCTCGAGCGCGGCATAGACCGAGCCGGCTCCGCCTGCGGCGGAAGAATCGGCCGGGGCTACCGTCCATCGCATGCAGACGCCCCGGTGCGGAGACTGCGGCATGTACTCGTGGCGGTGCTCGGCGCCCGCGGGGACGAGAAAGAATTCACCCGGTCCGACGTTCAAGAGCGGTCCCCCGAAGCCCGTCTTCATGCTGCCTTCGTAGATATAATTGCATTCGAACCACGCATGCGTATGAGGCGGACACGAGCGGGCACCCCAGGGCTGCTCCTCCAGCACCTCGATGATCTCGATGACGGCGTCGTTCACCCTGACGGTTCCGTACAGTTGGTCCGGCAATATGCCGCGCGCCATAGGCTCGTCCCCTCCCCGCTGCTTATTTCTATCATAGTAGCACAAGCGAACCGGTCATTTTAGTGTAAAAACGGGATACTTCAATGAATTTACATGAACGCGCTTCAAAATGAAAATAGAAGGGAAGAGAGCGACGAATCAGAAAGGATGCATGGGCTTGAAAAAATTGCATCTCATCAGCAATGCGCACCTCGATCCCGTATGGCAATGGGAGTGGGAGGAAGGCGCGGCGGCGGCGGTATCCACGTTCAGGGCCGCCGCATCGTTTTGCAGAGAATATGACGGCTACGTTTTTAATCACAATGAAGCGCTGCTGTACAAATGGATCGAGGAGTACGAGCCGAGCTTGTTCGCGGAGATTCAAAGCCTCGTTCGTCTCGGCAAGTGGCACATCATGGGCGGATGGTACCTGCAGCCCGATTGCAATATGCCTTCGGGCGAATCGCTCGTCAGGCAGATTCTGCTCGGCAGGCAGTACTTCAAGGAAAAATTCGGACAGGCGCCGACGACCTCGATCAACTTCGACTCCTTTGGGCATTCCAGGGGACTGGTGCAGATCATGCGCAAATCCGGCTTCGATTCTTATCTGTTCATGCGGCCCGAGCAAAAGACAGCGGGTCCGGCGGACGACTTCATCTGGGTCGGCTTCGACGGCTCCGAGGTGCACGCGCATCAGATTGCGGACGGATACAATACGCTGATCGGGCAAGCGCACAAAAAGATCGGGAAATGGCTGGAGAAATACGCGGACGACGGCGAGGACCGCCCTCGCCTGCTGCTGTGGGGCGTCGGCAATCACGGCGGCGGTCCCTCCCGTCTCGACCTCGACCGCATCGGCGAGATGATGGCTTCGAGTCCGGTGGAGATCGTGCACTCTACGCCGGAGGCCTACTTCGCGGAGCTGCGCGAAGCGACCGATCTCCCCCGTCATGCGGACGATCTCAATCCGCGCTTCGTCGGCTGCTATACGTCGATGATCCGGATCAAACAGAAGCACCGGCAGCTGGAAAGCCAGCTATTCATGACTGAGAAAATGCTGGCGGCAGCCGCGATTCAAGGGCTGCTGGCGTATCCGGCCCGCGAGCTCGGCGAGGCGTTCCACGACCTGATGGTCGCCGAGTTCCACGACATTCTGCCGGGCAGCTCGATCCAGCCTGCGGAGGAAGCGTCGCTCCGGCTCATGGACCACGGCCTCGAGATCGCTTCGCGCCTGCGCGCCCGCGCGTTTTTCGCCCTGGCTGCCGGCCAGCCCCAAGCGGCGACGGGCGAGTATCCGATACTCGTATACAACCCTCATCCGCATCCCGTACGCGGCATCTTCGCCTGCGAGTTCATGCTGGAGGACCAGAACTGGACGGAGGAGTTCTCCATGCCGCTGGTTTACCGCGACGGCGCGCAAGTGCCGAGCCAGCCCGAAAAAGAGCAAAGCGCCCTGAATCTGGACTGGCGCAAGCGCGTCGTATTCGAAGCCGAGCTCGCCCCCTCGTCGATGAACAGGTTCGACTGCCGGATCGTCAAGCTGCCGCAGAAGCCCAAGGCCTATCTGGCCGAGCGCGACGGCGCGATCCGGTTCGAATCGCCGTCGCTGCAGATCGAGATCAACACGCGGACCGGACTGATCGACAGTTATGTCGCGGAGGGCGAATCCTACCTACGCCCGGGTGCTTTCTTGCCCGTCGTAGTCGCCGACAACGAGGATCCGTGGCGCATGGATACCGACCGGTTCGAGCCGGTCGTCGGCCAATTCGAGCTGATGAGCCCCGCACGTAGCACGGCGTTTTCCGGCGTTAAGGACGAAGTGCTGCCGGCCGTACGGGTAATCGAGGACGGAGACGTGCGGACCGTCGTCGAAGCGCTGCTGGCTTATGGCGACTCCGCGGCCGTTCTCACCTACCTTCTGCCCAAGCAGGGCACCGAGATCGAAGTGCAGGTTCGCCTGTATTGGCAGGAGAAGGACAAGCTGCTCAAGCTGTCGATTCCGACGGCGCTCGGAGACGATCACGAATACTTGGGGCAAACGGCGTACGGCGTCCAGCGGCTGCCGCAGAACGGCGACGAGGCGGTCGCGCAAAAATGGACGGCGATCGCGGAGCCCGCGGCCGACGGCCGGGCCGTGACGCTCATCAACGACGGCGTCTACGGCTCGGACGGCGCCGGCGGCACGCTGCGGCCGACCCTGCTTCGCGGCGCCGCCTACTGCGCGCACCCGATCGGCGAGCGTCCGATCCTTCCGCAGGACCGGTTCCTCCCCCGGATCGACCAGGGCGAGCGCACGTATACGTTCTGGCTCAACGCCGGCAAGCGGGAGTCGCGTCTTGCGGCGATCGAGCGCGAAGCGCTCGTCCTGCACGAACGTCCGTATGCGCTGTCGTTTTTCCCGAGCGGAGCCGGCGAGCTGCCGTCCCCGGGCGTCGCGCTTGAAGGCGACCGCGCGGTGCTGACCGCCTTCAAGCAGGCGGAGGACGGCGACGGCTATATCGTCCGGCTGTTCGAACCGACCGGCGCGCCCGGCTCGGTCCTGGTTCGCATCCCTTCGCTGGGCATCGCGGAGCGCGTCGAGCTCGGCGCGTTCGAGATCAAGACGTTCAGGACGGACGCTGCCGGGAGCGTGCTTCGGGCATGCACATTGATGGAAAAAGACTGAGCCTCCTCCGGTAACGACACTCGCAAATCAAAGCTCCCGCCGGTCACCGACGGGAGCTCAAGGCTTGTTTGCCGATTTCATGCTGCGAAAGTTGAGTTATTAATTGAAGTTACCTACAGTATCTATGCCATTATTAATAAAGGTATTGTTGTTCTGCGTAATTGTAACTGTTGTAACGTTTTGCAGGCCTATACCATTGTTTTCAATAGTTGCACCGGTTACAACGGCATTGGTCGGATAATTGTTGTTTTGGCCGGTCTCTCCAAAACGTATTCCAACGGGGGCGTTGGAGTAAGTACCGCCGGATACGGTCACACCAGTAAGCGTACCGTTGTTGGTACCGTCATTCCTGCCTTTTATTACCGCGGCCGCACCGTTTACAGGATCGCCGTTCCCGCTGTTTGTAACAATATTGTTTATGAGGTTGACATTCTGGTAGTTGCCGTGTTTGAGGTTGATATCTATACCGGCCGCAAAACTCCCGGCAGTACCGCTGCTGTCGATCGTATTATTTGAAATAATTGCATGATTCAACGCTTCATAGTACATTCCCTTTGAAGTGTTGTTGTTGAACGTGGATTTTGAAATTTGAATGTTATTAAATATTGCCGTTCCTGAAAATACAAGCATTCCAAAGGCATTTCCGTTAAACATGCTGCTTTGGATCGTTACATTTGAAACCTGCGCGTAAGTCGGGACTCTGAATCCCGCAGTAACGTTATTGGAGAAGTTACTGCCTGTTATAATCAGATCGTTCATAACAGGAAAAGAGGGACTGATATTGATACTAAAGCCGTTATCCAAATTATTCAGCAATGATACGTTAGAAAAAGTAATAAAGCTTGGCTGATTGTTTCCTATGGTTAAAATCCCCTGGGAAGCACCGGTGACCTGCAGGTCTGATATTACCAGCCGATTTGTCGAACTCACCCCGCCGTTTGAAATGGATATGCCGACTCCTGACGCCGGATGAATGATCGTTCCGCCAACGCCGCTTCCGGCACCATTTAGCGTAATCCGCCTGTCAATGGTCACGTTTTCGGGATAGCTCCCAGGCCCCGCCTGGATCATATCTCCCGGATTAGAAGCATTTACGGCCTGTTGAATCGTAGTATAGAAAGTCCCCTGGGTTTGGTTATATACCGAATTGCTTCCTATGGCGATGACTGTAAATGATACGACGGGACCTTCAATATTTTTTGTGGCTACGGTTATTGCAGCAGAACCGGAATTATTTATTGAAATAGCGCCGGTATTTGGGTCTACCGGAAAATCGGGATTGTCTGAACTAAAGGTAAGCGGTACCTGATTCGGATTGAGAAGATTGTCGTTTGCATTCAGAGTATGATCAACAGCTCCGGAAATAATAGGATCAACGATACCGACAATTGATATTCTTTCATCTAGCCTGGATGCCGTGGTGGATAACACCTTTGTCTGCCCAGGGCTTACTTCCGCCGATTTTTCGTCCACCCAGATGCTGCTGCCGTTCAGTATTTGAAGTACGGCAAGTCCATTTGTAAATCCGGTGTTTTCAACACTGAAAGTACCAAGTATTCTTTGGCCTAACAACAGCGTATTTGACTCGTTAATCATGTAAGCTCCAGATTGAGTTACTTCATTGATCATGTCACTGTTGCAGCTACTGCTTTCCTGGTAAGTTACCTGAAGAAATGGATATAAGTTGCTGTTGGAAAAGTTCGTACTGTAACTTCCGATTATTGAATACGTATTTTCCGGGCCAATCATTGTGATACCGTTATTGGCTGCGGCATTCGCATACCATTGTTGCGCAAGCGGAGTTATATCGATACTGATAAAATTGTTTACATCTGCGTCATTAACGGTTTTAGTAATGCCCGTTGGCGTAACAGCAGGTGCATTTGAATATGTCGCCGTATTCTGGTTGAAGTCGCTTTGATTTAAATTTATAGCTATAACTTCCGGACCAGGGACGTCTTTTCTGAAAATATAAAGCTTTAATATGGCCTCAAGGATGTCACTGCCTTGGGGAATAACGGACAAGTCAAATTTTAACAAAGTCCTGTAAATATCTCCTGGAACTACATAATCACCCACATATAAAAAGGGATAACTGCCGAATGCAGCTGTAGGGTAACTTGAAGCGATAAGCGTATCGTCACTCGGAAGTAAACTTGCTACCGGCATGAAAATTCCTCCTTCGTATGGCGGCGTATGCTCTTGATGCAGACTTCGGAGAGCGCCAGCTGGTTGTTGGACAGCCACGTAATGCGCTTGTAGGTGAACGCGACGGGGGGAAGAGAAGCTTGCCGCGGACGAAGAGGATATCGTGGATCGGATAGATCAAGCGAGGCCCGATCGAACGCTTCACCAGCGTGCGATTAGCCTTGGGAAGCTACGCCCCAGAAAGCTTCGGGTCCGATGCGGGTAACCAACACAACGCCCGCTACGCCGGTGCTGCTGATAAAGGCTGTGTATTGAGTAAGGAGAGCTGCGGGAGCGAGCAGGTCTTGCGCGTTGAAGGGGACGATCGTGCTGGTGTTCGACTGAATCGGAAGTACGGCTGTGTAGATGATCGTGCCTTGGGCAATGGTGCCGCCGCGTACGACATTGATCGTGACTGTGGCGGGCGCAACAATGGAGAGTCCGATGGTACCGGCCAGATCGACGATCAAAGAACCGTTGATCCCAAGTCCGTTGCCCGCTACCCCTTGGGTCTGCAAGCCGATGTCGCCGAATAGAGCCGGAGTCGTCGTTGCGGCTATCGCGAGGGTCGTGCCTGTGTTCATCGAGCTTCTTTGGTCAAGAAAGGTTCCCATAGACGCTTGACCTTCTTTCTTTTTGCATTTTTATATCCTATGTACTCCTGTCTGTCGCAGTATGGACAAACCGTTCGGTGCGATCGCGGAATCTTACCGCTGCTTCGCGGGGGGACATCGGGCATGGATATCGCGCAAGTGATATCGGACAGGTCCCTGTCGAGATTGAAGGCAAGTTCTACAGCGTTGCAAATAAACGTCAGGGCTCATTGCCCTGACGTTTATTCGTTATGCCGGCGGCTTCAAGCGTCCGGCGCGACAGATCAACTGAGCAATCCATAAGAAACGCCTCCCCTTCGGTCCATGATAAAATGGAAGCAAAAAGGAGGCTATAAGTAATGAGTGACGCAAACGCCGGTACGACCGCCCCCCGCATCGTCCCGCATCTGTGGTTCGACCGGGAAGCCAAGGAAGCCGCTGCTTTTTACAGCTCCGTCTTCCCCGATTCCGCCATTAAGAGCGTGACGACGCTGCGCGATACGCCGTCGGGCGATTCCGACGTCGTCTCGTTCACGATCTGGGGCAGCCCTTTCATGGCCATCTCCGCAGGTCCGCTGTTCAAGATGAATCCGTCCGTATCGTTCATGGTGAACTTCGATCCGTCGCTGGACGACCGCGCGAGCGAGCTGCTGGACGAGATCTGGGACAAGCTCTCGGAAGGCGGCGCCCCGCTCATGCCGCTGGGCGAGTATCCGTTCAGCAAGCGGTACGGCTGGATTCAGGACAAGTATGGCGTCAATTGGCAGCTCATCCTGACCAATCCTGAAGGAGAGCCCCGTCCGACGATCATTCCATCTCTCATGTTCACCGGGGACAACGCCGGCAGAGCCGAGGAGGCGCGCGAGCTTTATCTGTCCGTGTTCGAGCGTTCCCGCCCGGGCCAGCTCCATCGCTACGGTCCCGGCAGAGAGCCGGATCGCGAAGGCACGGTCATGTTCAGCGACTTTATGGTGGAAAACACCTGGATGACCGCGATGGACAGCGCGCACAATCACGGCTTCACCTTCAACGAGGCGGTCTCCCTGCTCGTCCGCTGCGATACGCAGACGCAGATCGACGCCTACTGGAGCGCTTTGTCCGCCGATCCGCAGGCCGAGCAGTGCGGCTGGCTCAAGGACAAGTTCGGCCTCTCGTGGCAGATCGCGCCGGCTGCGATGGACGACATGATGGCGAATGGCACGCCCGAGCAGATCGCGCGCGTGACCGCGGCGTTTATGCCGATGAAGAAGCTCGATATCGCCAAGCTGGAGGAAGCGTATCGGGGCTGAGGCGACAGCCGTTGGAGAAGACCTCCTGCTGCGGAAGCGTAGAAAAGAACCGCGAAGCACGATGCTTCGCGGTTCTTTTTACCGGCTTTTCTTCTCATCTTTATATGCATTCTTAACTACTCATTCACTCAAGCGTTCTCCTCCAACCGGATCGGGTAGAAGTCCGACGCGCTCCATACGGTTCCGCCTCCCCAGCCGAAAAAGCCTTCCTGTCCGTGATAAGACCTAAAGAAATAGCCGGACAGCGTCTTGGTTGCGCTCGGATCGACGCCGATGCTGGCAAAAGGGATCGCTTGAATCGAGATCCAGCGGTCCGCACCGACGTTCGCGCGCGCTTGCCATGGCGCGCTGTAGCCGCTGTTTTGAACCGGGCCGCTGTATTCAAGCTTCAGGCCCGCCGGATTGTTGAAAAATACATAGTAATTTTGCGCCGAGGCATCGCCTGTAATGAAGGTTTCGTTGTCGTCGTCCGCACCGCTGGTCCACCATTCGCCTGGCGCGACGGCGCTTGAGACGATCTTGGACACGTCGTTGTCGAAGTTCTCGTAGCCGACATACAGATTGTTGTCGTCCCACAACAGCCGCACCTTCGTCTGCACGGGCACCGGATCTCCCGTATTGATCTTCAGAAATTCGGTAACCGGCACGGCATCGGCCCACGGACCTTGGCTAAAATCGGTTGCGTTCATAATATCCTGTTCCGACGCCGTGGTGCGCAGCGCATGCGCTTCAAGCTGCGGCCGTCCGCCGACTTCTTCCACCATCTTTTCAAATGTCGTCTTAATGGGCGCGATTCGCGCTCTCACCTTCTCGTCCGCCAGCGCCCAAGCCTGATCGAGCGCCTGCTGCGCCTCGTCCGCGATGCCGGCTTCGATGACATATTTGCCGATATACGTGCTTGCGCTCGTATTGTAGGCGATCGGATCGTCGTACTGATTCCAGCCCTGTTCGATCAGGTCGTAATAGGTCCGCATCGGGACGGACGCGTCACCGTAAACTTTTGCGATATATTCCGTCTTCAATTGCTCGATATCCGCGTCGGGATTCCACATCAGCTTCTCGAACAGCCAGAATTGAAGCGCGTTGATCGCCCAGTTCGGACCGTTGGCGTCGACGATACCCTCCGGTATCACGCCCGTCAAGCCCAGCTCCCGGTAATAACGCATATCGGCCTGCACTTTTTCCGCGATCGGCCTTTCATACTTGTCGGAGAGGAACGACCCGTAATAGTTGTACATGACGATTTGGTTCGTCTTCGCCAGCCAGCCTTGCAATTTGAGGACATAAGCGTAGTTCAGGCTGTCCGGATCGTCGGTCTTCATCGGCAGGCGTTCGTCTCCGGAGATCGGCGCAAGCACGATCACGATGTTATCCTCCAACGCGATCCTTGGCGGGACCTCCGTAAAGAAGTAGGCGAACGTCACGATTTTGGCCTCCGGATGCGTCACCTTGACCTGCCTCGCGATCTTGTTCAGGAAGGTGTAGAACACCGTCGACTTGTAATCCGCCTCGTTCGGCTGGATCGTCACGCCGTCCTCGGTAACGAACGGCTGGTCGCTGTAGCCCGCTTGCTCGTAGTAGTGCGTATCGTTAATGCCGACGCCGACATATTCGATCGGATTTTCGTCCAGGAACGCGGCCACCCGCTCGGCGATGACTCCAGGGACATCGGGATGATAAAAGTTGATCTGCGTTTGCTGCGACTCCGGAATCGGGTTGCCGTTCGCGTCCGTATTGAAGTATTCGGGATGCGTGTTAAAAAACAAGGCGTTGGGCAGCCAGTAGCCGAGGTTATGCCCGATGTTGAACGGCTTGATTCCAATGCTGTCCTGTCCGGCCCACAGCGGCAGATTTTCGAACTCGGCCAGCTTGGCATTCAATTTGTTGCGCGCCATCATAAGCTCCGTAGCGGGGTCCGAATGGTATTCGCCGTTCGCGCCCAGCCCCGTAAGATGCCAGCCCCTTAGCAGGAACGGAGACTTCTCCGAATAGTTTACATGCTCGGCCCTGACCGTCTGCTGCGGCTCGTAAACGGTTCCCGTATCCGACGCGCGGGTCCACAGAATGCCCGTGTTCTTCTCCAGGAAGTCATACACGCCGTTCAGCGCGCCCTTGGGCTCGGTACCCAAAATGTAGATGCGGTTCCCCGTCTGACGAATGGCAAACCCGTCCGTTCCGTGCAGATCGGCGATATCCGCCGGGAATAGCGCAGCGAGCGCAGGATAGGAATCGGGCGTTCCCACAATGATCTGGTACCGTTCCTCAGTCTCTGCGCCGGACGTCAACTGCGCGGCCGGAGCCGCTTGCTCCTCCGTCAGGGACAGGGATGAATCGCTTCGCGTCCTGGAAGTCCCCTTGTCGGCGATAGTCAGCGTGACATCGTCCACCCATAAGGCCGGCGTATCGGATACGATGTACAAATAGGCCAATACAAAGTTGGAGCCGCTGACCGCCTGCGGCGTGAACGTCCATTCGACCTGCGTCCAGCCGTCGGATACGTCGTGGGACACCATCTCGGTCGGCGGCACGAGATCGGCCCAATCCGCGTTGTTTTTCTCCATAAAACTCGCCAGCACGCGCTGGCCTGTCGGCGCGCTCCCCTTGACCCAGGCCTTCAATACATATTCTTCGCCGATCTGCATGCCAAAGATCGGATCGGTGCGAACGGCCGTCCATCCGGCCGCGGGCAGATCGATCCGGAGCGCATTCGTCCCGCTGCGCTTGACGTCCTTGTCCAAGGCGCCGGAGGGAACGTTCCAATCGGTCGGCAGCTCTCCTCCGGGCGATTCCGATTCAAATCCCGGATTGCCGATCAGATTCGCCGGCTCGGGCTGCGGGTCCGGATCGGATGTCACGCCGGTGGCCCTCAGGGACACATCGTCGATCCACACGCGGTCAGTGCCGGCAACGATGTGGAAATAAGCCCATGCGAAGTCCAGCTGGGTACTCAATACCGGCGTGTACTTGATCTCGATTCGGGTCCACGTGTCCGTCACGTCGAACGTATACTGCGGCATGCCGTTCGATTTGGACCAATCGGACGACAACTCAGCGAACTGCGCGATTACTTTTTGCCCGGACGGCTGGCTGCCTTTGACCCATGCGCTGAGCGCGTATTCATGCCCTGCCTGCAGCTTCAGCTGCTGATCCGTGCGGAGGGTCGCATACGGCGCGCTGAATTCCAGTCTCATCGACTGCGTCCCGCTGTGCGCGGCGGTCTTGTCAAGCGCGCCGGAGCTTACGTTCCAGCCCGAAGCGGACACCGTCTCGAAGGACGAATTGAGCAGCAGATTCCGATTCAGGCTTACGCTCAGGTTCATCGTCGCAACCGGCAGCCCGTCGATATCGGCTTGTATCGTCACGAGATGGACGCCGTCTTCCGCCGCATTCGTCACCTGCACGGCAACCGGCACATTCCGGCGTTCTTGCGGCGCCAGTACCAGGATCGGCTCAAAGCTCGCGGCAATCGGCCCGTCGTCCGTGCGCCTGAAGGTCAGCGCGGCCGATTCGGCGCTGTTGTTCATGACCGATATGGCGGTATGATAGGTGCCGTTCTCCTTGAGATCGAGCCGGTCTTCGAGCAGCTCGACGCTGACGGAATCGCCGTCGATCTGCCCTTCATAGATCGGAAGCTCAGCGCCGCTGATCATCCGGAGCGTATCCCGCAGCTCTCGCGCGGCAAGCCGCTCCATCTCGTCGGCCAGCGGGCTGAAGACGATATCGGCGTTGTCCGTTCCCGCATCGACGAGCGTTGGCGTGACGGACGGCTCGGGATCGGGCGAAACGGTCGCGGTCGGCGTCGGGGTAGGACTCATAGTCGGAGTCGTGGTGGGGCTATCGGTCGGCGTCGAGGTAGGACTCATAGTCGGAGTCGTGGTGGGACTATCGGTTGGTGTCGAGGTGGGGCTATTGGTCGGTGTCGGGGTTGGGCTCGCAGTCTGTGTTCCCGTTTCCGGCGCGTGAGTTGCTTTCCCCTCCTCTGCATGAGGTCTTCGTTCGAAAGTGCTGCCATTCCCGTTGCTGCCGTAGATCACTTTATCGATGTCGCCTTCTCCTTGCATACGTACCACCTCATTCAGCAAAAGTGCTACGATCCTGGCGTCCTTATCCAAGGCGATCCGCGTTCCGGGTGCCTGGTCTGTGTTGGTCAGCTTCTGAATGACGCCGCCCGAGAGCTGCAGCTCGATCCCCGGCGCATCGATCTCTACTTCCTTGAAGCTGCCTGCCAACCTGATCTTAGCGCCCGCGGCGAGCTTTCGGTCGAGACGGATCAGACCGATGCCCGCTCCCGACGAAGCGTTTTCGGCCGATTCGACGACGGACGAGGACTGCAATATCAGTAACGCTATTTGCGACGATCCCTCGAGGACGATACGAAGGGTGCCTGTTTTCTTGTCCACATGCACTTCGCCCAATATCGCGTTTTGCACATGAACGCTGTTCTCTCCGCCACCGTTTAGCGTCGTTTTGCCTTTTACCGTCACGCCGCTCAGAGACACGTCCCCTTCACCCACGCCATCGCCGACGAGGAGATCCCCTTCAATGATCATGTTCCGGAGCGTGACGCCGGGAACGCGGATCGCGACATTGCCTTTGACGGTCACCGCGCCTTCGAAAGGGCCGAACGTTCCTGCCTTGTTATAGGACAGGCCGATGCCGGATAAAATTCGTTCCAGAATCGCGACGGTTTCCGCGCGCGTAACTCCGCGCTCCGGCTTGAAGCTTCCGTCGACGTAGCCTTCCATCAGCTTGCCGGCTGCCGCGGTTCCGATCGCTTCTTTGCTCCAGGCTGCCATCTGACCCGCATCCGTGAAGGCATCTGCCGCCTCGGCATCTGGCGTAAGTTCCGATGCCAGCAGTCTGGCGACGACAACCGCGGCCTCTTGCCTCGATACCGGCTGCTTCGCGCCAAATCGGCCGTCGGCATAGCCTTTCAGGTAACCTGCTTGGGCAGCTGCGGCGATGTCGCGGAAGGCCCAGTCCGATGGCGCCAGGTCGCTTGCGCGCCAGTCCGGCGCCGCCTCCGTGAAGCCGAATATGCGATTGACCAGCGCAGCGAATTCCGCCCTCGTAATCGTCCGGTCCGGGCGGAACGTACCGTCGGGAAATCCCTGAATCCGCCCGGCTTCGATCCATTCGCCGATCTGTCGCTCGGCCCAGTGGCCGGCGATGTCGCTTACGGCGGCCTTCCCGCCGGCGCCTTGGACCGGAACCGGGTCAGCCGCCATCGCCGCCGCCGGACTAAAAGCCGATACCAGTAAGCAAAGCACCGTTACGGCTGCCAAAAGGCGAGTTTTTAAAAATAAAAAGCCGTTTGCCGATCTGGAACGGAACATGTGAACGCCTCCAAATCAATTTTGTTGGTGTGATAAGCCGGCATCGCCTCTCGTCGTGCAGGCGATGAACCTCCCGCGGTCCGCAAAACTAGCATCGCCTCTCGTCGTGCAGGAGATAGGCCCTCCGCGGTCCGCAAAGCCGGCATCGCCTCTCGTCGTGCAGGCGATGGACCTCCCGAGGCCCGTGAAGCAAGGATCGCCTCTCGTCGTGCAGGCGATGAACCTCCCGCGGTCCGCAAAGCCGGCATCGCCTCTCCTAGTGCAGGCGATGAACCTCCCGCGGTCCGCAAAACTAGCATCGCCTCTCCTAGTGCAGGCGATGGACCTCCCGCGGCCCGCAATATCGTCATCGCCTCTCGTCGTGCAGGCGATTGGCCCTCCGCGGGCCGCAAAGCCGGCATCGCCTCTCGTAGTGCAGGCGATGCACCTTCCGCGGCCCGCAATATCGTCATCGCCTCTCGTCGTGCAGGCGATGGACCTCCCGCGGGCCGCAAAGCTGGCATCGCCTCTCCTAGTGCAGGCGATGGACCTCCCGCGGTCCGCAAAACTAGCATCGCCTCTCCTAGTGCAGGCGATGCACCTCCCGCGGTCCGCAAAACTAGCATCGCCTCTCCTAGTGCAGGCGATGCACCTCCCGCGGTCCGCAAAACTAGCATCGCCTCTCCTAGTGCAGGCGATGAACCTCCCGCGGTCCGCAAAACTAGCATCGCCTCTCCTAGTGCAGGCGATGAACCTCCCGCGGTCCGCAAAACTAGCATCGCCTCTCCTAGTGCAGGCGATGAACCTTCGGATCCCGCGAATCTAGCATCGCCTAGCTCACATAAATTTCAGAATTTTCAGTCTACTACAGCCGGAGGTGCCCTCGGCACCGTCTTTTTCTTCATCGCTATGCTCACTGTCCTCACTGTCCCCACTGTTCCCGATATTCCTGAGGCGTAATGCGGTTCTGCTTTTTGAAAAAACGGATGAAGGCATGGGAGGAGTTATAGCCCAGCTCCGCCGCGATCTCATGGACCTTGAGCGGGCTCTTTTTCAGCAATTCTTTGGCTTTGCGGTCCCGGAATTCCATCAGGTAATCCGACAGCCCGTTCCCGGTGATCTGCTTGTACAATCTGGACAGGTACGAGGGATTCAGGTTCACATGGTCCGCCAAATGGATCAGCGAGATGTCCGTGGACAGATGGCTTTCGATGAACTCATGCACCTTTTTGACGACCTCATGGGTGCTCTGCTCCTGCTGATTGATGTTCCACGAAATGATGCCGTGCGCCAGCTGGAGGAAATAGCGGCTCCACTCGGGCCAGGATACGCCGTCGTCGAACTGCGCCAGTCTGCTCCAATCCATCTGATCGCCGAGTTCCCGCTCGAGATCGTACTTGTTTACGAAGGTCAGAAAAACGAGCGCCATCGCATGGTAGAGCTCCAGCTTCTGCAGGCGCGGAATTCGATCCTCCGTGAACACGGGAGACAGGTCTTCGTAAATTCGGTAAAATTCCTCCTCGCTGGCATTTTCCAGCGCGTTGAGCAGGAATTGTACTTTGCTTTGCAGCTCGAAGTTCTTCGTTCGGCTTTGCTGCCCGGCGCCCTCGCTGCTCGTAGAAGTCCCGGACGCATCGTGAGCAAGCTTTTCGTCCGTCAACAGAATGCCCCTGCGCCAACCGAGCCCCCTCACGAACAAGAACTTCAGCGCATGGAACCGTTCCGCCAGCTCGGGCCACGGGACTTCGCGACTGCCGAGGACGAACGAGATCGACAGCTTCAGCAATTGCTGGCACTTGCTCTGGATCATTTCCATCATCCCGTTGACGTAATGGAACGTCCGCTCCCACGCCTCCGGCTCCACGGATTGGGGCTGCAAGATCCAGATCATTTTAGAAGATTCATAGACAAGGGAGACCAGATTGACGGAGTCGGAAAAGAATTCCTCCGCGATGTTTTCCGCCGCGTAGATCATCAGCGCTTTGTCCGGCGCGGTCGTAATCTCGTTCCAGTCGTCCACCCGGCACAGCAGCAGAAAGACGGGATGATCCGGGTGGAAAGGAAGCTGCAAATTCGAGAAATGCTCCGCCATGAGCGGGGACCCGACCTTTTTTCCTTGAAGAAGCATCCACAAATATTCCTTCTGCAAGGAAGGCAGCGCCATCTTCATATGCGCCTCGGCCTTCTCGATCAACCGCCGCGCGTCATACTCCTTTTCCAGGCTCTGTATAGCCTTCTCCACCGACTGGACGATGACTTCGTCGCTCTCCGTCTTCAGCAGATATTCCATCCCGCCCAGCGACATCGCGCTCTGCACATAGTTAAAATCGCTATGGCTGGTCAGCAGAATCACCTTGCAGATCGGGTAGCTCCGGCGAATCTGCCGCAGCAGCTCGATGCCGTCCATGCCGGGCATGATGATATCCGACAGCACGATATCGATGCGGTACCGTTTCATGAGCTCCAGCGCCTCGAAGCCGGAATAGGCCTTGTACACCTCCAGAGGCAGATGGCTCTCCTTTTCGAACAGCTCCGCCAGACCGTTAGAAATGACCGGAAGATCGTCGACAATCAGCAGTCTGTACATGCCTCATCCCTCCTTTGCTTGAAGCGCCAGCCGGATCGCGACGCACAACCCGCCCAGCCTCGATCGCGACATGCGCAAGCCGTATTCCGGACCGTACATGATCTGAATGCGCCGGTGTACGTTGATGATCCCCGTCGTATCCTCGATGCCGTGGGCCGACAGGCCGAGGCGTTGATTCAGCCGGTCCAGATCCTGTTCTGCCAGTCCGCTGCCGCTGTCCTCCATGTAGATCGTCAAGTCGTCTCCGCTGCGCTCCGTATGGATCGACAGCTTGCCGCCCTGGATCATACCGGCGACGGCGTGCTTGTAGATGTTCTCGACGATCGGCTGCAGGATCAGGCGCGGTACCTGGTAATGGGCAAGCTCGGGCGTTAGCGCCTCGAAATCGACCTGTATCCGTTCCCCGTAGCATACCTTCTGCAGCTCGACGTACGTCCAGGCATGCTTGAACTCCGTACCGAGCGCCACTTGATCGGCATCGTTGCGGGTGATGAACTGGAAGTATTCGCCGACGTACTGGCAGAATCGGTAAGACAGCTCCAGATCCTCGGACTTGATCAACCGGCACAGGACGAAAAAACAATTATAGAGAAAATGCGGATTGATCTGGGATTGCAGCCGCTTCAATTCGGACCGCTGGCTGTGTATTTTCTGCTCGTAGTTTTCCTGGATCAGCGTCTTCAAGTGAATCGCCGTCTCGTTGTACGCTTTGTACAAATATCCGAATTCATCCTGCGCCGGCGGATGGGCGATCGGCCTGATGTCTCCGGTTCTCATCAGCTTGAAGGCGCCGATCAGCCGCTTTAACGGACGGTGAATCATACGAAAAATGGACATGGAGAACGACAGCACGATAAACAGGGACAACACCGAAACGCCCAGGATCCAAAGCTGGTATTTGCGGGTCGGGCCGGTCATGCTGCTCTCCGGAACGTAGCTCACGAGATAGGAAGCAAGCGCCGGGGAATACGTGTACGAGATCAGATAGGGGACGCTCCCGATTCGCAGCGTCTCGTAGCCCGCGGCCTTCTCTTGCCGCCGATCGGCGAAATATTCGCGAAGCGCCGCAAGGATGGCCGGGTCTTTTTCACCCGAGATCGTCCAGTTCTGCGAGAGGTTCACCAACGCGGCGTTGCCCTCCGGGACGCTGATTACTTCGCTCAACGTTCCGATGAGCTTATCCACCGACATTTCCACGCCGACGACGAACAGCGCCTTGCGGTTGACCACGGCGGGGTACTGCATGCTGACGAACAGCCGGCCTTCCCAATAAATGAGCGGGCTTTCCTGAATATGGTTTTTTAGCTGCAGCGCCTCGAACTCGTCGGACCGGATCTCGGTTTCGTACTTCGAGCTCAAAATCGTTCTTTGAAGCAAAGGAATGTAGGCCCTGACTTCTTTAATGTAATTGCTGTTGTATTTGATCAGTTCGATGCGCTTTTGAATGGCGCTGATCATCTCGAATTTCTCGTAGTCGCTGATGCTGTCGCCGATCGAGCCGAGCAGCATGAGGTCCTTGTCGGCCGCGTATTCGGGAAGCACGCGCAGCAGCCGCTCCACCTCCATCTCCAGCATATTTCTGTAGAAGTCGTTGCGGCTCGAGATGGATTGCGAGATCTCCCTGCGGACGCTCTCCGCGCCCTTGTTGTTGATGACAAGCGTCAACAGGTATAAAGGAGCCAATACGACCATGAAGATCAGCATCAGCTTGGTAAAAATCGTAAAACGGTTCCACTTGGGCAAATTCAGCATGATGACTCCCCCTGCCGGCCGATGATGCATCTCTGTGCGTAAGTACACTTTAGCATGCCGGCAAGGAAAGCGACCACGCGCCCCTCCCCTTATTCCTTCACGCTGCCCAGCACGATTCCTTTAATGAAAAATCTTTGCAGGAATGGATAGACGAGAAGGATCGGAAGCGTAGCGACGAAAATTTGCGCCGCGCTGCTCGTGCGGTCGGAGATCAAGCGAAGCAGCTCGGCATCCTGAGAGCTGATGAAGCGCATGTCGCGGTTAATCACGATCGTTTGCAAAAAGGTTTGCAGCGGATAATTTTCCGGCCGGTTCATCAGCACGAGACCGTCGAACCAGCTGTTCCAATGATTCACCATGGTGAACAGCCCCACCGTCGCCAGCGCGGGCATGGACAAGGGCACCATGATGCTCCACAGAACCCGGAAATGCCCCGCTCCGTCCAATCTCGCCGATTCGTCCAGCTCCTTGGGCAGACCGCGATAGAAATTAAGCAGCAGAATGATGTTAAATACCGCAAGCGCGCCGGGCAGTACCAACGCCCAGATCGAGTCCATCAGACCGAGCTTCTTGATCGTCATGTACCAGGGCACCAAGCCGCCGCCGAACAAAATCGTAAATACGAATATCCAGGTATACCAGGTTCGAAATTGAAAAGAGTCATTGTCCTTCGACAAAGGATAAGCCGTGATCACGGTGAGAATCAGACTGAACAGCGTACCCAACACCAGCCGCTGGCCCGAAATCCCGAATGCGGTCAAATATTCCGGCTTGCTCACGATATTCCGGTAAGCCGCCGTGGTGAACTCCACGGGCCACAGCGATACCTTTCCTGCCGCGGCAGCCGCGCCGGAGCTGAGAGACAATGCGAACATATGGATCAACGGAAACAGGCAGAGCAGGGACAGTAAGACCAAAAAGCCGTAATTGCCGACTGTGAACAGCTTTCTGCCAATGGACATGCGCGAGGTCAACGGACGGCCTCCTTTCCTAGAAAATGCGATAACCGGCAAAGCGGTAGGCCATCGTATACGACATAGCCACCAAGACGAAGGACACCACGGATTTCAACAAGCCGACCGCCGTCGCCAATCCGTACTGGACCTGCTCGAATCCTACGCGGTAAACGAAGGTATCTATAATATCGCCGCTCTCGTACACGATCGGACTATACAAATTGAAGATTTGCTCGAAGCCTGCATTGAGCACGTTGCCGATGCTGAGGGTCGCCATCAATACGACGATCGGCAGCATGCCGGGAAGCGTCACGTGCCAAGTCTGCTTCCAGCGTCCGGCTCCGTCCATCTCCGCTGCCTCGTACAAGGAAGGATTGATACTGGTTAACGCAGCCAAATAGACGATCGTGCTGAACCCGAACTCTTTCCAAATATCCGAGACGACAAGCGTATAAGGAAACCAGGCATTGCTGCCAAGAAAATAAATCGGCCGGAATCCGAGCCAGCCCAGAAACTGGTTGATGATGCCGGACGTCGGCGACAGCAGGTCGATCAAGATGCCGCCCAGCAGCACCCAGGACAAAAAGTGAGGCAAATAGACGAGGGTTTGAACGGTCCGCTTGAATGCTTCTTTGCGGATTTCATTCAGGAGCAGCGAGATCGCGATGGGCACGAGCAGGCCGCCGATAATTTTCATGAACGCGATAAACAGGGTGTTGAACATAATCCGGTCGATGTCCGGATAATCGAACATGTACGCGAAGTTTTTGAAGCCGACCCATGGGGAATGGAAGATCCCGCGGGTAGGAATAAATTTTTCGAACGCGATCAAGATCCCCGCCATCGGGACATAGCTGAACAGGACGGCCATGGCGATACCCGGCAGCAGCAGCAGATGCAACGGCCATTCTCTTTTCAATCGTTTGACGATCATAGGCGGGCTTCCTCCTAAACAAATCGGGAGGGGACCTCCGGCGAGCGAGCTCCCCTGCCGCATAACCTTACTTCGTCGTTTCGGCGTACCAGGCGTTCACTTCGGCCGTCATCTCGTCGCCGCCGAGCCTCTTCCACTCGTCCACGAATTTATCGAAATCGTCGATCGGCGCGTTGTTCATAATGATTTTGAAGAAAACCTCGTTCATCTTGGCATCGAGTATCGGCTTTTTCTCCAGCATGACAGGACCGAATGCCCCGTAAAACTCGTTAAAGTGGTAACGGTCGTTCTGCAGATAGTCGTACATGATGGAGAAGGCGCCCTTCGGTCCGGAGATCGGATATTCCGCCCATTCGCTCATATCTCCGTCCAGATACTTCATGATCTTGCCGTAACGGTTCGGGGCTTCAAGACCCGTAAGCGAAGCGGGATCCTTGGCTTCGACCGCCTTCGGCACGGAGTCGCCCAGCAGGACGGTCTCCGTCTGGGAGAACGCGCGGATTGGATTGAGCTTCCAATAGTTGGATGCTTCTTCGTTTTGGAGAAGATATACTTTGTCCGACTCGGCCGGATTCGTATAAGCCTGGACCCACTTGTTCAGAAGCCGGATGACCGCTTCGGGATTCTTCATTTTTTTGTTGACGACGTAATAGCCTCCGACGCCCAGCTCGATCTGCGACAGGGCGGGCTTGTCGTCGGCCGACACGATCGGATACGGCCACCAGTCCTGCTCAAGCTTGCCGTTCTTGACCGCGCTCGTGAAGAGCGGGTACGCGCTCAGCCAGAAAGGTCCGTATACGATGCCCATCTTGTTCGAGGCGACCAGCTCGCTCTCCTTCGTGACATCCTTGACGCCGAATTCGGGATCGATGAGACCGGCCTTGTACATATCCTGCAGCTGCTTGAGCGCCTGCTTGGTCTCCGGCTGGATGTTGCCGTTCACCAGCTGGCCGGACGCATCCTTGATCCATTGGTTCGGGTACGAATGATAGCCGTTAAAAAAGCCTTTGATATCGAAGGTCTGGTCTTCGAAGAATTCCTTCGTCAGCGGAAGTCCGTACGTCTTGCCGGTCCCGCCGGCATCCTGCGAAGCGAACGCCTGGGCGATATTCACGACGTCCTGCATCGTTTTGGGCTCCTGGAGATTCAGCTTCTTCAGCCAATCCCTGCGAATCCACACTTCCGTAGAAGCGCCATAGGGGCCGTTGGTCATCGGAATCGCCATCAGCTTGCCTCCGATTTTGGCCGACTCCATCTGCTTGCCGCCGTCTCCGGTCAGGTAGGCTTTCGTTTCCGCGGTCGCGTTTTTCTCGTAAACGTCCGTCAGGTCCATGATCATATCGGCTTCGATGAGCTGCTGAAGCTGGGCCGTGTCGCCGACGAACATCAGATCCGGAATGTCGTTCGAAGAAATGCTCATTTGAACCTTTTGTTTATACTGCGACGTTTCCGCCACCCACAGATTCTTGATCGTAATGCCGAGATCCCGTTGAAGCGCATCGGAGACGGCGTTTTTGTCGATGGTCTCGCCTGCCTTGTACTTGATGTCCGCCGCGTTCTCGCGCACCATCGTGATCTCCACCGGCTTCGGACTGCCGCTTGCGCTGCCGTCGCTTGCGGTGCCGTCGCTTGCCGTTGCCCCGCCGCTCGGCTGAGCCGTATTCGCGGCTCCCTCGTTCGTGTTGTTGCCGCTGCAAGCGGTGACGGCGAGCAGCGATGCGATCAGCAAGCCGGCGGCCGTGATTCGTCTCTTTCGTTTCATTTTCGGACCCCTCCATTTTCGTTAGGAAACGAGTAATGAACTAGCGGAAGAGAAAAACCGAATAATTATACATATTATGTATGTTAACTATACGGCCGTTTCCCTTGTCTACATTGTAAGAGATGGAGGACGCGAAGCTCTATACACATCCCTTTACTTTCGTGTACAGTTGTTTACTTCCCAATGCCCGGCTCGCCATTCCGCACCAAAAGGGTCAGCGACAACGGCGCCAATCTCCCTTGCACGATTGTCCGGTCCGCATGGCTCCGCAAAGGAATCGGCCGTCCCGACGGCACGTCGCGGCTGAAGAACCGCCAAGCTTCGCCCGTCAGGTCCGCGCCGGCAAGCGCGATCTCGTCCACCTCGTCCAGCGAATGGTTGACGAGCGCAATCGCTTGGCGCCGCCCCGACCGGTACTCGAATACCGACACATGAGGCGCATAGCTTGCGATCGTTAAAGGCCGGCGTCCCGGCATGGCGGCCAGCACTTCCTGGATGACGGCCCGGCGGATCGGATTCAGCAGTCCCTCGGGCTGGCGCTGTCCGTAAGGCAGAATAAAGATGCGCCCGTCCACGATCGTCATGCCCGCGCATACCCGAACTCCCTGCACGGTTCGGATGTCGGAGACGATTTCTATCGAAGCATCTTCCTCGTATTCAACGTTTAAAAAGCGTCCCAGGGTCAGATAAGGGCGCATTCTCCCCTCCCTTGTGCCCGCATACTCCCGACCGTCCACGATTTGCTCGCAGGTCTGCAGCTCCGTCCACGACGCCTGCTTCGCGCCGCAGAGCGAGCCCAGCCCCATCGCGCACAGCGTGTCGACCGCGTCCCCTTCCAGCAAAACGGCATGCGCCGCGAACAGCGCCCGTATTTCGGCCTCGCCGTAATTCCGCAAGCTCTGTCCGGACAAGGCGATCGCCCCGTTCGATTCCGGCCGGTTCACCGCATATTTGTTGGCGATTCCGAAGGCGGACAACAAACCGGACCAAAAGGCTTCCGCCGGATACAGCGCCTCCATATGGCAGGGGGAAGACGTGTGCAGCCGATAGGCGGAGCGTTCGTTGACCAGCACCTGCACGCCCTCCATTTGATCCATAGAGAGGTCCAGGGAAGCCGCAGCATCCAGGAACGTCTTCTCCTCGCTCAACCAAAGCTCCGCCCGCTCCTCGGGATACAGGCCGTTGCCGGCCATATCGACGATATTAAGCGTGATTCCCTGGCTGCCGAGCAGCAAGGAAGTCTCTACTTGATATTTCTGGAAAGTCTTCGATTTGGAAAAGGACGTATAGGGGACATTCTCCAACTCAGGCCTCAGTTCTGAATGCGGGGGCAGATAAGCGGCGGTCAGCATGGAGACCTCTTGGAAAAGCCACGCATACTGCATGCCGCTCGTCTCGCGGTAGGCCGGCAGATGCGGCCGAACGAGGGCATGCCGGGCGCCGCCCAGCGCCTCGATCAAGGCGTGCCAATCCCGGCCTTCGGCCGCGTGCACGCTCGGCATGCTCGTCATCAAGCCCATGCGGGTATCCGGCGAGACCCGATGCACAGCGTCGGCGATCAATTTCGCCACGTCCACGAGCGTCTGCCGGCACGAATCCAGCCAGATCCGCCGGTACTCGTGCGGCTCTCCCCCGGCCAGCAATCCCGCGACGAACGCCTCCCGTCCGATGGACGTAAGCCCTGCCATGCGGGCGAATTCGCGCAGATGGGCATCGCAGAAGCATCCGCCCCATTCGAGCGGCCCGTGGTTATGGAAGCGGAAATCATCTTCGATCCAAAGCGAATAAGGCTTCAAGGTCGCATAATAGGCATACATCTCCGCGATATAGCTGCGCCATTCCGGACACAGCGGGCAAGCCACGACGGAGGAGGATGTCCCTTGCGGATCGACCATCAATTGAAAGTTCAGATCCTCGGACAAACGGTTGCCTGCGGCATCATGCAGAAGCGTGTTCAGCGGATTGATCGAGGTTGTCACGCCGATGAGGTCCAATCGAGCCTTCGCCTTGGCGATCGTCTCCATCCAAGGCCTCGCTTCTTCCATTCGAGTATGGTTCAGGTTCATCGGCTCGATAAAGAACATCACATCGTCGATATGTCCCTCGCGGCAAAACGCGACCAGCGCCTCCAGGCGCTCCTCTTCCCGGTGTCCCGGCTGCAGCGCATAGCGCAGCATGTATGAAAAATTCGTCATGTCGGTTCATTCCCGTCCGTAAATGATTGGTTAGCCATACCTCTCCTATTCAATCAGGCTGGACCGCAGCTTCTCGACTGCCAGAAAAAACGCCGTCGAAAACGAGCGTAAAATTAAAGACGTCCAATACCGGCTGGTAGGCTTCTTCGTTGTCCCACAGACTGTTTTTCAAGTCGTTCCAGCCTGCGAGCGCTTCTTCCGCGCGACCGCCATAGAGATGCTTCAGCGCCTCTGTCATCGACAGCCATACTTCCCGGTGATATTTCAGGTGCGCCCACGATGCCGCGTGGCACGGAATCTCGGCGGACAGGTTGCCCCCGATAACCGGCTCGAAGCGACGGAGCTCCGCTTGAACGGCTTCTATAATGGCAGCATCAGAATAGGCATCGCTCGAAAAGGCACCGTCCGAAAAGACAGCATCTGGCGTCCGGTTCGTCGTGCGGTCCAGATCGAGCTTCTCGAACAGCGCCGATAAAGCGGTCATATAATCGCGGCACTTGAAGCCGTCTTCCCCGTAGGCTGCCAGGAAATAATCGCCTGCGATCTCCTCGAAGCTCAAATGCCGGTTCCATAACGTCCTGCCCATCACCGTAAGGCCGAGTCCGTGCGGGAAAAAGGCCCTTTGCACCTGGCAGCTCACGTACCCTTGCAAGCCGATGTCGTGCAGATGCCTGATATCCTCGTGAAGGACGCGCGAGATCGACATCTGTCCCGGATCCTTCTGATGCGCCCACATGAAGTGGTAGTCGAAGTCGAAGCCTTCTCCGGGGAATACGTCCTGCCAGCCTTTCAAATAAGCCAGGTTGTCCTCGATCGTCAGCGGGAAGCGAATCGCGTTCCGCTCGAACGGAGAAAGCGCCGGCAGCGCCTCCGCTTCCGCAAACGTCTTGCCGTAAGGACGGGTAATGGGCGCAAACATGAGAACGAAGCGGTCGGGACGACGAATCCGCTCCCGCTGCGGCGGCCACAGCAGCTCCTGATAGAGCAGGAAGGCGATCCGCGTCTTGATCCCGTTGGCGGTCAGAGCATCGTCCAGTTCGTTCAACAGGAGAACGTACCAGTCGGAGGGCGTCGCCAGCCGGCATGACGCGCATTCGCATTGATTGTTATGTCCGTCCGACAGCCATACGTGAAGCAGGTCGATGTCCGGATGATCCAGCGCATACCGTACGATCTCCTCCGTCATCCTGGTTCTGGCCGCGGGATTCGAATAACATAGCTCCGTATCGAGCGGCACGCCGCGCCACCAATCGCGCTTTCCGTCCACTTCGGCCAAATAAGGCTTTATTTCCGGCGCAGCTTCTCCCGCCACCCGATCCCAGCCGAGGCCCGGGATACCGAGCGCCGTGCAGGTCCACCCGTGACCGATCGCATGGTACGTCAATCCCCTTTTCCGAATCTCTGCCGCCGCCCGCTCCACATAAGCGCTTGCGGCGTCCAAATCTAGCAGCCCGGACGTTTCCTTCCCGGGGTTGCGCAGGTGGTGGTACCACCTTTCAAAAAAAACGTAGCCTTCCCTGAACTGGATGAAGTACCCGTTAAAGCCCGCTTTGGGCAGCCAGTCGATCATCTCCAGCACGTTCTCCACGCTGACCGCGCCCTCCAGGCAGATGCCGCGATACTTGAAGTCCGCCTGCTCCGAGATGCGTACCGTCCGGGTCCGGTAATCCCTCCGGGGAATCACTTCGCCGTCTTTGCCAGGCCTCACCCATCTGCAGCCCAATTCCTGCAAGTACCGGTAGACCGCAAGCAGCACGCTCCCCGGATTGGAGCCGCTCAAGATGCCGTTGCCTTCCCGGATATCGATCCGGATCGCATCCCGCGACTCAGACTGAAGCCGATCCTCGTCCGGCGCATAAGAAAAAGCCTCCTGCAGTCCGATCCAGATTCCGGGCTCGTCCGGGCGGTACCGCTCGGATCGGGCTATCGCAATCTCCCCTTCAGACAAGAAGCTCAAGTAAACCTTTAATTGTTCCGCGGCAAACGCGACCGGTTCGCCGCCTCCGTCGATGATGCGAATGAGAGGGTTCATGCCGTTCCTCCTGATTTGGACTTATGCCCAAATTATAGAAGGCGTGCGGCGTGCGCTCTATACGCATTTGTTTACATTCATGTACATCTCTTTACGGACGGCCGCTTCAGGACCATTCCACGGCCTGGAACGATCCGATGACGTTCATTCTCACCCGATGCTCACGACCTTCCAGCCCATGAGCTCGCCGAATCGCTCCAGCACGGACAACGCGTCGCCATACACGATCACGCCATGGTGAATGCCGCCGTGGCGGCTGAAGGCGGCCAGGAATTCGGACACCGGCAGCCGGGGCGCAAACCATCCGCGGATCGTTTCCGGCATCCGGTCCAGGCCCTGCGTATCGAGCATGTCCACATCGGACAGGATCAGCGTAAAGCTGTCGTCCTTGGCCGGCGCCAGGCAAGCGTATACCGCTTGGCCGCCGCGGAATGCCGCATAGGCGGCGACGGGCGTGTCGGCGTCCGTAAAAGGAAAGGCCTTCTCCAGGAGCGCGGGCTTCCCGGCGGCGACGCGAAGATTCATCTCGCCCATATGGCTCACGAAGACGCGATTATGCTCCCAGTCCGGACAGAACATCTCCGCGAACGAGGCATCCGGATAGACGGACAGCAATGCGCCTACCAGCGCAGCGGTAAGGACATCGCCTTCGCCCGCATACCCGACGCCGCGGTCCATCGCTTTGCCCGCCTCCAGGAAAGGCATGCAGGACAAGCCCGACGACCTCGTAATGTCCATGAAGTTCACGGTAAAGGCGGTCAGTCCGTGCTGTTCCGTCAAATGCCGCACCTTCAAGCAGGCTGCCGTCGACTGCCAGTATAGACGCTCGTCCAGCTCGCCGATCTCGAAGCGGTCCCGGTCCGACTTGATTTCCTCTTCAATTTCTCCGTCCGTTATTTCCGCGAACGGCGTCCGGCCTTCCGTCAAGTCGAACTCGACGGTCTCGATACCGATCGCCTTGCGCAGCGTGTCGGCCGGCACCTCGAAGTCCCCCATGCCGGCAAACGGGCGCCCCAGCCTGCCCACCTTGGCCGTCCTCATGCCGTCCGCGATGCGGGCGGCTCTTACGCCTTCGACGACCCGATCCAGCACGTCCGACCGCGACCAGTGCCCCGCTTCGATCTGGAACGTCTTTCCCCGCCGGAGCAGCAGGTTGCACATGTCCTGTACGCCGTGTATGCCGTGATTGTACATGATCTCGTCCGGCAGCTGCGACGGACCGAATTCGTACGTGGGCGTCGTGTCCAGCACGACAAGCGGAAGCCTCGTGGCCGCCAGCGCGCCGATGGATTCAAGGGAGGGCGAATACGCCAGATGCAGCGTCACCACGGCATCGACGGACTCGCGTTCGAAGCGGGCGATCGCTTCCTCGAACTCCGGCTTGACCCTGCACGGCGGGACGGTGACGACGTCGAGGCCTTTGCCGCGGAGCTCGCCGGCGATCGTGCCGTGGAACGCGTCCACCCTTTCCCGAAGCTCGGGCCAATGATCGTCATATAACCGGACGTACAGCGGCAGCAGCCCGATTTTCAGCGGCTTCATCTGCGCCTCTCCTTCCCGATTCCGTCGACCAGGTCGAATGCGTTGTTGTAAAAGACGTCCTCGATGTCCTTCTGCCCCAAGCCCTCGGCGAGGCTCGCCCGCCGGAACGCTTCGATCTCCTCGTACATGAAGAACGTCAACGCTTCCGCTTCCTCGCCATCGACCTCGCGCAAATTTTTATCGCCCGATACGTCGCCGTAAACGCCCTTCGGCACCAGATTGATATATTTGCCGTTCTCGTAAATGCGCCGCATCCGCATCCGCAGGATCGGGAAGTCGCTGCCGAACAGAATGCGCTTCGGCCCTACCGCCTTGATCAGCTCCCGGAAAACGGTCTCGTTCGTATTGGCGCTAATATCGAACACCATGTTTTTCGTTTCGGCCAGTATCTCGAACGCGTTCCCGAGGTCCTCCGGACAATACGCTCTGCCCACATGCGCGATGATTAGCCTAAGCCCGGGATATTTCCGTTCGATCTCCAGCATCTGCATCAGGTTCACGGGATCCTTCAGACGGCCGTCTCTCGGAATATGCAGCATGGCGGCCCAGCCGCGCCTGCTCAGCACCTCCAGATGATGGGGCGGCAGGAAATCGTAAATACGGATTTCCTTCTCCGGAATGCGGACGTCGGCAAAGTTCAGATACACCTTGCAGCCGAGAAATCCGCCCTTCTCGATGCCTTCTTCGAACGCGGAGGCGCTGAGTCCGGGCTTCGTGACCATAAAGGAAGGCAGCCCATGCTTCTGCGCGCTCGCGCGGACGTATTCGTTGCCGGCGTCGATATCGTATTCCAGGCTGACCTGGGAGAACAGCAGCGGCGTCACCTCTTTTCCCGGAAACATCAGGCGGTAGGTCTCGAACAGATCCTCCACCGAATTGTCGCGGGCGACGAGCGAGGGCCAGGTCACCGCTCTCACGGGCGCGTTCGCCTCGCGGATCCGGATGCGGTCCAGCCATACATGCGTATGAATATCGAAAATCCGTTCGGGCAGGAAGGATTGCAGCTTGCTCTCGTAAAAAGCCTTGTCGACATCTTTGATCTGAAATAGGCTCATATTGTCACGCTCCATTATTCAGTAGGGAATCGCTTGGCGAACGCTTCGTATTGCCGCCGATAGATCTCATGCGCCTCGCGATCCGGCTGTCTCGTCAGCTTGGGGAACGCCGCTTGCTTGAACGCTTCTCTCTCATCGGGATGCAGGCCGGCCGCCACCGCTGCCAGAAGCGCAGCCCCGGCGGCGCCGGCGCAGGAGCCGTTGACCGTGTGGACTTCTACGCCTAGCACGTCGGCGACGATCTGCGGCCAAGGATACGTGTCCGACGGTCCGCCGACCATCGTGACGGACGTAAAGGAGATGCCGACTCGCGCGAGCCGATCAATGTGCGATTGTAGGAGGTAGACCGTGCCCGCCATTACGGCGCTTGCAAGATCGGCGGGGGAGACGCTCGCGAAGCGGCCGGCCTCGGCTTCCAGCAAGGGGTTGAGGAGCAGGCCGCCGGCGCCGGGCGCGGCGGACGCGGCGAGCGCGCTGAACGCTTCGTACCTGTCCGGGGCATCGGAAATATATTCGCAAACGATCCGGTCCACCGATACGGCGATCGCGGGCAGCGAAAACATCGCGCCCCAAGGACCGTCCGGCTGCAGAAACGGATCCGTCAGCATGCCGTTGCCGACCGCTTGGCTCCGCTTGGACAGCGGCGTGAAGCCAACCCACGAAGTGCCGCAGGAGAGCAGCAGCTGGCCCTCGTCCAGCACGCCCGCCCCTCTCGCTGCGGCGGGGTGATCGAAGGATCCGGCGGCCACGGGCGTGCCGGCCGGCAGCCCCGTAAGCTCGGAGGCCGCTTCGGTGATGCGGCCGAGCAGGGAACCTGTCGCGACGAAGCGCGGCAGCTTTTCCTCTGGGATGCCAAGCGCATGAAGATACGGCGCATGCCAGTCCTTCGCCTGCTGGTCTTGCAAATAGAAGGTCGTTGCCTGCGACGGATCGATCGCCCACTCGCCCGTCAGCCTGTAAAGCATGTATTCCGTGCTCATGCCCACCTTGGCCGACCGCTTCAGCAAGTCCGGCTCGTGAACGGACAACCAGGACAGGTGAGCGAGCGGGAACGCTTTCAGGAGCGGCCAACCGGTCCGTTCGTGAACCGCCGCCGGCGTCAGCTTGCCGAGCGCCGCTTCCATTTCGTCCGTGACGCGTTCGTCCATCCAGCTGATCGCCGGACGCATCGGTTCACCCCGCTCGTTCAATAGCACGGTATTTCCGCTCGCCGAAGCCATGCATAAGCCCGCCACGCCGCCCCCCGCCGGCAGCGCGGCAGTCAATTGGCGGATCGTGTCCGCGGTCAGGCCGAACAGTTCGTCCGCATCGAACTCGGCACGGCCGTCCGGGTACGCGTTCAGGCGAGTTTCCGTCCTCGCCCTGGCTGCGACCTCGCCCGCCGGGGACAGGAGCACGCCTTTGACCGCGGAAGTGCCCAGATCCAGTCCGATCGTATAGCGGTGCCGGAATTCGGGGCGCTCAGTATCAGAACGGGTCGGCATACGCGAATCCGAGACTGTCCGCCACAGGCCGGCAAGTCACCGCTCCTTCGTAGGTGTTCAACCCGAGACGCAGATCCGGATGCTCCGCCAGCGCCGGCTTGATTCCTTTGTTCGCCAGCTTGACCAAGTACGGAAGCATCGCCGCTTCGAGCGCGAAGGTAGAGGTACGCGGTACCGCGCCGGGCATGTTGGCGACGGAATAGTGCACCACGCCATGCTTTTCGTAATAAGGATTGTCGTGCGTCGTCACCCGGTCGACCGTCTCGATCGATCCGCCCTGATCGACCGCCACGTCCACGATAACCGATCCGCGCTTCATCGTCATGACGACGGATTCCTTCACGATTTTCGGCGCCTTGGCGCCCGGAATCAGCACCGCCCCGATGAGCAAGTCGGCCCGCTTGACGGCCTCCGCAACATTGTAATCGTTGCAGATCAAGGTGGTCGCCTTGCCGCCGAAGATGTCGTCGAGGTAGACGAGCCTGCTCTTGTCGACATCCAGAATCGTAACGTTCGCGCCGGCGCCGATCGCCATCTTGGCTGCGTTGGTTCCCACGACGCCCCCGCCGATAATGACGACCTCGGCACGGTTTACGCCGGGCACGCCGCCCAATAGAATCCCCATTCCGCCGTTGTTCTTCTGAAGCAGAGACGCGCCGATCTGAACGGCCATCCGGCCGGCCACCTCGCTCATGGGCGCCAGCAAGGGAAGCTGGCCGTTTGGCAGCCGCACGGTTTCGAACGCGATGCCGGCAAGCTTTTTCTCGAGCATCATCCGCGTCAGCGGCAGATCGGCGGACAGATGCAGATACGCGAACAGCGCCTGTCCCGGCTTGAACAGCTCGTATTCCGACGCCACCGGCTCCTTCACTTTTACGATGAGATCCGCTTGTACGAAAAGCTCGGCCTTGTCGGTCATCACGATGCCGCCGGCCTGCGTATACTGCGAATCGTCAAAGCCGCTGCCTTCGCCGGCGCGCGATTCCACCAGTACTTGATGTCCGTGAGAGGCCAACTCCTTGATGCCGCCCGGCGTGAGCGCCACCCGGTTTTCGTTGTTCTTGATTTCTTTGACTACGCCGATCTTCATGTCGATCACCGTCTCCCGCATGATTTAGTCATACCAGCCGAACTTCAATGCCCCGTTCCTTGAAAACTTCGATTTCTTCCTTGTTGGCGTTCTGATTCGTGATGAGGCAATCCGCCTTCTCGACGCGCTCGATCAGCGAGAAATTCGATCTGCCGATCTTGGTGTAGTCGGCGACCAGAATCGTCTTATCCACCCTGGCGATCATATGCCGGTACAGTTCCGCTTCCAGGTGATGATACGTGCTGATCCCGTAATCCGCGCTGACGCCGTCGGACGAGAGAATGAGCTTGTCGGCTTTGTACTTGTTCAATTGGCCGATGGTATCGTCGCCCGAGACGAATTGATAGGGAACGTTCAGGTTGCCGCCCAGCAGAACCACGACATGGACGTTCCGGCTGTAGCCGGCTTCCTGCGCGATCGACAGGGAGTTCGTAATGATGATCAGGTTTTTATGGTTTTTGAGCTCGCGCATCACATAAAGAGGCGTCGTGCCCGATCCGAGGATCAAGGTGTCTCCGTCGGAGATCTGCGTGGCCGCTTCGACCGCGATCCTTTTCTTCTCTTCCTGATGCGTCTCCAGCCGGTCCTGAAAATTCATGTTGTAATAGGATTTATAGGTGCTGATCGCGCCGCCGTGCGTGCGCTGCAGCAGCTCTTGCGCCGCCAGTTCGTCCAGATCGCTCCGGATCGTGACCTCCGAAGTCCCGAATAGCTTGCTCAATTCGGCGACCTTGATTTTCCCTTCCCGGTGGAGCAGATCCAGTATTCGTTTTCTTCTCTCGTCGATATCGAGTTCTTCCATATAATGCGCACACGCTCTCTCTCGTTAAGTGGGATCGTTCAAGCGATTCAAGACCTCTTCCATCCGATGAACGAAGTAATCGATCATGGCAGGCGTAGCGATGACGGGCGGCTTCGTTAATGCTGCCGGCGGGCATTTTGCCTTATAGGTTTGCGCGCTGATATCGATGCAGCTCCCGTTTAGAATCGCGGTAAATTCCGTCACCTTCCCGGGCTGGCGGAAGAACAGCGTGGATAGATGGCCCTTGCCTTCCACCTTCTCGATCAGCCCGCCGTGACGCTGCGCGAGCCCCTGGAGCTTCTCTTCATAATAAGTGCCCATTTCGCGGATGTAATCCGCATTTTCCTCGGAAAATTTCATCGTGATCAGATAGGCCAGCGCCGCGAGCTCCTCCTGGCCGTTGGTCACCAGCGCGCCGAACTGATTGAGCGTGTCCATCGCGGCGGTGGTGATGACGCGGGAAGCCGGGTATTGGCCGCCCGGGAAGCCTTTGCCAATGACGACGAAGTCCGGGTTCAAGCCGTATTCCCTGAACAGGTACATGCCGGGGTACCACATGCAGGACTGGATCTCGTCGCACATGACCGGCGTATCGTGTTCGTGGCAGAGCGCGTACGCTTTTTGCAAATAAGACGGCTCCAGCAAAATGCCCCCGTAATTCATCAGGACGATCTCGTGCAGAAATCCGGCGACCTTGTACGGCGGTTTGTTGTATTGTTCGAACTTGGCTTTAAAATCCGCGAAGTCGTTGATGCGCACGGGGCAGGTCTGCATGATCTCTCCCTGCAGCTTCTCCCGGATTCCCGGCCACAGCCCCCGCATCGTCTGCGCGACGATGGTCGTGCCGTGATAGTTGGCCTGGCTTCCCCCGTCGTGGTCGGCCATGACGAGGAATACTGGCGTCCGATCCTTATACTGGGGATCCGGAAACGTGTCGTCCAGCTTATAAAACCGCGCCAGCATCATCTTGATGGCGGCCTCGCAGGCCAACGTTCCCGTCTCCAGATTGATGACGCGATTGAGAACGTGAGGCTCGCGGGAATCCAATACTTGCTCCAGCGCGTCGGCGTCCGCCTTGGCAAGGCCGTTGGCCGTGCGAACGAGCTCCCTTTCCAGCAGGCGTGTGATGGAGCCGCGCGTGTTGTTGTGCGTCGCATTGGTGATGCCAAGCCGCTCCGCCTGGCCAATTAGCTTGTAACCGGGAAAATTGTGTCCCAGCGGCGTGTGGTAATGCTCGCTCTTGGTGATGAGGTACAGCTTCCCGTCCTCTCCCAACCGGTAATATCCGAGTCCGCCGAGCGGGCTGGCCTTGGGGTTGGCGGCCTTCCGGAATGCATCCGTCGGAGCGCCGGCATGCGCGCCCTTCAGCTCGGGCACGACCTGACTCCCTACCTGGGATAATAAGCCATCCATTCGCCGAATGTAAGCTTCGGGCATAAATTCAATGGATTCGCGTGCGATCTCCTGCGCTTCCTCCAGACTCAAGTCGGTAAGGAACGCGGCTGCGGCTGCTACGGCATCCGCGTAATCCTTGCCCAGCAAATCCTGCAGCGAGCTATTAACCGGCTTCATGTTCTGCACCTTCTGCATGTTCTGCACTTCTTTCATCTTTTGCACCTCCTGCATCTTTTGCGCCTCCTGCATCTTTTGCGCTTCCTGCATCTTTTGCGCTTCCTGCATCTTTTGCGCCGCTTTGCGAAGCAAGCTTTCGCTTTCCTTTAATTTTCTTTTTGTTTTCTTTTATGTTTCGTTTTATTTGCATTATAATTCGTTTATGTTGCGTTTGGCAACGCCAAATGTAAAAATCGAGCTATAAAAGGTGCCGCAACCCGTCTCAATGACAAGAAATCCGCAAGCACATCGCCTCAACAGCACCTTCGGACGAAAAAGGTTGTGTTAACTGCACATTGGATGCTCGTGCATAGGCTTGCTCGTTGCTCCTGTAACCGCGCTATTATCGCTTGCAGCACGCTCCAGCGCCCTCGTCGTTCCTGTAACTTCGCTTTTCTCGCTTACCAGTACATTTAGAAGAACCCGCCGGGGAAACACGCCCCTGACAGTCCTTTTAAATTTGGCGGATATCCGAAACCGGCCTTGCGGGCAACGCTTGTCAACGGCATAGCTGTCGGTCTTTCCCATGGTTCCGCGTATCGTCGCCCATGCCGCTCTTTCGCCACAAAGCCTGCAAATATACATCTTTTTTCGCCGATATCGCCTCATTAGACAAAAAGATGCGAAAATGCAGGTTTTTCCCTCCGTCAGCCGGGTTTCCGGCTTGTGCAACGAATTTACCTGCACATTTGCAGGCATTTCATCAAATACCGCACGTCGGTAGAAAATACCTGTATAAATGCAGGTTCTTTGCCCGCCAACCTTCCATAAAGCTCCGTCACACCGAAAGCGCGCCTACCTTTCCGTAAATTGCCGCCCAAATTTATACTTTCTGAACTAAAAAAAAAGAAGCCTCCTCCCCCATGTTTCAAGGGAAGGAGACTTCCGTTTCTCGTTAAAACGTCAGGACAATTCGCGCTTTACGATTCTAATAACGATCTTGCCGATCTTCCAGTAGTTCTGGAAGTCCTTCATGAAGTTCGAGATTGCGCTGCCCATCATCGACTGCAGGATGAACACGCCGATCGCCGCGCGGTACTCGTCCCACACCGCTCCGAGCGCATCGTCCCACTCGTAGCCGGTCAGGATGAGCAGCGCCGTCGCCTTCATCCAATCGCCCATGTCGTTCGTAAGCAGGTCGGCCGACTCGTGCGAGGAGAACCCGGCGCCGCGCAGCGTGCCCAGTGTCACGATGATCGCGGCCTCGTCGTCGCCAAGAGCACGCCGTTCGACCGCTGACAGCTCGCCAAGGAATTCGGCCTGCTCGTTTTTGCTGATGGCCTTGACGATGTAATAGATCTGTTTGTTGTTCGCCTCCGCGATTTGCAGCGCCTTGACGATGACGGTGAGGGAGATCTCGCCGGTGTTGACCATCGCTTGAGCGATATCCTGCAACGGCGCCATGCCGTACAGATAGTCGGGGATCCACTCGGGACGAAGTCCCGCCTTGTACACCGCCTTCACGACCTCGTTCAGGTCCGTGAAGCCTCCTTGCTTCAGGTCCTGCGCGATGACCGCATAGTTATTGGACGCGCCCGACTGGACGATCGCGACCGCGATCTCCGTGGCGCCAAGCCCGGTTTGCTTCAGATAGGCGATGGACTCCGCTCCGTAATAGGCATACTTCAAATAATCCGTGAGCTTGTAACCGTTCAGGGCGAGCAGCCGCAAACGATCGCTGCGGCTTGTAAACATGCGGCTTACGAAGCCAGCGGCATCGTAGGCGTTGTAGCCCAGTCGCTTCAGAATGGCTTCCTCCGCAATGCTGCCGCTCAGCTCGTGCATCGCCTGCATCGCATTCTCGATCGGCAGCCGGCCGAAGCCATAGCCCGCGACCGCCAGCGCGATGTCGCTGATGGAAGCGTTCGGCAGACCCGCACGCATAATCGTCATCATCGCGGTTACGCCCGCGGAGCTGCCGCCATTGCTCTTGTACATCAGGAATTCCGCCATCGCGGCAGGGGTATTGACGCCGAACCGGACGAGCAGCGCGGCCTGTTCCTGGAGAGTGCCTTCATTTTTAAAGCCCCTGTTGAAGGATCTGTATCGCAAACTCAAGATCGTCGCCCCGTCGTAGCCGAGCGCGGCGAGCGTATCGACCAGATAACTGTCGCTCACCTCCAACTTGCCGTTGCGCTGCATCTCGACCGCGATATCGCTTGCGCTTGCCCCCTGGGCCTTCATTCGAGTCAGAAGCGCGAGCAAAGGATCGACACCGTATACTTCGGCGATCTTGCCGTTGATCTGATCCGGCGAAGCGTCCACGTTGATCATCGCATCCTTGGCCCCGAGCGCGTCCAAGCCGAACAACAGCTTGAGCGCGAGCACGATGTCCGTCAGCGTGAACTTGCCGGACATGTAACCCGCCATGTTGGTCGGATTGCTCGCATACCCGGCCGGCACCATCTGCTTGAGATATGCCAGATTCGTATCGGCATAGTAGACGGCTGCGATCGCCAGCGTGATGTCTCCGACCTGGTCGTAAGGCTTGAGAAGCTCGGTCGCGCGCGCCGCATCTGCCTTGTAGCGGTTCTTAAGCTGCATCGCGATGTCGGCGAGCGGATAATTCGATTGCTTCAGGAAGGCGACAGCGCCTTCCGCCGTCGTCACCCCGTACAGCTCGAGGACGTCCGACAGCAGGTCGGCCGACGTCGGACCTTGTCCGCGCGTCTGATTCACGGCGGCTTCGATCGTTTGCGCCGTATAGACGCCAAGACCCGACAGGATGGTCTTCGCAGCCGTCTCCGATTGGGCATAGCCGTTCATAAGCGCGCTTGCGATGTCATTCGCGCCATATCCGGCCTGCCTCAGCATGCCCGCAGCGTCCGAAGCCGAACTTACGCCTACGGCGCTCAGCACCGCAGCCAGAGCCGCCCCGGTCAAGCCTCCCGCACTTGATGCCAGCACATAGACGATCGTGGCTGTATCGAACAATTCCGTGCCTGCCAGAACCGCGGCAATCTCGCCCGCGGACAGGCTGTAATGTCGGCTCAGCGCGCCGGCGATATTGGCCAGCGGAATGCCTGCTTGCCACAGGAGCCTTGCGGCGACAGCCGGATCCGGGATCTCTTCGCCGCCGGCAAGCACAGCGTCCGCATCGGCGGCCGAAGCCGGCGCATAGACGTCCGCTACGGCGGCCGCGATCAAGGATGCGCTGTCGAAGTCCAGCGCCGCGAGCCCGTCGGCGGTCTGCTCGGCGGTCAAGCCATAGTACGACAGCGATGCCGACACGATCTCCTTAAGCGAATAGCCCATCTGCCGCAGGATCGGCGCGCCGTCCTGCAGCTTGGCGGCTCCGGCGCCGCGCAGGAGTTCGCCTGCGCTTTCCGCGAACGGCTTGCCGTAATACTCGAGCACCGCGGCCGTAACCGCGCCGGCCTGGTAAGCGGATATCGGAAGCAGCGCGCCAAGCGTTTGACCGGCGGTCAACCGGTAGTGATCGCGCGCGGCAAGCACGAGGTCGTCCAGCGTCAGGTCCGCCGCGCGCAGATCCGGGATAGCCGCTTCGAACGTCGTTGCCCCCAGCCCGTCCAGCACAGAGACCAGCGCCTGGCTCATCGTCTGTCCGTATACGGTGGCGATCGCGGCGACGACATCGCTGCCGTTGCCGTCGAAGAAGCCCGACGCGTCAAGCGCCGACGCCGTCTGACCTTGCGTCAGTCCATAGTGCTCGCGGCCGACGCGGACGATGCTGCGCAGATCGAAGTTCATCCGCAGCAGGTACGATACCGCATCGGTCAACGTATGCATGCCGCTCGCTTCGAGCGAATCGACGACGCTCGCGTCGCCTGACATGCCGTACACGTTCGCCACCGTGGCGACGACGTCCTTGTCCTTATACATGCCGAACGCGCGGAATGCCTGCAGCGCTTGTCCCGACGAGAGACCGTATTCTTCCTTCGCCAGCATCGCGCCCGTCCGCAGATCGAACCGCTGCTGCGCGTAAATGTAGGCGATCGCATCGGCGAAGGACGCTTGTCCGTTCGCCGTCAACAGCTCGTGAATCGCATGCTCCACCGTCTGACCGTAGACGCCCGCCGCCGCATAGAGCACGACGCTGTCGCGTTCGCCGCTGTGCGCCAGCAGGGCTTGCGCCGTCCGGCCGAGCGGCGCGCCGAAGTGATCGCGGGCGATGGCGGCGATATCCTGCAGCCCGAACCCGGCATCCCGCAAATACGGAATCGCCGCCGCAAGCGTAGTGATTCCCTCGGCCGCAAGCGCGGCGGCCGCGACAGCCGCCTTGCTGTCGCCGTAAATGCCCGCCACCGTCTGAATAACCTTCGTCAGCTCGGACGGGTAAGCGTCGGCGAGCAGCCTGGCCGCTTGCCCCGATTCCAGCCCGTAATAGGCTTTCAGGCTGCGGGCGATCTCCGCTTGCGAATACTTCGCGTTTTTAAGGAAGCTGATGCCGTCGGCCGGCGCAGCGCTGCCGGATGCGGCCAGCAGCTGCGCGACCGTCACTTGGTCTTGCGCGTACAGCGATTTGAGCACGGCGATCGTATTTTGCAGGTTCGGATTGCTCGAACGGGCTATCAGCGCCTGTATGACCTCTTCCATGCCGTAGCCGCCGCGGATCAGCGCCGGACCCGATACGCTCGGATCCCGGTATTCCGTATAGCGGGATGCCAGCAGGCTGATGACCGAGCCCGCCGACGCGCCTTGCGCCTTCAGCGTCTTCACCCACAGCGCGACTGGATTGCCGCCGAACGCCCAGGCAACCGCCGATCCGATCTCGTCCTGATCGTAAAACTGTATCGACAGCAGCGCATCAATTGCGCCCGACTCGTCCAGTTCGTACTGCTCGCGAAGCACGAGCGCGATATCCTTGAGCGGATACGGGCGCAGGCGGACGATGATCTGGTCTTTGGCCAGTCCCTTGGATTGCAGGTACAATGCGGCTTCCTTGGCCGCGATGCCGTACCGGCTGAACGCCTTGATCCAGTCCCAGCCCTCGCTGTCGTATACGGCCGCGAGCTCGCCGACCGGATACCCGGTACCGCTCAGCACGGCGGTGAGCGCGGACATCTGAGACTCCCGCGAATTGCCGGGGTAGAGCGGGATCGTGCCTTCGATGATCTGCTGCAGCGTGAACTTGCCGGTCGCGCTCATCGTCGCCGTGATGTCGCCGATGGACGAGGCGCCGAACAGGAACTTCGCATCCTTGGCCAGCTTGGCCGCGTCGCAGGCGCAATTCGCCGTCTGCTGATCGATCCACATCGGCATCGTCTGGCCGAACTGCGAGATCAGCGCTTTTTGGTAATCGTAGAACGAATACCGCTCGCTCATGCCCGCCGCCAGATTCGCCGGATTGGCCGGTTCGGCGGCATCGCCGGCATAAGCTGCGCGCAGCGCGGCGAGCGCGTCCTCGGCCGAATAGAATGCGCCGGTGGCGAACATGTCCCGGACGGCGTCCTTCATCGCATAGGCCTTGCCGCCCTTCGTCACCGCATCGTGCACGTACGTCAGCGACGTAGGGAGCGAATAGTGCGCATCCTCCAAAAAGTTTTCCAGCACGGACGCGATGCCGGCATAGACATGCTTCAGGAAGTAATCCGCCACCAGGACCGGGTCGTAGCCGCCCTGGAGCAGCGTCGTGAACAGTCCCTTGGCATCGAAGCCCCACGGATGAAACATCGGCTCGAGCGCGTCGTATGCGGACGCGGTATCCGCCCCGTAGACGGTGCGCAGCAGCGTTGCAGCCTGAATCTTGCTGAAGCCGCCCTGTACGAGCTGGCTTGCCGTCTCCCGCAGCGTCAGCGAGGTGCCCCATGCGCTCATCACCTGGCGGGCGATCGCTTCAGGGTCCCCGCCCCGGCTCAGCAGGGCGGCGACAGCCGTCGCCGCGCCGCCGCCGGCCGCACGGATCGCATCCGCCACGTCGAACGCGGACAGCCCTTGGCCGAGCATGGCCGACGCCGCGTCCGCCGGCGAGAAGATCGCGCCGGCTGCGGCATACAGCTCGGCGCCTGCCAGCCCCGCTTGCGCGAGCGCCCGGACGGCCTCTGCCGCGTCCGCGAACGTATAGAGCTGCCGGACGGCTGCGCCGATGGCCTTGGCCGGGTAACCGGCGCCGCTCAGCAGTCCGGCCGCGGTCGCCGCGTCGGCGGCGAACAGCGTCTTGCTCGCCGCGGCGGCATCGGCCGCGGACATGCCGCCGGCAGCCAGCGCCTGCACGGTCCCGGCATCGGTCAGGCCATATGCACTACGCACGGCGCTTGCGGTGTCCGCAGCTCCGTACAGGCTGCGCAGCTGCGTGGCCGCGCTGTCGCTCGTCTCATGAAGCGCGCGGTTCATCGTCAGCGCCGCCGTCTTCGCGGACACGCCTCCCAGCTTAAGTCCGCGTACGATATCCCGCGCCTGGTAGCCGACGTCGCGGAAGCTGCCGGCGAATTCCTCCGGCGCGTAACCGGCGGCAAGGAAGCCCGCGATCCACGTGTCCGGCGCGTTCGGCAAATACCGCGTCGCCCGAACGGCACCGAATGCCGTGGACGCATCCGCGTCCATCTTGTACAGCAGTCCGAGTACGCCCGCAAAGTCCAGCTGGTACTCTTTGCCGACGGCGGCCGCGTACAGCGAGGCGGGGAAACCGCCTTCCCGCAGCAGCTTCGCGGTCTCGAGCGCCGAGCGTCCGAATTGCGCATGCAGCATCGCCGCCGGCGTATCGGCATTCCGGCTGTCGACGTAGCTCTGCACGAGACCGAGCTCGCTCGAAGTATTGAGCGCCGGCGTAGCGGCGAATTGCGCCAGGAATGCGCCGTTCACGCCTTTCACCCGGTTCACCCCGGTATAGGCGACCGCCAGCTCGTCGGTCGAACGGAGGAGCGCCCCGCTCCAGGTCAGCTTGACCGTCGTCGCGTTGACGAAGTACGACTTGACGCCGCTCTGCCATTGGCCGTTTATTTTTAGCGCAAATCCGGCACTTGTCTCCATCGAGACGAGCGGCGCGTCGAAGGTGAGCAGCACGCTCGCGCTGTCCGCTCCCGATACCGCAAGAAGCATAACGGGCGGCTTCTTGGCGTATTGCACGGTTTGGTCGGCGCCCAGTAGGTACCCCGGCTTGGACAGCGCGAGCGTCAGCGGATAGTCGCTTGGCCACGATACCCCAACCTGATAGGTCCTCCCCCCGTCCGGCGTCGTAATCGTCAGATCGTAATAGGCGTTGACGAAGCCTGGCTTGAACAGCTTGATATCCAGATCCGGCACCGGCTCGGACAGCGCGAGCGTGAAGCCCGACTCGTTCGGATTCAAGACGGTGGCCGTCACGGCGATCGGTACCTGCACCTGCGTTCCGCCGCCCGTTGCGAAGCTGTAGCCCGTCTTGTTCAGCTTCAGCGTATAGGTGCGTCCCTCCGTCAGCTTGACGTCGATCGCATACTTCGCTTCCGTCTCCCCCGCCGCCGCACGTCCGATGGCGACCGGATCTCCATCTTCATTTACCAGCTCGATATCGTCCGCGCCGAACCCCGGAACCGCTTTGTTAAAGGCGAGCGTGAAGCCGTTCTTCGAGACGCCGGACACCTGGGCCTGAACCTGGATCGGCAAAATAACCTGCAGCGGCGCAGCCGCCGGATGCGCCGGGTCGCGGACGTCGATCGTATAAGCCTCGCCTCTCGTCAACGATACGACGACCTGGTAGAGGCGTCCGGTCTGGGCGGCGCCGGACAGATCGAAGAACGAGGCCGCATTCAGTTGGATCCGCGTACCGGACGCATTCGTCAAATAGACGTCGCCCGGCTTCAGATTCGGTACAGCATCGCCGAGATTGAGGACGAAGCCGACCTCGGAGACATTGGTCGCCGAGAGCGCAAGCGCAGGCTGCGCCTCGCGCTGCAGGGCCGGGCCGAAATCGTAGCCGCTGGCGACGAGCTGCAGCGCGTACGTCTCGTGCGCAGCGAGCTCGGCAGCCGCTTGATAGGAGAGCCCATCCTCGGACGCCGTCCAGGCGGTGATGGCGACTGCTTTTCCGGCGCTGTCCGTAAGCGTCAGATTGCCAGCGGTCAGTCCGGGTACCGCCCGATTCAGCTTGATCGCGAAGCCGGTCGTCAGCAGTGCCGGCACTTCAACTTGTACGGCAAGCGGCACGACAAAGCCTGCATCGGCGCCGAAGTCGTAGCCCGCTTTTGCGAGACGCAGACTGTAGCGCCGCTGCGCCTGGAGCGCAGCCTGCACGGCGTAGGTGGCGCCGCCGTCGGACGTCGTCATGGCGGCAACCGCGATAGGAGCGCCGTCCTGATCAAGCAACGTGACGTTGGCTGAGCCAAGTCCCGGGACCGGATCCGTCAGGCGGATCGTCAGTCCGGACGTCCGTACGTCCGAATACGCGGCGTTGACCGTAATCGGTACGTTCAGCGTCATCGCGGAGCCGAAGTCGTAGCCGGCCAGCGCGATCGTCAGCGTATAACCGTTGCCGCCGGTCAGTGCCGCGCTCAGCACATAGCTGGCGCCGCCGTTCGTCGTCTTCGCGCCGGTCAGCGCGACCGCATGCCCGGACGCATCCCGCAGCGCGAAGTTGGAAGCGGACAGTCCGGCTACGGCAGGAGCGAGCGACACGGAGAGACCCGTCTCGGAGACCGCCGCGATTGCAGCCGTCACGGCGTCGGGAATATCCGCCGTCAGCGGGTCGCCGAATTCGTAGCCGGCCTCGGCGATCGTCACCGTGTACGTCTCCCCGCCCGCATAATCGGCGACGATCCGGTAGGTCGCTCCGCCGTCGTCGGTCGAGACCGCACCTACCGGCAGCATGGCGCCTGCGGCGCTGCGCAGCGCGAAGCTGCTCTCGTCGAGACCCGGCACGGCCGGGTTGAAGCCGATCCGGATCTCGCGCGGACTCGCGCCGGTAACGGCCGTCCGCTCGAAGATCGGCACGCTGAACGGGATCGGATCGCCGAATGCGTAGCCGTCCTTTTCCGGAACGATCGTGTAGCTCTCCGACTGCAGGAAGTCTGCGGACAGCGCGTACGTCGTGCCGCCGTCCGTGGATTCGGCCGACAGCACCGGGAGACGCCGTCCGTCGGAAGCCCGCCGCAGGACGAACTCCCCTGGACGCATGTCCGGAATCGGCTTGTCCAGCGACAGCTGGAAGATTCGGCTTCCTCCTGGGGCCAGGCCGTCGAACGTCGCCCGCGCCTTGCGGACGATCAGCGGAATGCCCGGCCCGTAGTCGTCGCCCGGCTTGGTGATCGTGACCGTGTAGTTCACGTCCGGCAAGAGCGCCGCATCGATCTCGTAGCTCAGCCCGTTGTCCTTGGATACGATGCCGCTTGTCTTGACGGCATTGCCCTGCTCGTCCGTGACGACGAGCTTGAACTCGCTGCTCCAGTTCACCGCCCGGTCGAAGTTCAGCCGGAAGCCGCGGACCGACGCCATATCCACCGAAGCCGCCCGTCTGTTCAGGCTGAACGGAATCGTGAACTTCACCGTATAATTCGTTTTGACGGTCGTGACGGTGTAAGTCTTGCCCGCCGTCAGCTTCGCGGACACCTGATAGGTGGCGCCGCCGTCAGCGGTGGTTGCCGAAGTCACGGCCGTCGTCTGGCCGCTGCCGTCCTTGACCACGATCTCGGAGGCGCCGAGGTCGGCCACGGGAGGGCTAAGGAACAGCCTGAAGCCCTGCTGGTTCTGGAACATCGTCGTGATGCCGACCGCGATGCTAAGGCCGAACGTCAGCGGCTTGCCGAAGTCGTAGCCCGGCTTGGAGACGGTCAGCGTATAAGTTTCTTGCGCGTCGAAAGCGCCGGTCAGCTTGTACGAGCCGCCGCCGAGATCGTCCATCGCGAACGAGACCGGACGTCCCTTGCTGTCCCGCAGGTCGAAGCTGCTCTTAACGAGGCCGAGCTCTCCGCCTCCGTAGCTGCCGATCCCAAGCAGCAGATCCGTGCTTGTCGTGAGCGCGACAAGGACATTCGCCGGAATCGGGATATCGAATGCGAGCGGCGCGTCGAGCGCGAATTCGTCGCGTTGCACGTCGAGCGTGTATCCTGAGCCCGGTTCGACGACGCCGGCGCCGACCGTGTAACGGAACTGATAGCTGAGGCCTTGATCCGCCGTCGAGAAGCTGTACAGATGCGTGCCGAGAACGCTGCCGCTTGGATCGCGCAGGACGACTTCGGCGCCCTTCAGGCCCGCAACCTTCTCGCCGAACTGGAGCGTGAAGCCCGTCGACGTCACGTTTTTGATCGTCGGCGCGAGCGACTTGCGCACGGCGAACGAGACCGGCTCCGTCTGCTGATACGTAGCTGACGATTTGTATTGTACCGTGTAAAACTTCCCGGGCGTCAGCGCGGCCTTCAGCGCATAGCTGCCGCCGCCGTCCCCGGTAGACGCGCCGGTCGCGGGGACCGCCGCGCCCGCGGCATCGCGAATAATGAAGCTGCCGCCGGTCAGGCCGTCGACGGGCGTTGCGAACCGAACCGTAAGTCCCGCCGCCGTGCCGTCAGCCGCCGAGATCACGGAAGGGAACCCGAACGTCGGCGAGGTCAGCGCGTAGTCCGCGAGCTCCGGCGCGGCAGCCGGATTCAGCGCGATGCTGTACGTATGGGCGGACGAGAAAGCCGGAAGCCGCAGCCGATAGACGGTACCGCCGCCGGCCATGACGTATTCGTACGGATAATAATCGTTCCCCGCTTCGTCCCGGGCGAACACGCCGCCGTACTGCGCCTGCGGAAGCGCGGACGAGAAGCGGACCTCGATGCGTCCGTCCAGCGTCGTCTGCACGATCGTCGCCGACAGGAAGTAGCCGACGTGGAACGTGACCGGCGACGCGAAGCGAAAGAAGTCCTTGCTCAGCGTCAGCTTGTAGTCCCGTCCGCCGGTCAGGCCGACATGGACGCGGTAGCTGGCCCCGCCGTTTGCGGTGGACAGCGTCACGCCGCCGAGCCGGCTGCCGCTCGCGTCGCGCAGATCGAGATCGGCCGGCAGCAAGCCGGGCACGGCGCTGTCGAACGTCAGGTCGAATCCGTCCGCGCCGATGCGGTCGACGGCCGGGACGCCCGCATCTACCGTAGGAGCGACCTGGAACGGGACGCCCTCGTCCGGCAGATGGCCGTACAGCCTTAGCATGTAGCTGCCTCCGGACAGCTCGGCCAACAGTCGATACGTGCGGCCCTGATCGGCCGTCGTCGCCGAATCGATCGTAACCGGCGCGCCCGTATCCGCCTGGACAAGTCCGAAGCTGCCGGCGGACAGACCGCTCAGCGCTTCGCTTAGTTTCACGGTCAGTCCGCTATTCGTAATTTGATCGACCGTTATGGTCGCGACGATCGGCACCGTGAAGTAGAACGAATCTTCGTCGATGTCGGCATCCACCGACAGCTTGTAGTCCCCGGGCGTCAGCGCGACCGCGAATTTGTAGCTGGCTCCATTGTCGGTCGTCTCGACGGAATCGATCCGCAGCGCGCTGCCTACTGCTGCGCCGTCCTTCGCTCTGTGCAGCGAAAAGGCGTGCGCGGTATCGATCGCAGCGGGTGGATTGAGCGCCAGCGTAAAGCCGGTCCCGGAAGGATCGACGATCGTATTGCGCGCGTAAACGTTGATCCGGTGCGGCCCGCCGAAGTCGTAGCCTTCCTTGACGACGGTCACGTCATAGCCGCGGCCTCGCGCGCCTTCGAATGTGGCGATGAACGCGTTTTGCATCGGAACGAGCGCCTTTATCGTTACCGCGGCGCCCGAGGCGTCCGTAATTCGATAGTTATCCATCGTTGTCGGCACGGAAGGATTGAGTCCGATAAACGCGGCCAGATCTGCCAGCCCGCCCCAGTTGTTAATCGTCGGACGGATGATTTGCAGCGCGCCGCCGAAGTCGTAGCCCGCGTGCCGAACGTCGAGCGCATAGTCGCTGTACGTCATTTGCTCCGGCACCAGCAGGTAGCTCCAGCCGCCGTCGTCCGTCGCCGCCGACGCGAGCGCATAAGGCGTGCCGTCCCGGTGCGTCAGCTCGAACGCCTCGGGGGGCAGCCCCGGGACCGGGACGCTGAAATGCACCCGTAAGCCCTGATCCACGTAATTCACCGACTCGAAGGTCGTGTAGCGGCTGACGGCAATCTTCTCAGGCACGTGAATATCTCCCGAGAAGACAAGATCCGCCGCGGCGATGCGATACCCGTAAGCGCCGGCTGCCGACAGATCGGCCGTCACGACGGCGGACCTGCCGTCTGCCGCAAGCTGTACGCGCTGCACGGCGACTGCCGCGCCCGACGCTCCGGTCAGCGAGATCCGGTCGGCGGTCAACGACGCGAGCGGCGAGCCGAAGCGGATGGAAAAGCCCTGATAAGACACCCACTCGATCGTAGAAGGCGATTCGGTCGCCTGGACGGACAGCGTTAGCGGTTCGTCAAAGGCATAGCCCTGCTTGTTGAGCGATACCGTATACGTGTCGCCCAGCGCGAGCGGCGCGTATACCTCGACGATCCTATGCGTGGATTCGGTCTCCAGCATGTTGATGCCGACGGCCGTCTCGTCGCTGCCCGTAATCGAGAAGCTGTCCATCTCCAGCTCCGGCACCGGCTTGTCCAGCGACAAAACAAAGCCGGAGGAAGTAAGACGGCTGACGCTAGGCGTGACGACTACCAGACCTGCAGGCACCGTAAAGGTCAAACCGCTGCCGAAGCCGTAGCCCGGCTTGACGATCGTCAGCCGGTACGTCTCGCCTTCGGTCAGCGAAGCCGCGATCGCATACGTAGCGCCGCCGTCTTCGCTGACGGCGCTCGCCACGGTCACGCTGTCCGCGCCGTGCGTTAACTGGAACTGGCCGGCCGACAGATCCGGGATCGGCACGCTCAGGCCGACGGAGAATCCCGCGGCGCCGGCCGTACCGCTCGGCGACAGCGTGACGGCGATCTCCTCGGTCCCCTCCGCCGGCACGTCGATCGTCAGACCGCCGCCGAACCGGTAGCCCGGCTTGGCGATCGTCAGCACGTAGCGTTCGCCGGCCGTCAGGGCCGCTGCGATCGCATAGGTGGCGCCGCCGTCGGCGCTGTCGGCGGACACGATGTCCACGGGCTGGCCGCCGTGCGTGAGCGTGAGCTCGGCCGCCGTCAGTCCGGCGACCGGCCCGTTCAGCGCCAGCGTGAAGCCGGTCGGCGCGGCCGCGCCGACGAGCGACGCCGCAACGTCGATGTCCTCCGGCTGCGTGACCGGGACCGCGACGGCGAGGCCCGCGCCGAAGCCGTAGCCCGTCTTGGCGATCGTCAGCGTATACGTCGCGCCTTCTGACAACGCGGCAGCCAAAGCGTATGTCGCGCCGCCGTCAAGCGTTGCCGCGTACGTCACGGGGACGCTGCCGCCGGCGGCGTCCTTCAGAGCGAAGTTCGCCGCCGTCAGGCCCGGCACTGCGGGACTGAGCGCCACCTTGAGGCTGGACGCGCGCGCTTGGACAAGCGTCGGGACGACCGTTATCGTCGTATCGACCGGCGGCGTCGGCGTAGGTGCGGTCGTTGGCGCGGTCGTTGGCGTAGGCGTAGGTGTTGGCGTAGGTGTTGGCTGCACGCCGCCGTTGCCGCCATTCCCCCCACTTCCGCCTGTATTGCCGGCCGCGCCGCCGCGCTCCGTCACTTCCACGTTCGCGGGCTTCGTCTCGAAGCGCACGTTCGCCGCGTCCACCAGCGCATGGCCGATCGTCCCGGTTCCTGTGACCTCCGCGCCGCCGTGCAGCTCGGCGCTCTTAACCGCGACGCCGTCGCTCAGCTTGATCGCGGCGGACTTAACGCCTTCCCCGACCTGCAGCGCTTCGATCGTACCCGCGCTGACGGTCAGCGTCACGTCGCTGGCGACTTCGACCTTGCCGAAGCTGCCCGACAGCACGACCTCGCCTGCCGCCGTGATGGAGATGCCCGCGATCCCGCCGCCTTGCGTCGTTCCGTCCGACTCGATGTTCGCGTCCGTCCGCACGTCCATCTGCGCGATGACCGTCGTGCCGCCGACGACGACGCGAATCCGGCCGTCCTTCTTCTCGACGACGACCGTCCCGAGCCGCGAATCGTCGATATGTACGCTATGCGCCCCGCCGCCCTGCAGATTCGTGCTCCCGCCGACGGCGACGCCCTTCAGGTAGACGTCCCCTTCGCCGACGGCTGCGCCCACCGTCAGATTGCCGCGCACCTTGACGTTGCGCAGCGTGATGCCCGGCGCGTCGATAACGACGTCGCCGGCGATCTCGGCGGTGCCGGATGCCGGACCGTAGGCGCCTGCCGCCGCCAATCGAAGCGCCGGCGGCACGATGCCGCCGCCCGCGCCAATCACGGCCTGCGTGCGGATCCGGTCCAGCAGCACGACGGCCTCCGCGCGCGTCAGCTTGCCGCCGGGACGCACCGTTCCGTCCGCGAAGCCCTGCACGTAGCCGCCTTCGACCAGCGCGTCCAGCGCAGCCTTTGCGTAGGCCGGCACGTCGCTCCGGTCGCCGAACGCGCCCAGCGCATCCGCCCCGTCGCGCTCCACGACCGGAACGAGCTTCGCGAGCATGACGGCCGCCTCCGCGCGGGAGAGCTGCCGATCGGGCTTAAACGTTCCGTCGGGGAAGCCGTTAATATAGCCTGCCGCCACCGCGGCTTGCACCTGGACAGCGAACCAGGCGTTGCCCGGCACGTCTGCGAACTTCAGGCTCGCCGTACCCTTGTATGCGAACAGCCGGTTCGCCAGCGCGACGAATTCGATCCGGCTGATAACCTGATCCGGACGCAGCGTGCCGTCCTGGAAGCCGTTAATCAGCCCCAGCCGCTGCCACTCCGCCATCGTACCTGCGGCCCAGTGCCCCGCCGTGTCGGCGGATGCTCCCGCAGCCGCCAAGGCCTCCAGGTCTGACGCGATGACCTCCGCCGCTTGCGTCGTTGCCGCCGCAGCCGATCCGCCTCCGAAGTTCGGCAGGATCGCGCTGCCCAGCATGCTTGCGATAAGCAGCCATACGAGCGCGCACCCGCGCCAATTCATTCCTCTTTTCCCCACAGTACGCCTACCCCTCCCTCGCTTGCCGCGGCGCCGGGACAGGATCGACCCGATGCGGACGGACGGCGAGCATTCTAGGGTTAAGTCTACGGAACCGGAATAAAAGAATAATGAAAGAATTCGCCAGGAAAAGACAAAAAACCGCTTCGCATCAAGGCTTGGCGGCGTTTTGTCGCGTCTATGAAAATATTAGTCGGCACGCTGGTTGACGTTCTGAGTCGCGCTATCCGACAGCCCGCTGACGAGCGAATCGTAGAGCAGCAGCAGCTCCTTGGACGGCTTGATGCCGAGCTCGCGGCCGAGCAGCTTCACGTAATCGGTATACTGCGCGGTAAGCCCCTTTTTATCTCGCTCTATCGCGCGCCCCCGCATCAGCAGACCGACGACGGCTTCATCCCAGGGGTTGCGGGCATGCAGCTTCTGCAGCAGCTTGGCGGCGGCGGCCGTGTCCGGCACGTCAAGCAGCGCGGCGGCAGCCGCCCGCACGAAGGCCGCATAGCGGTTCGCCAGCCGTTCCGTATGCTGGACCGCCCAGACATAAGCTTTGGCGCCGAACAAATCGCCCGTATACAGCCGGTCGACATTCAGGGCTTCGGCCGCGTTGCCGGCATGAAGCTTGCCGAGCCTTGCGATCTCCCGCTCGAACGTCTCGTAGTCGACGGCTGCGTCGTCCAGCTCCAGCACGTACCCGTCGTTTTCCGAACGGACCGACTCGCGCAGGCCGATCGGCTCCAGCGACTTGCGCAGCTGGTAGACCGCGGTATTGAGATATTTCTCCGCGTTCGAGACCGTCATGCCGGCGAAAATCTCGGCGATCAGGCGATGGCGCGAGATCCGCTTGCCCCGGCTCAGCAGCAAGTACGCGAACAGCTCGGCGCTCTTGCCCGACATCCACTTCACCCGCCCCCGCTCGCTTTGCACGGCGAAGTCCCCCAGCACCGAGACGGTCACCTTTTCCCGGCTTTGCGCAGGCGCATCCGCTGCCTTCGCGTTCCCCAGCGCCTTGCGGCTCTCCAGCGCGCGATGGACCGTCCGCTCCAGACGCTCCTGCGTCACCGGCTTCACGAGGTAGTCGAGCGCGGACAGCTCGAACGCTTCCACGGCAAAGTCCTTGTGCGACGTGACGAACACGATCTGCGGCTTGCCTCCTGTCTGATCCAGCTGAGCGGCGAAGGACAGGCCGCTGCCGACGGGCATGGAAATGTCGACGAAGGCCAGGTCCACGTCTTCCCGTTCGTTCAGGAAGGCCGCTGCCGACGACGCGTCCGCGAAGGTGCCGACCACCTCGAGGCCGGGATATTTCTCCAGCATCTTCCGCATGATGAGGTGCATGACGGGCTCGTCGTCAACCAGCATCACTTTCATCGTCGCTCACCGCCCATCCGTCTTTATCCGTCATGGCATCCCCGCCGGCATGGCCCGGCAGCGTGAACCAGAACGTCGTGCCCCGTCCCGCCGCGCTCGCGAACCGGAGCGCGCCTCCGTGCATGCGCAGAAACTCGCGCGTAAGCACGAGCCCGAACCGCATCTCTCCGCCGCCGTCCGAGCTCGCGAAGCCGGGCTCCTTGAAGTACATCTCGTCGCGCCGGAGCAGCTTGGCCGTCTCCTCGTCGATCCCTCGCCCGTCGTCGCTCACGGACACGCTCACCTCGCCGCCGCGGGCGGTCGCGCTCACCGCGATCTGACCGCCGACGTCGGTGTACTTGATCGCGTTGGCCAACAGGTTGCGGAAGATGAGGTCGAGCATCTCCTTGTCCGCGTTCACGGTCAGCCGGTCGTCGATCCGCTCCGCAATCCGGATATGCTTGGCGGCGGCTCTCGCGCCGGCCAGCGACAGCGCCTGGCGGACGACCTGCTGCAGGTTCCAGGCTTGCGGGCGAAACGCGATCGTGCCGTTCTGGCTGCGATACCAGTCGAGCAGATTGTCCACGAGCTGATAGGTGCTGCGCACCTGCCGCTTGATCTCGGGCAGCACCTCGGCCTTCGCCCGCTCGGGCTCTTCCGGCTCCGCCTCCAGAATCTCGGTCAAGCTGACGAGCAGCGCGATCGGATCGCGGATATCGTGGGCCATCACCGTGAACAGCTTGTCCTTGAAGGCGTTCAGCTGCGTCAGCCGTTCCGACTTTTCCCGCAGCCGCTCCTCGTTTTCCCGCAGCGCCGTGACGTCGCTCAGCATGATCATTTTCCCGATCGGGGCCGTACCGGCGTCGTAGATGTGGGTGATGCTGCATATGTAGTGCCGCGTCCGGTCCCCGAGCGCGCGCGCCAGCGGGAAGCGCTCGTCCAGATGCGCCGCCGACGTCAATCTGTCCAGCAGCCCGGGACTCTCCGCGAGCAGCGCGCGGGCTGGCACCGGTCCTTCTTTTGCCGCATGCAGCCCGGGATACGCCTCCGTCGCCGCGTCGTTGTGGCTTACGACCTGGTTGTCGTAATCCAGCAGGATGACGCCGTCCCGGATCGTATCGAACATCTTGGCGTAGGCGAGCGGCGTCAGCCGCAGCAGCCGGAAGCGGAAGATGCCCCAGGCGTACACCAGACCCGACAAGGCGAAGCCGAGCGGCGTAAAATCGATCTCCTTATTGAACATGTAGGCGATGTTGAACAGGATCGGACCCGCTGCGCCCACGATCAGCACGACGATCTGCTTGCGCACGATCGGGACGGCTCTGAGATACATCGGGAGGAACAGTAAAATGCCGAACAGCAGAATCGTATAGTTGTAGACGGCGTGGATCGGATACCAGGGACCTTTGATCGTATTGTAAACGGGAACGAGCCCTTCCGGGTTCGGGACGTAGGCTTGATAGAGGAGATGGTGCCAATCGTTGGTGAGGTGCAGCAGGAAGGTAACGGTCGGAATCAGGAAAATCCCGATCGCGACCGGCTTCCGGTTCCGGGCGGCAAACCCGGTGAATTGAAACACCAGCAGCAGCCAGAAGGCCGAAACGAACGGTATGCCGACGTACTCCAGCTGATACGACAGCTTGACCTCGCGCAGGCTCTCGCTCACGATCTCGAACGTGTAGCCCATCGCATAGCAGGAGGCCGTCGTCATCATCCAGATCATCGTGCGAGCCATCGGCTGCTGGCGCTTCAGATAAGAGAGACAGGCGACGAACAGCATGAGCGCCGTCGCGAGACACAGCAGCACCGACATCCATTGCCTCGTATCCACCGCGCCCGCCTCCTGTCTACTCTTGTGTAACACTGAGATTCGACAAGGCGTGGCGAATTCCTTGTCGCTTGCGGCGGCGGTCCCTTGGCTTCATCAAGTTTGAATTCCGTCGGATAGGTCTTATGTAACAATTTACATAGGTACAACGAATTATTATGTTAAAAAATTAAGTGAAAATTAAGCAAATCTATTACTTTTGGCTTTTATATTTTCGATAAAAGAATGTCGGAAACTTGGATGGGGAGGGAATTTTATACGCGTAAGGTAATCATTGAGCGGCAATTGCGACTATAGACACAGATATAAAAAGAGAACCGCAATCGAGCCGGAACGGATCCAGATGCAAATTATACAACAGGAGCGGAGTTTAGTGAAGAAATTGCTTAGAATGTCCTTTTTCTCCAAAAACTTAATTTTATCCTTTATCAACATTATCCTTATCGGGGCGGCACTGATCACCTCCGCATACATCGTTGAAAAGAACATTCTGATCGACCAGCTGCGCGGCCAGATCAAGGTCGTCACGGAAAACTGGGCCAAGGGCATCGATGCGGACAAGATCCGGCAAGCGATGGCCGAAAAAAGCTATAAGGGCCCCGTTCAAACGGAACTTACCGCTTATCTGGACGAGGTCAACAAAAACAATCCCAACATCGCCCAAGCGTATGTCTTCGGCACGGAGCTGACGAACGGCAACCAAACGTCGATCGCCGCGATGCCGACCAGCCTCGTGACCGCATTCGAAGAAGCGAAGCTGAACGTCGGCGACATGTACGAGCAGCCGAAGATCGTCGCCGACGCGCTCGCGGATATGCTGCATACCGGCAAGCCCACCTTTACCACCATCTACTCGGACGGTTTTGGTACCTGGACGACGATCGCTTATCCGATCAAAGACGCCGACGGAAGCACCTTCGCTTACTTCGCCGTCGACGTGGATGCCAGCGCGGTCTCTAAAGGTTTGGGCAAGCTGCTGACCTACGGCATCACCATCCTTCTCATCCTGCTCGCCGTCATTCTGTTGATCCAGTTCATCGTCGCCCGCCGCATGATGAGGCCGATCAAGGAATTGATCCGGGGCATCGAGCAAGTGAGCCAGGGCAATCTGGACGTGAAGCTGCAGGCGGGGAAAAGCGATCTCGGCATGCTGAACGACAAGTTCAACGATATGGTCGGCCGGATCAACGATACGATCGCGAAGGTCCAGCAAACGTCCCACGCGCTCACTTCCTCCGCCAGGGCGCTGCATACCGTCTCGGAAAAGAACGACGCCAGCATGGACGCGATGACCGCCAACATGCAGGAAATCACCGTGGGCGTCGTGACCCAGGAGCAGGCCGCCAGCGACGGGGCCAAGGCCATGGCCGAGATGGCCAACGTGATCCAGAACATCGCCGCCAACTCCTCCCAGGTCGCCGACGAAGCGACGGAGATGGAAAAACTGTCGCTCGAGGGCAACAAGGTCGTCCGGCAGGTGTCGGATCAAATGGGGCAAATCGAAGAATTCGTCTCCCGAACTACGGGCGCGGTCCAACTGCTGGAGGGCCGGTCCCAGGAAATCGAGAACATCGTGGCGATGATCACGGGCATCTCGAGCCAGACCAACCTGCTCGCGCTGAATGCGGCTATCGAAGCGGCACGCGTCGGAGAGTACGGCGCAGGCTTTGCCGTCGTAGCACACGAAGTCCGCAAGCTTGCGGAAATGTCGGCGCAATCGGCCAACCAGATCGCCGAGCTGATCAAGGAAATTCAGACCGGGATCGGCGTCGCTGCGGCCGCCATGGAGCAAGGCACGAACGAAGTCAGAATCGGCAAGGAGGTCGCCTCGGAAGCTGAGCGGATGTTCGCGGGCATTCTGAACGCCACGAACAACGTCTCGCTGCAAATCCAGGAGGTATCCAGCTCGACCGAGCAGATGTCGGCCGGCACCGAGGAATTGACCGCCACCTCCGCGGAGCTGTCGGCATCGGCGGGCAAGACCGCCTCGAACAGCGCCAGAATCAACGAATCGATCGCGGACCAGAAGGAATCGATGCGCGCCATCGTCGAATCTTCGACAGGGCTGACCGCGATGTCCGTGGAGCTGCAGCAGCTGGTCGAACGTTTTAAGGTTCAACGTTAATCAAAGAATCGTTCAACGATCGATTTTGACAGTTCCATATACGCACTCTCCCGGATCCAACCGAGACGCACGCTATTCTCCGGGATGGGGTGCGTCTCCATTTCTAGCAATGGAGGCAATAAAAAAATGGCTTTGCAACCGCCGGTTCTCTTGCTGCCGATGGACTTTTCCCGTCATACCCGCACTTATGCTTACGTTACGACCGAACATGTACTAGACGCGTCATTGACCCGGACGCTCCGGAAATCCAGAAGGGAGGGAAATCACGATATCGCTTTGCTCGCGGCCGTTTACTTCGCCTGGATCTGCCGGTTGTCGGGCGAGCGGGAAATGGCGGCAGGCGTCGCGACGGCCGCGAGCGACGCGCCCGTGCTCGTCGACGCGGCTGCGGCCCGAACGTTCGGAGATCTGCGCGATGCCGTTCACCGCGGCCTGATCGCGCCGAATCCGCCGTTCGAAGGCGAATGCGAGACCCGCTTCTCCGTCGGATTCCCGCTTCGCGCGGAGCGCGAGCTGCTCAACTGGCAGCTTCGCGAGCGCGAAGGCGGCTGGCGCATTTTCGTCGAATACGACGCCTCGCTCTTCCGCGAAGCGACGATCGCTCGTTATGTCCGGTATTTTGTCGCGCTGCTGGAAGCCGCCCTGGCCGATCCGTCCGCCAGCTTCGCGGGGGTCGATCTGCTGACGGAAGAAGATGCCGCCGTCTATGCCGCGCTGAACGCGACGGAAGCGGATTACGATCGGGCCGCGACCGTTCACGGCATGATCGAACGGGCGGCGGCGCGTTATCCGGACAAGACGGCGGTATCCTCCGCGGACGGCAAATGGACGTACCGGCAGTTGAACGAGCAGGCGAACCGAACGGCCCGGATGCTGCTGGACCGCGGGCTTCGCAAGGGAGAATTCGTCACGATCCTGATGGAGCGGAGCGCGGAGCTGATCGTGAGCCTGCTTGGCATCATGAAGGCCGGCGGGGTTTACGTCCCCGTGGATCCGGAGCATCCGGAGGAGCGGAACCGCTATATCGTGGAGGATACGGGCTCGGCGTTCGTGCTGACAAAAGGCAAGTACATGTCCGTCGCGGAACGGTTGTGCGGGGGGATCGGGACCGTCAAGGCGATCGTGGACGTCGAGGCGGGATTTCCCGCATACGACGGCAAGGACAATCCCGACGCCGGCGCCGGCCCGGACGATCTCGCGTACGTCATTTATACCTCGGGATCGACGGGCCGGCCGAAAGGCGCGCTCATCGCGCACGAAGGCGTCGTCAACTTGGGCGAATCCGTCCGCAAGAATTGCCGGATCGGGCCCGACGACGTGCTGACCCAATTCGCCACGTACAGCTTCGACGCCTCCGTCTGGGATACGATCGGCGCGTTGTTCTACGGCGCGGAGCTGTACCTGCTGTCCCCTGCCGAGCGCATGTCGGTCGAAGAATTCGCCGCGGCGGTCGAACGGACGGGGACGACGATCGTCGCGATTTTGCCGACCGTGTTCTTTAACCAGCTGTCCGCGTATTTGTCCGAAGAAGGCTACCGGAAGCTGTCCCGCGTCCACTTGATCACGGTGGCCGGCGAGGCGCTGTACGGGGAGCAGGTGCGCGCTTTCCAGCGCAAATTCAAGGACAACATCGCGATCGTGAACGTGTACGGCCCGACCGAGTGCACCGTCTGCACGACGACCCATTCGATCAAGGGCTACATCCCGGACGATCTGGCGAACGTGCCGATCGGACGGCCGATCGGCAACTATAAAGTTTATATCGTCAACGAGGAAAATCGGCTCTGCCCGGTCAACGTCCACGGAGAAGTGCTCATCTCCACGGTCGGGCTGGCGAAGGGCTACCTGAACCAGCCCGACAAGACGAGGGACGCGTTCGTCCCGAACCCGTTCGAGCCGGGCAAGCTGATCTACAAGTCCGGGGACTATGCGAAGCTGCTGCCCGACGGCACGATCGAGTATGTCGGCCGCAGGGATTCGCAGATCAAGATTCGCGGTCACCGGATCGAGATCGGGGAGATCGAGGACGCGTTCGCCAAGATTCCGAACGTGCAGAACATCGCCGTCGTGCCGAAAAAAGAGAAGGACGGCCAGAACATGCTCGTCGGCTTCTTTACGTCCAAGGACGGAGATCGGGTACCGGCCTCCGACATTAAGTCGCTGCTGGGAGATAAGCTCCCCTCCTACTTCGTGCCGAAGCTCATCGTCCAGCTGGAAGAGATGCCGATCTCCCCTACGGGCAAGATCGACCGCAAGAAGCTGGCAGTCTATGAGCTGCAGCAGGAGGATCAGACGCACGACGACGAAAATTACGCGCCGCCCGTCAACGAAACCCAAGCCGCCATCGCGGCAGCCTGGCAGGAATCGCTCGATCTGGGCAGGGTCGGTATCCGCGACGATTTCTTCGAGATCGGCGGCGATTCTCTGGCGATCATCCATGTGCTCGTCCTGCTCAAGCCGCGCTTCCCGGATATCGGCATCAACGACTTTTTCGAATGCAGGACGATCGAAAAGCTGGCCGAGCGCGCGGAACGGCTGAGCGCCGGCGCTTCCGGCTCCCGCAAGGCCTACGCCGGGGGCGAGGTCATCCCGCTGGACGAGCATCCCGCCGTACTGGGACAACCGTCTGCGGAGCTGCCGCATGAGCGGCGGGATGAGCAGCGGGATGAACGGCCGCATGAGCGGCCGTCCGCCGTGCTGCTGACCGGCGCGACCGGTTATCTCGGCGCCTATCTGCTCTACGAACTGCTCGTCCAGAGCGAGGCCAAGGTGATCTGCCTCGCACGCTCGAGCGGCGCGGACTCGGCGCAGTTCCGCATTCAGAAGACGCTGGTGCATTATTTCGGCGACTCGGCGCTCGATCTGCTGGACGGTCGCGTCTATGTCGTGGAGGGAGACCTGTCGCAGCCCGGGCTGGGGCTGTCGCCGGCGGACGCGCATTTCGTCGGCGAGAATGTGGACGCAATCCTGCACAGCGCCGCGGACGTGCGGCATTTCGGGGACGCGGATCAGTTCGACAAATCGAACGTCCTCGCGACCCGCCATCTGATCGAGCTGGCCGAGGGATCGGACCGCAGCGTGAGGTTTCACCACATCTCGACCCTCGGCATTCCGGAAGACCTGGCGTTGAGCGGGCAGTGGGAAGAACAGCTTGGGCGTACCGCGTTCGAAGCGGGTCTGAAGGTCGACAATCTGTACACGCAGAGCAAGCTCGAAGCGGAACGGTGGCTCATGGCCGCGGCGGACCGCGGTCTGGCAGTCAACATCTACCGGGCGGGCAACTTGTCCTGCCATGCGGAGAGCGGCAGATTCCAGCAGAATATCGACAACAACGCGTTCTACCGCATGATCAAAGCGATGCTGCTGCTTGGCAAAGCGCCGAAAGCGCACTGGGACGTCGACTTCACCCCGATCGATTATGCGGGCAAGTCCATCGTGCATCTGGCGCTGCGTCCCGACACCGCGGGACGGCTGTTCCACATCTGCAATCCCGAGCCGCTTCGCTACGACCGGATGATCGGGATGCTGGCGGAGCTCGGTTACCCGGTGGAGACGCTCGACTTCGCGGATTATATGAACTGGCTGTTCGATGCGAGCGTACCCAAGGATCCCGAAGCGGTGAAGCTGGCGATGGCCCAGCTGGAAGGCGACGGAGCCAAGGATTCCGATTACCGCTACGGCTGCCCGGCGACCTCCTCCTTCCTGGCCGGGACGGACATCCGCTGCGCGCCGGCAGACGACCGCTATCTTGGCAAAATGATCGATTATGCCGTTTCGATCGGGTATTTTCCGGCGCCGAAGACGCTGCTGCAGGCCGAGCTGCGGAGCGAAACGACGGGCGTTTAGCTGCCCGCAGATTAAAACAAGGGTTACCCTTAACCAGCGCGGTTGGCTGGCGGGGGTAACCCTTTAAATATGTCATGCCCGTTTTAATTGCTATAATAGGTGTGATCCCAAGCTTGGGAGAGTCATTATTGAGAAAGGGGATACGTAATGGACCGCGCAGAAGTCTGGGCTCTCATTTCATTATTAATATCCATTATTCTGATGATCAGACTTATCGGCCTTCACGCCCGCTTGAATGAGCTTAAATACGATATTGCCCGTCTGGAAGGCAGGCCGGAGGCATATCCCGTTGCCAAGCAGACTGCCGCCGATTCCCCCGCCTCGCCTCCCTTAAGTCCGATGGAGCTAACCTCCGAGTTGGAGGAGCGGCTGCAGCATTTGGTCACAGGCGGCAAGCGGATCGAGGCAATAAAGGTATTGCGGGAAGCTACAGGTCTCTCACTGAAGGATGCCAAAGATTACGTTGATACGATGCGACCGTAGCGTTCCCTTCACTTTGCATCGAAATGATGCGCCGCGACGACGAAAGCCAATCATCTCGCCGGACCGCAACCGGAGAAGGCTCCCAGGTTGCCGCCTGAACTCACAACGGACCGCGCCCCCCTCGGGAGCCCCGCAGGAGCGATGTGCGATCGGACGACGCTTCCCCCGTGCGAGATTTGCCTACTTGAGGCATAACAAACGAAAACCTGCAAATTGACATCCTTTTTCGTGTATGACAAACCTTGATCGAGAAAAGATGCGAATCTGCAGGCTTTTCTCTCTTTTCCTTTGGAATTTCGGGCTTCACAGTTAAATGCCTGCTGATTTGCAGGCATTTCCGCTTAAGCTCGTCAAACCGGCAAAAAGCCTGCACGTATGCAGGCTTTTATTCAGGAATGCCGCGATTAAAGCACGCGGCGCGCAGTTACATAGTGCGTCGACCAGAAGCCCGAGTTGATCGAGCTGATCAGGAGCCCGTCGACGGACGGAGTGTCGTGGATGACTTGGCCGTTGCCCATGTAGATGCCGACGTGATTAATGACGCCGTTATTGCTGCCGATCGTATCGAAGAATACGAGATCGCCCTTGACCAGGTTGCCCTTGCTCACATAGGAGCCGGCGGTCTTCTGGGATTTCGTCCCCCACTTCAGGTCGACCCCGATTTTGGCGAATACGAACTGGGTGAACGCGGAGCAATCGAAGATCAGCCTGGACGGATTGCGCGTGCCGTAGTCGTAGCTGACGCGACCCATGTAGCTCTTGGCGATTGCGATGACCTGGTCGGCCTTCGCGCCGCTTCCACCACCGGAGGGCGCCGCGCTTCCTCCTCCTCCGCCGCCGACATAATTCGTATATTCGCTGCTAGACGAGATATAACCGGAGTTGCCCTTCTGATCGAATACATGCAGCCAATAGCTGTTCGCTTGACCGACGACATGGACCGACTCGCCTGCGCCGATCATCCGGATGACGCCCGAGCTTGACGAATCGCTGACCCGCAGGTTCACGCCATGTTTTATTTTCGTATCATAATAAGCGGCGGCGGACGCCTTGGGCGCGGAAACGGCTTGTCCTGCCGCGACGGCTCCAAGACCGATTGCGGCGCATAGGCCGACAGCCAGCATGCGACGCAGAAAAGCAGGTTTGGTTTTAGACATGTGAGTTCCTCCCGAGATGTATGTATGTTTGTGCCTCGGAACCCACGATAGCACATTCGAAACAACATAAATATTCCCACCAAGAGAAGAAAACTCCGTTCGGTCATTAAATTTCGTTATTTATTAAAATATGGTTAGAAATTTCTAACTTTGTTCCTCTACATCCAATTATTATCACGATTGGTTATCGCAAGCACGTCGCGGATGCGGATCAAAAGCTCGAAATGGAGCTAAAAAAGAGGAGGTGCGGCCTGCGAAATGGGGAACGAAAAATCGAGCAGGCCGAGAAGAGAGCGCAAGTCGCAAAAGGTTATGCGGCTGCCGTGGGCGTCTTATCCGTGCTGATGATTTCTTTCTTCAGCCTGCTCCATCTCCCTTTGGCGTATAGGCATAGCAACAGGCCATTCGGTAATAAAACTCCGCTGCTTGAACGACTTCATGGACCGGAACCCACTCCTCCGCGGAATGGGCCTGCTCGATGGAGCCCGGACCGTATACGATGGAAGGAATCCCCCTCCACGCCTGCAGCTTGCTGGCATTGCTACCGTAAGAGACGCCGCGCAGCGCCGGACTGAGTTCAAGCCGTTCGGCGACGCCCTGGGCCGTTTGAACGACGGCAGCGTCGTGCGGCGTGTTTAACGCCGGATCGAGCAACAGCGGCTGAACGGAAATTCGGACGTGCGGAAGCTTCTCTCTCAGGTCGCTTTCGAAAGCCAGCAGCACTTGCTCCGGACTCTCTCCGGGAACGATCCGACGGTCGATGCGAATCTCGCAGGCTTCCGGTACGATATTGATCTGACTGCCGCCCGCAACGGTGCTGACGACGATCGTCGGATGACCGCACAGCGAACTGCCGATCAGCGCCAAATCGGGTTCGATCCGTTTTCGCACATGCTCGATCACATCGGTCATGGCATAGATGGCGTTGTCCCCCTTGTGAGGAACCGAGCTGTGTGCGGCTATTCCCTGCGTCTGAACGGAAAATCGGGCACAGCCTTTATGCTCGACCACGATGCCGAGCTCGGTCGGTTCCCCCACGACAGCTCCCGACAAGGGTATATCCAACGACATAAAAGCTGTCAATCCTTGAAACGCGTACTCCTCGTCGACCGATGCGCAGAACACCAGATCAGCATGGAGCAGTTCCGGATGCGCCGCGCAGCGCTCCATCATGTGGATCATGCCGGCTAATGCGCCTTTCGTATCGCACGCTCCCCGTCCGTACAATTTGCCTTCGCGATAGGTCGGAATCAGGGCGTCCCGCATGTTGCCGATGGAGACGGTATCCATATGGGCCTCGAATAGCAAGGCTGACTCCGGTTTGCCTACGCGGAGTTCGGCGATAATATTGTCACGCCCTGCGGCGACCGGTTGCCTTGTGACCTTCAGTCCTGCCCTCGTCAAGCGTGCTTGGATGTAATCGGCGACGTCCCGCTCGCCGCGGGCATCCTCGCCGTAATGCGGGTTCACGCTTTGGATGCGCAGCAGGTCGTCGAGAATCTTCACCGCCGGATGAACGGCGTCATCCCGCTCGGCTGATTGCATACTTGGCCCTCCCCTACTCGACTAGTAAATCCTTGACGGCGATCGGCCTGTTTTCCGCAATCGACACATTCGCGGCCGCGCCGATTATCATCGACATGGCGCCGGCACGCGAGCCGGCCATTTGTCCCAACGGATCCGGCTTGTCTTGCGCGAACAACATCCTTCTTAGCAGTTGATCTCCGCCGCCGTGCAAGCCTGTCACTTTTTGCGATTCAAGAATTGTCCGCTCGTCGTTGGCGCGATACAGCTTAATGCGCTGCGAGGGATCGTTCGCTTCGAATCCGCTATGGAAATCCTGCGCTTCGATTCTCCCTTTGGTGCCGACAAACGTTGCCTTCCAGCCTTCGTACGGACTATAAGCATTGAGCGAATAAGTCAGCAAAGCGCCTCGGGAATACTGCACGCTAAGAGACATGGTGTCGTAAATATCGATGTCCTCGCCGAACACGCATTGATCGCGATAGTAGCCGTCCACGCCCTCGGCGTCCCGGTACATTTCCTTCATAAATGCATCGGCCGACAAGTCGAAATAAAACTCGCAGGTGTTCGCATATTCGCAAGCGGTGCAGCGCTCCCCGCGTTCCTTCCTCGTCGGTCCGTAGAAGAGCAGCCGGCCTTTGGCGCTGACGACTTCCGGCTCGTCGTCCAACCACCAGTTCACCATATCGAAATGGTGGGTCGACTTGTGAACCAGCAGGCCGCCGCTATTGACCATCCGGCGATGCCAGCGCCTGAAATAGTCCGAACCGTGCTGCTTGTCCAACGACCATTCCAGATTCACGCTGAGCAGCTCGCCGATCGTGCCGTCCTTTAACAATTCTTTTACGCGTACGACATAAGGCATAAATCGGCAATTAAAAGTGACGGTCACTTTTTTTCCCGTACGCCGCTCCGCATCCAGGATCGCATTGCATTTGCTTGCATCCGTGGTCATCGGTTTTTCCGAGATGACGTCGCAACCGGCTTCCAAGGCGCGAATAATATATTCGTCATGCAAATGATCGGGCGTCGTGACGATGACTGTGTCCGGCTGCGTCTCCTCAAGCATGCGATCAAAGTCGGCATAGACGGGCGCGCCTCTCGCCTTGTCGCTGAACCGTTCGGCGCGAACCGGATTAATGTCGCATACGCCGACCAGTGCGGCATACGGCTTCAGCTCTTCCGCAAATGGGATCGCAAACATCATCAAAGACCTGCCGCCGGTGCCTACTACCGCATATGTTTTCAACGTCTTCCCCCCACCCCCGTTGCGCAGGGTATTTACGCCTCCGCTTAGGGCTGCAACAGTATTTTACCGCAAGTCACTTTGCCGGCGACCAAATCCGCGAACGCTCGATGGCCTTCCGACAACGGACGCTTTTCGGTCCAACCCGATCCGGTAATTTTCCCGGCGATCAAGAGATCGACGGCGTCGAGAAAGTCACGGCGTGTATAACAGAAGGAACCGAGGATTTCGATTTCACTGCGAATGGTATAATTGATAGGCAGCTCTGTAATGTCGATGCCCAGGCCGATATTCATTAACGTTCCGCCCGGATTGAGCAGCTTGACAGCCGTTTCCCGTGTCGGTTGGAAGCCGGCCGCGTCGATGACGACATCCGTCCCTTTGGACCCGAACGTCTCGCGTGCACGATCTTCCAGCCGATCCTCCCGGGCATTCGCCGTTTCCGTTATACCGATGCTTCGGCACATATTCAGCCGCTCCGCATTCGTATCGACAATCATGACCTTCGCGGCTCCCAGCAGCTTCGCCGTCATCGCGCAGAGAATTCCGATCCCGCCGGCGCCGAAGACCACGACATTCGCGAAGGGATGCCGCTCCATCGCCCGGCGTGTCGCGCGCAGCGAACAAGCAAGAGGCTCCGCCAGCGCAGCGTTCGCTGCGCTCAAGCCCGCGGGAACTTCGACCAAGGCGCTGACCGGCACAATCGCCCACTGCGCGAACGCACCCGGTCGATGAATGCCGATGATCTTTCTTTGCTCGCACAGCTGCGTCAGTCCTTTGGTGCAGCTATTGCACTTCCCGCAAAAGAGCAACGGATTAACGACAATCTTCTTGCCCGTCCAGCTCTCGCCAGTCGCGCCGCCGGCTTCTTCGACGATCCCGCAAAACTCGTGTCCCATAATCAGCGGCGGTACCCGCAAGCTGTTATGGCCCAAATAGCCTTCGATCTCGGAACCGCAAATCCCTACAACCTCCACACGCACAAGGACTTCGTCGCTCCCGAGAGCCGGGCGCTCCAGCTCCTCCCAATCCATCGTCTCCGCGGCACTCCACACCAGCGCTTTCATAGTCGACCTCCTTGTATTGGGCGTCAAAACGCATAGATAACTAACCTTTCACACTGCCCATTACAATGCCTTTGATAAAATATTTTTGCAAAAATGGGTACACCAGCAGAATCGGCAGCGTAGCCAGAAAGATTTGTGCGGCGCGCGCCGTTCTTTCCGTTATTTGATCCAGAATGGCTAAATTCCCGGCAGCCAGGTTGGACTGCAATTCATTCTGGAGGTGGGTGAGCAACGATTGCAAATAGGTTTGCAGCGGATACCCGTCCGGCGACTTCATATAGATCAATCCGTCAAACCAGGCATTCCAATGCCCGACCATGGTGAACAGGGCAATAGTCGCCAGTACGGCCGGAGACAACGGAATGTAGACGGATGCGAGCACTCTCCAATGACCGGCGCCGTCGATGAATGCCGACTCTTCCATCTCCTTGGGCAGTCCCCTGAAAAAGTTAAGCAGCAGCACGACGTTATATACCTGAACGGCGCCGGGAATAACCAAAGCCCAAATGGAACCGATGAGTCCGAATTCCTTAACCGTCATATACGTGGGAATAAGTCCGCCGTTTACGAGCATGGTGATGACGAAATACCAGGCAAAATACGACCGCAATCGAAAAGTCGATGTTTCCTTCGACAAAGGATAAGCGACAAGAACCGCCAAAGTCATATTGATCGCAAGTCCCAACAGCACACGCTGGACAGACACATAGAACGAAGCGAAAAATTCCGGCTTGGACAGCACATATTTATAGGCGCTAAGCGTCGGATCGACCGGCCACAAGGATACCCTGCCCAAATCCGAAGCGACCTTCGAGCTGAGCGACAAGGCAAATATATGAACGATCGGCAGCAGGCATAACAGGGCTATAGCAAGCAAAATAATGACGAGGACATAGTCCACCCATTTCCCCGATCCTCTTGAGGCGAGACGCAACACCCTCTCCTCCTTTCCTTCTGGACTCAGAAAATTCTGTAGTTAATGAGCTTGTAGGCCAAAAGATAAGAAGTCGAAATAAGGAAAAGCGATACGAAGGACTTGAACACCCCTACGGCCGTCGCAACGCCGAATTGCGCTTCCAGCAAACCTGTCCGATATACAAAAGTATCGATAATATCTCCGCTTGCGTATACGGCCGGGTTGTATAGATTGAACACCTGCTCGAAGCCGGCATCCAGTACACCGCCGATGCTCAGCAAAGAGACCAGCACAATAATCGGCATCATGCCGGGCAAAGTAATATGGAGCATCTGTTTGAAGCGTCCCGCCCCGTCCAACTTGGCGACCTCGTACAGCTCCTGATTGATCGAAGTGATCGCGGCCAGAAATACAATGGTGCTGTAGCCGAAGTTTTTCCAAACATCCGACAGGATCAGTACGAAAGGAAACCATCGATTATCGGCGAGAAAGAATATCGAAGATCCGCCGAAAGACTTGATCACGGCATTCACGATTCCGGATTCCGGGGATAGAACTTCGATCAATATGCCCGAAAGAATGACCCATGAGATAAAATGCGGAAAATAAATCGACGTTTGGACAAATTTCTTAAACTTTAATGCTTTCAATTCATTTAACAAGAGTGCAACGATCAGAGCAGCTGCAATACCCAATACAATCTTGGCCAGCGCAATGATCAGTGTATTGCCGATGACCTGCTTGAAATCCGGCATATCCAGCAGATAGGTGAAATTGCCCAGCCCGATCCATTCCTGATTGCCGAAAAGCCCCCTTGCCGGACGGAATTTCTGAAACGCGATCGTCATCCCCGCCATGGGGATATACGAGAAGATAAACACCAGTATAACGCCAGGCAGCAGCATGATATAGAGCGGGAGCTCGGATGTCCTTCTGTTGAAAATAATGGGTACCCCCTTGCTTCAGAGAGAACCTTCGAGCGGCGCAACCGCCCGAAGGTGTCTTCTACAAATTAATCTTTATTGGTTAGCCGCATACCACTCGTTCACTTCTTTGGTCATTTGTTCGCCGCCGCCTTTATTCCAATTGGCGACATAGGTATCAAAATCGCCGGCTTTGGCCGAACCCATAATCATCTTCGTGAACGTTTCGAGACTCAGCTTCTCAAGCGAAGCCGATCTGTTCTTCATCGTTTCCGTCAGCGGTCCGTAAAAAGCGTTGTTGAAGCCCAGGTCGTTTTGCTTGTACGTATCGATGACCTGCAACGAGCCGTTCTCTCCGAAGATTTGATTCACCCAGTAGAAGCTGACATCGCCATCCAGATACTTCTTTACACTCGTCAAATTCGTCTTCTCTTCGGGCGTCAGCTCGGACTCCGGCTTCGTGCCCTTCAGAACTGCGGACAAGTTGAGATGCCCGTCCAGATTCTTGAATGCCCTGTTGGATTGGATCGGGGTGTTCTGCCAGATGCCGCTGCCGTCTGCGCTTGTATTGTATTCGGCAAAAGTCGCATCGTCCTTCGTATAGAACTTTTCCATCCAGAAATTAAGCAGCTTGACGATCGCTTCCGGATGCTCGGCTTTTTTGTTTACAACCCAATACGCGATCGCGTTTGCTCCGCCTTGCGGCCGCGCCGGTTGATCGTCCGCGGAAAGAATCGGGTAGCTCTTCCATTCCGACTTTGGATCGGCAGAGATCAGGTTTTGAAGCGGGAAGCCTCCGCTATAGAAAAATCCGTAGAAGATGCCCGCTTTTCCTTGGATAATCGGATCGTTGCCTTGCACATAATCCTTGACAACGAACTCCTTGTCCATTTCTCCGGAGCCGAATAATTGTCCAAGGCTCTCAAGCGCGGTCTTCATCTCAGGCAATGTATTGGAGTAAACCAATTTACCGTCCGACGTCTTCACCCAGGTATCGACATAAGCATGATAGCTATTGAGGAAACCGGTCGCAAACTGCTTGAAGGTGGTCATATCCTTGGCTGCGAGAGCGAATCCGAAGGTATCCTTCTTGCCGTTCTGATCGGGATCGTCGTTGGTGAAGGCCTTTGCCATCGCGAGTACATCCTGTATGGTTTTCGGTTCCGGCAAGTTCAGCTTCTTTCTCCAGTCTTCGCGAATCCACAGTACCGGGCTCTGTTCGACGGCGCCGGCGTTGAACGGGATCGCCATCAGCTTGCCGTCCTTCGAAGCCATTTTGAAGGACAACTCGCCGCCCTCGTCCATGTATTTGCGGGCCGTCTCGGAAATATTGTTCTCGTAGGCGTCGGTCAGATCGGCAATAAGATCGTCGGCGATCAAATCCTGCAACTGCGCGTCCGTCACCTTGAAGAAATCCGGCATTTCCCCGGAAGCCAGCATAATGCTTAATTTTTGATCGTAATCTCCGCTGCCAACCCAATCATACTTGATTTTGATGCCCAGTTCCTTTTCGATCCCTCTTGTCCATACGTTATTCTCAATGGAGTCTCCATCGGGATACTTAAGGTTCAGAATCTGGTCCCGTACCGTCGTCACCTCGATGGACGGCTCGTATTTGCCCGTTGCCGTTTTGCCGGTGCTTGCCGCCGAAGAGGCTGCCGGGCTGGACGAAGCAGCGGACGTCGCTTCATTGTTTTTGTTCGCTTCGTTGCCGCTGCAGGCCGATAGAAGGAGTGCCGATACCAAAGTCAGTACGAGTGCTGTCCCCTTTGTTCTTTTCACTGTACATCCCACCTTGTCCCATAAATTATTTATTTAAACTCTCAAGAGTCTAAACCAAGATTACGCGCCATAGTCCAATACGATCATGACGTGGGTTACCAGCAGCGGCAATTCGAACGCCACATATCGTCCGTCGAATCGATAATCGAGCGCCAGCCCTGAAGGGATGATCTGCAAGGCTTCGGGCTGCGCGAATTCCAGCAAAATCTTCACCTCTATATTGCGGACCGGAATGTTGGGCAATTCCTTCTGGATATTGACGGCGTGCATGACGAATCGACGGTTGTTAGCTTGATGAAACAAAGTCAGTTCAACGGCTTTGGGCGCATTCGTCATAAACTTTTTCGGTTTGGTTATCAGACTTTCTATGATGCGAATGAAAAATCTGCGTTGTTGTTCTTTCTCCATTCTTTCCAGCGGTCCAGCCGCGTATATCGTTTTCCCGAGACCATAGGAATGAGATACGACGGAAGGATAGTCGGTTTCAATTTCCGGCGGACTGCTGATCGCCGATGAGAACCGGTGAACGTTGCGCGGATCCAGATCGGGTAACGCAAGCGTGGCCAGAATCTCGGCTGAAGCATGGGCGGTAATCAGCAATTGATCGCTGGTCATGCTCAAGGGATACTTAACGGAATAATCCGGGAGAAGCCCTTCGCCCCTGCCTTTGGGTGCGACATACGTGACATTCTCCTGTGTCCGGCCCACATATGATACGCCCAGTACTTCCGACAATAGAAAATCGGGATGCCGCTTTCCTTCGTTGTCCAGCAGCGAGGAATTAAAGCTGGCGTAGAGACCTCCACCCCGCTCCACGTACTGCTTGAGCGCTTGTACCTCTTCCGCGCCGATCACGAGCAAATCGGGGAGAATGACAACCTGATACTGATCAAGCTTGGACAAACTAAGGTTGTTGATAACACCAAACGGAATATTGGCGTTGATCAAAGATTTCGCGGCATTCATCGAAGCGATGAAGTGCGGAGACATACCGACTTCCACTTCTCTGGTTTCCTTGCGGTTGTCGCCAATATCGATCAGCGACTCGAAGTTCGTATAGATGGCCACGTCCTGACAGAACGCCGCCGACGCATCCAGATAAGGTTCCAGCGGAATCAACTCGTCATACAGCTCGCCCATCATCAGGTACGTCTTCTCGTTCAGGGTACCCGCAGGATCGATGGCGTCAATGAAGCCGAAGGAGGACTGGTGTGCAATCGTCAGAAATAATTGCGCCCGCAGGTGGTCCTTGGTTTTCATGATGGTATGCTCAAGCAAATTCGAATCTGCCAACGATGTCATGAATTCCATGGCATGCTTCGGGTTGGAGCTGTGAAACAATTTGCATGTATAGGAGACGGTCAGCGGATCGCTGGACACATCACCGCTTAAATAGCTGTTGTAGTTGAAGAAGTCCTTGTTGCCGCCGCTTTGCCAACCGACAGAATAGGAGCTTACGTTGTAGCCGATGGAAGCCGTCGGCTTGATTCGGGAAACGGTTTCCGCGATCAAACCGGTAAATTCGTTCAACCAGCTTTCCCTGCGCCGTTGAAAGGCGACGAAACCCGCGTCGTCCCAATCGATGACGGTTGGCAGCTCGCTGATCCCGGTTTCTTCGTAATACCGTTTGCGGCAGTCCGCACAGTAACAGATCGTCTGCGGCAACAGGATCATATCGATCCAGAATCCGTCAAACGTGTAGTTCTCGCAAAGCTCCGCGATCTGCTCCAAGGCGAACAAGCGATACGGCGAGTTAATGCAGCAGACGCCGTAACGGCCGGGCTGGTCCCACATGTAATCCGCAGTGCCCTTGCCTTTCGCGCTGACCACGCGCCATTCCGGATGATGATCGTAGGCCCATTTCGACCATATATTATAGTAGACAACGACATTCATGCTCCGGCTCTTGGCAAGGGTCGTGATTTCGCCGACGATATCCTTGCCCGCAAGCCCCTTATGCCCATTGTCGGCTTTGGCCGGATAGTTGGCCAGACCCACGCAGGAGGTGGCATAGATGTATACCGTATCCACTTTGGCCAACGCCATCAAACGAATATATTCCTCGCTCTCGAACTCCGCCAGAAAGCGTTCGTCCCAGTCCGGTATATGCATATCGACAAGACTTCGGCGATAGCTTGTTTCGTACCACTGTCGTTCCATCTCGACCGCCCCTTGCCCAACAGAGTTTAAGCTTCGCTCTTCAGCCGGCGGCCGTAATTTCGGCCAACGCTTCCACTGCCCTATCTACATCGTTCTTATCGTTAAAAAGATGAATCGATAGGCGAAAGCGGCCGTCGCCTCCCATGACGTATACGTTTCTCTTGTACAGCGCTTCTGCGATTTCCTCTCCCTGGTCCGAAGAGAAACAGATGTTGCCGGCACGTTTGGCCGGATCGATCGGCGTCATGCGTTCAAAGGCCAAAGCTTCCATCCGTTGCAGGCAGTATTGCCCCAAATCCAATACATGACGCTCGATGCTGTCGATGCCGATTGTGTTCAGAAAAGCCGCCGATTGATTCAAAGCATAAATGGCCGCATAGTTCGGATAACCCCACTCGAACCTCCTGGCATCCTCCATCCACTCGAAGGACGGGGATTGCGATATGCCCTTGAATCCTTTCACGCTTCTCCAGCCGATCAAGCTGGGCTTGATCACGTCCATGCGCTGCGGATTAATCCCTAGTATACCAACTCCGTGAACCGACAAAAGCCATTTATAAGAGCTGCAAACAGTAAAGTCGGCATCGTTCATATCGACTGGTACGACGCCCAACGATTGTGTTACATCCAGCAACAAGAGCGTCCCGGTATTTTTCAGTTGTCCGTAGAGCTTCTTGCTGTCCAGTCTCGCACCCGATAAGTAACTAACCTGGCTTGTGACGACCAGCTTTGTTCTGCTGTCCACTTTGTCTAGAATGGCTTGCTCCGAAATCTGCCAATCGGCATGCTCCACGACCCTGACTTCCAGTCCCTTCTCCTTCAGCAGCAACCACGGCAGGACACCTGATGGGAACTCCAACGTATTGATCACGACATTATCGCCTTCCTTGAATACAAGGGATTGGGCAATCATCGAGATAATTTCCGACGAATTGGATAACAACGCGATATCGGAAGCTTTCCCCTTCAGCATTGCAGCCAGTTGTTGCTTGCATTGGAATTCGATCTCCTGGTTGCGTTCTCTTCCTTTCGCACCAAGCTCTCGATTGTGCAAGTATTGCGAAACCGCTTCCAAACCAGCTTTTAACGGAGGGCTTTCGGCACCTGTAAATAACCAGGCTTTATTCTGCAAGCCATTAAATAAACTTTTGTCCACTAAGGATTCCATGGGGTACCTCATTTCAATTTCTAATTATTATATATAATATATTCTATTAATTACATTATACTTCCGAAAAAATAAGATAGTCAAATCTTTTTTTGTCGGTTTGTGCGGATATTAATAAGGAAGCATCGAAGCAGCCAGCCTTATCTTTAGACCGCTTGCTTCGATGCTTTACTCGTTTAATGTCAGCTCAATCGTTCCGCCCGTGTCGACTCAGTATCCAGCGGGCAACGCGTAGAGCTTGCCTTCGCCGGGAAGGAACGAAGCGGTAAGCGAACCGGTAACCGTGTTGTAGGCTGTAGCGACCTCCAGGCCGGTCGTTTTCGATACTTCGGTTACCGAGGCCGGTTTTGGATTCAGATTAAAGGTGAAGCTGGTTGTGGTCGTTAAAGATTTGTTGACCGCCATAATATATTTGCGCCCCAAAGCGTTCTGGTAATAGGAGAGGATTACGTCGTCGGAAGAATTGCCCGGCTTCCAGAAGAAGTTATTCGGCACCCCCCGCACGCCTGTATACGTACTGCCGGAATGATACACATCACGGTTCGTAAGCCCCATCAGTGTCGGTCCAAGCCGGGTAATCTCAGCGTTCAGCGTCTGTACCGGCGCGTATAGATCAGTCTTGTTTCCGTCACGGTCGATGATCGCTGTAGTGAACGGGCCCTCTATCAACTCCGGCGTTTTCCATGTAAACCAGGACAGCCCCTTCATGCCGTAAGCAAGGCCAGTGTAAACATTCCAGCGCATTTGGTTTTCGTTCGGTCTGTTCATATAACCGCCCAATCCGACGGATTGCAGGAACATATGCGTTTTCACCTTTTTCCTTAGACCGGTATCCCTGACCAGTTCAAGATTAAGGAAATAATCGACGGTCAAGCCGCCATTCTGGAAAGGATAATGATCATAGGATAAGTACTTCAGACTTAAAGGACCTACCAGATCCACCCACTCGTCCAGATAATCGGAATAGAATTCCGTATATAAATTTCTGAAATAGAGATCCCAGGTCTGTGCCGTGCCGGATTGGTACGCTGTGCCATCGGTATACGCGTTCGTTGCGGAATGGACGACCCAACCTACCGAGTTGTCGCCGCCGCCGTTGTGGGACAGCTCAAAATAATACGTCGTATCCGGTTTAAGCAGCGCATTGACCGGGAAGCGAGGGTAAAAACCGTTATTGGTCTGGTTAAGCGTCGCCTTGCCGAGTAATTGGTTTTTCGCCGTATTATCGTAGACGGACAATGTCAACGCCTCTGTACTCGCCCATGTGTTGTAATCGATATACAGTTCTACGTACTTCAGCATGCGATCCAGATTGGCAGGGGTCCTAAAGGTTTGTCCGACCGGACTCGCGGAGCTGACGAAGGTCCCGCTGCCCGTCGTCTTTTGTTCCAGCACCTTGTCGCTAATGGCTGCAGCACCGAATGCCTTAAATACGAAATCCTTGGCGACGGCTGAACCGTTGATGTAAGCCGAACCGTCCCCATACACATTGCCCGCGGAATTCCAAACCGTAATGGAACCCGAACCGCTTAATGTAAGCTCCCAGTAATAACTCGTGTTCGGCACAACCGTCGCATTGACGGCAAACGCCGGATTATTGAAGCTGTTCGTGAAAGGCAAGGTGACCGTGGAACCAAACTGCGTTGTTCTTGACGGGGAGTCCCACAGCTTCAATGTAAGCGTGTTTCCCGCCGTCCATGTATTGGAATCGATCAACAATTGTACGGTATCGATTTTGGTGTTGTTAGCAGGATTCAGAAAAGTTTGTCCAAGACGTGCCGCGCTCGAAACCGAGCTTACGCTTTGCAACAAGGTCTGCGATGCGAGCAGCGTTTTTTTGGCCAACGGTTTTTTGAAAACTTTGAAATAAAAATCCCAGTTCTGCATCGTTCCGTTAATGTAAGCGGAGCCATTAGGCAAATCCGCCCCGTTCAATGAGCTGGCCCCCGAGATTGGACCCACGGAATTGTCGCCGCCGCCATTGTGAGTCAATTCCCAATAATAATCCGTGTTCGGCGTTACGGCAGTGTTCATAGCGAACAACACATGATTCATATTATTTGTCGAATAAAGCGTCTTGGACGAAAGCAAAGTGGTTTTGGCCGGTGAATTCCACAGCGAAAGGGTGAGCCCTTCTGTCGTGCTCCAGGTATTGTAATTAATATACAATTCCATATTCCCGATATAATCCATTTCCGCGGAAGTTCTGAAGGTTTGTCCCAGGCTGTTCGTACTGCTGACATAGTGGCTTACATCATCTCTGGTGGATTGCAGAACGGGCGATACGGGAATTTGGGCTCTGCCTGAAAGCGCCTTGAAATAAAAATCGTTGGCCTGGACCGTTCCCGTATTGTAAGCAGCCCCGTCAGCATAAGCGTCCGATGTCGATGTCGTAACCCAGCCTACCGAATTGTCTCCGCCGCCGTTGTGCGTCAGTTCCCAGTAATAGGTCGTATTCGGCGAAACCGCCGTCAGCAATTCAAAGCGAGGAAACGCTCCGTTATTGGTAGCAAAAAGCGTGCTTGAGGATAATCGAACGGTCTTTGAAGGCGAATCCCATAACGTTAAAGTAAGACCTTCGGTCGATCCCCAGGACGAGGCGTCTATATTCAACTCAATGGCAAAAATGTAATTGGAATCGGCGGCGGTCTTAAAGGTCTGGCCCAGCCGATTCGTGCTGTTCACCCAGGTTCCGTTGCCCACAACGGTTTGCGACGCGATTGGCGTAGGCGCAATTTCCAGTTGTGTGTAAGGATCGGCATAGGTGGGAAATAAATTCGCATAAGGAATGGCGTTCGTTTTGTTGAACAGGAAGCGGTTATACGCCTTGGCATAGCCTTGCCATCTGCTAGTGTCGGGCTCGTCGCGGACATAGAATCCGCCCAGCCCTGAATGCGCGTTATAATCATCCGCAAAATCGTCAATCTCCGCATCCGACAACCCGTCGACATACCAGAGCCGGTCGTCGGCCACGATGCCTTTCAACCCTCTCGCCGCGGACTTGTCCAACAATGCCGTGTTTTCTCCGACCGTATTGATACTTGTTCCGATTCCATTCAAAACATGAGTAATGTAAGCGTTTTCAATATAATCGTACTGCGTGTCGTTCGTAAGATCTGCCGGCGGAGCCAGAAAAAAACTGATCATAAAATCGTCGGCAAAAGCTTTGTTCGCCATTCCATTCGTCAACAAAAGAAGCAAGCCTAACAGTATGCCTTTCTTGAATGAACCTTTCATAAACGCACCTCACCTCTCAAATGTTTTGCATTTAATAGACGATTCAAGTCTATAAATTATATATAATATAATGTGTTTTATATGTAAATAGCTTCAATACCGATAAACAAGATATTTATTCACTTTCTCTCGCATGCTCGGCCTGATGCGCGAGCTTATCTCGAACCCACGCATGAACGCATACGGCAAGCCGGTCCGCTATGCCGTCTGAGGCAACGAGCAGTCTGACAGCCCGTTCGGCGCCATCGAAGCGCGTATCGCAAATGAAAAACAGGGCTGTCTCTGAGGTCAAATTGATGACCCCTTTGAGACAGCCCCTCCATAGAATTCTCGATGCCCTAGGATGAAAGATCAAAGAACAGCCTGGCTGAGCGGCATCGCCGCTTCGGTCACCGCAACTGCAGCAGAAGCACACGTTCCAGCATGACCGCGGCTTGCGCGCGAGTGCACGTACCGCCAGGCGCGAAGCTGCCGTCCGGCATGCCGCTCGCGACGCCGGTCCGGCGAAGCGCGGCTATGGCTTCCCGGGCGTAGTTCGCGATCGCGTCTTCGTCCGCAAAGGCGGCTGCCTCCTGGGCCGCTGCGCCAAGGTCGGCCCCGGCTGCGAGCAGCGCCCGGTGCGTCATGACCGCCATATCCTGACGGCTGATCCGGTCCCGGCCGCCGAAGGTGCCGTCTCCTTTGCCCCGCACGATGCCGGCTTGATAGGCTGCCGCAGCGGCGTCTGCGTACCAGTCATTCGCCTTGACGTCAGCGAACGGCAGCGCGGCAGAAGCATCGTCGGCCTTCAGATCGAGCGCCCGCACGAGCATCTGCGCGAACTCGGCACGCGTGACCGCTCGCTCCGGCGCGAAGAAGACTTCAGAAGCGCCTGCTGCGACGCTCGAGACATTCGGTTCGCTTACGGCACTCGAGCCGCTAGCGTCGTTGCCATTGCGGCCATTTACGCCGTTCACGATGCCCCGCGCCGCTAGCGCGAGAATGCTGTCCGTCGCCCAAGGCGCCAGACGCTCGTCGGCGAAGCGTACCTGTACCGGCGCTGCAGCATACAGGCTGAAATGGCTTGCATCGAACGTAACGGTGCCCGCGGCCGGATCGTAGCGGCCGTTCTTGATAACTTCAAGTTCGCCGTTATCGGATACAGCATAGATCACGACCTGGCCTGGACGGATGCCGGGCTCCTGCGCATAAGGTATCGCTACCCGAACTTTCCTGTCCGCGCCGAACGCGGCGATTCGCGTCCCGGCTGCACGCAGCGTGAAGTCGTAAATCGGCCGTTCGCCGATCTTCCCGCGGACTTCCCCGGACAGCGCGGCGGCATCCTTCAGACTCACGCTCAGTTCGACGTCCCCTGCGAGGCCCGCTTCTTCCAACAACGAGAGCGGCAGCGTAAAGTTGGCAAGTCCCGTGTTTATCCGAATTTCTCGCACGCCTGCCTCGTCCGCGGATTTCACCTGTGCAAGCGGCAATTGGACGGCCATGCTCTTCGTGCCGGCTGGCATTCGAACGTTGAAAGCGATGCGTCCTTCCTTCACGTCCTTCAGCGCTTCCGCAAATGCCGCCGCGCCTACGCTCGCCGTCGCATTGCCTTTGGCATCCGTCGTCACGGCGATCGGATCGGCGCCGGTCTGCGTTCCCGGATTCGTCCCCGTCACCGGTCCGTTCGTACCGTCATCCGGCTTGGGCCCGGCGGTCTCCGCGAGCTTCAAGACGCCGAATCTGGAGGTGTTCGCGTAGGACTGTCCGGTCGGGTCGTTCCAGGTGAATACGCTGTCCCGCGTCCCGCCGTCCTGATCGTTATTGACCTGCAGATCGAAGCCGATCAACGTGCCTGTGGCAGGCGATATCGTATCAAGGGCGATCGCAGCCTCCACGGCATACCCACCCTCTACAAGCTTCGTGGCAGAGATATAGTTGTCGTCTCTCGCATGCCCGCCGACCGTTTTCGCATTTTTATAGCTGATGCGATACTGACCGTCGTCATCTTCGTATGCAGCCGTCTTGCCATTATTTTGATCGACGAAAATCTCCAGCGAATCCTGTTCCCAGGCGTTCGCGATGACATCGCTCAGCTGAGCGTCAGTCACGACCGCGTAAACGTACAAGTACTGCGCATCCCACAGCGTGCGGAACTCGGCCTTCGCGGCCGCGCCGCCATGCTGCTCGACGACGACGTCCGTCCGGTAGGCGGGCGCCGCGGACCAGATGCCGTCGGGTTCGCCGTCGATGACGGGCGTGCCGCGCAGCGCCGTGCCGATCCGGGTGGCCTCGATATACGTCAGCACGCCGTAGCCCAGGCTGTCGCCGTCCTGCGAGCTGCGCGGATCGCTCCAGGAGACGATCACCCCGTTGCCGCCCTGCTCCGTACCGTCGTTAATCCCCTTGTCGGTCACTCGCACGTCGAATTTCACCTGTTTACCAAGCGCTCCATCCACTGGAATCGCCGTCTCCAGCACGTATCCGTCAGCAGTCTCCACGATGGACGAATGACCGCGCGGGAAGACTAGCTTGCGGATGCGGCCGTCGTCGACGAACAGCTCGACCTGATCCGTCGGCGTACCGGTAAGGTCCCGGACCGCAACGCGAACGTACAGTTGCTGCGCGTCCCATAGCGTCTTCACCTCGGCGTCCAGCGTACCGAGGCTCTCCGTATACATCGCCGGAACGGTCTGCCACGCTTGATCCGCGGCGTTCGCCGGCGAGCCCTGCGCCGTGTTCGCGGCTTTTGCCGTGAGCGGCAGCTTGGACGGATTCAGCGTTTTCACCGCTTCGATCATGCCCCAGTAGGCATACTTGGCCTGGTGCCGCTTATCGAACGGGAAAGGCGCGTCCTGACGGGTCGTACCGCGATTATGCAGCCACGTATAGTCGTCCGCGACGCCCCACAGCGTTACGTTGCTGATCCACCCTTCGGGATTGCCCGCGACCTTGCCCGCCTCGTCGAGCCGGACCAGCTCCTTGAAAAGCTCCTTGAAACGGTAGCCCTGCTTGACCAGAATATCCTCCGGAATCGGCTCGTAACTCGTGCTGTTGTTCGTGTACACCGATACGTCCAACTCGGTCAGCTGGTTGTCGAAGCCGGCTTCGGCGAACTTGCGGATCGAATCGGAAATCTGCTGGACTGACGGCCCGCTGATGTTAATGTGCGTCTGATGCCCGACGCCGTCGATCGGAACGCCTTCAGCTCTCAGCGTCGTCGCCAGACTGTAGAGAAAGTCCCGTTTTTTTGGATCGTGCGTGTTGTAATCGTTGATGTACAGCTTGGCGTCCGGAAGCTCGCGGCGCGCGACGGTAAACGCCGTCTTGATAAAATCCGTGCCGGTCAGCCGTAACCACTCGCTCCGCCGCATGCCGTCCGGCTGGCCTTCGTCGATCACTTCGTTGACCACGTCGACGGACTGGATCTGAACGCCGAGCGCTTTGAAATGCCGCGCTACCGTCTCGATATAGGTCGTCAGCCGGTTTAACACGAGCGTCTTGTTCTCCGGGGTCGCGGCCAGCGGTTGGCCCGCCTCGTCCTTGAACATCCACTCGGCGGCCTGCGAATGCCAGGCGAGCGTATGCAAGCGGAAGTCCAGGCCGTGATCCTTGGCATACAGCGCGATCTTGTCCGCCGAAGTCCAGTTCCAAACGCCCTCGGACGGGTTCAACGATGCGGGCTTCGTGGAGTTCTCGGCCACGATCGAGCTGTAGTGGAAATCGACCAGCGCCTTGGCGTCGCCCTCGATCTGCGCCGGCTCCACCGCCGCGCCGATCTTGAACGAATCTGCGTACACGTTCTTCAGCGCGTCGATATCCGTCTGGATCGGCAGCGGTCCGGCCACCGGCCCGACGTAGGCCAGCGCAAAGTCGTCGAGGTAAAACGAACGTTCGCCGCCGATATTGTCGGCTGCCTCTACGTAAGCCCGCAGCACGGACGGCGTCGTAGCCACCGTAAACGTGCCGCTCAGCTGCGTCCAGCCATCCGCGGTCACGCTTGCGTTAGCGGAGACGTTCGTGAACGCGCTGTCGCCGGACTGCACGGAGATCCGCAGCGCCGTCGGAGACTGCCCCGGCGCCATGCGCACCCAGGCAGACAAGTTATATTTATAGCCCTTGTGCATCTTGCCCATAACGTCCAGCAGCGGGCCGTCGTACTGTTGGGAGACGGTCGTGAGCAGGCTGCGCGAGCCGCCTTCCGTATGGTTGACCGCATCGGTCGCGGCGATATTTCCGTCGCCGAACCGGCGCACCCAGTCGCCTTGACCGTCCTCGAAGTCGGCCAGCACGCCGCTCTGATCGAGCTCGCCTTCACCAGGCTCGCCCTCGCCGGGCGTGACGTCTTTGAGAACAACCTCGTCGATATAGAAATCCGCCACGGACGTCGAACCGGTCGCCGATTCGATCCAGATGCGCAGCTCCGACGTATTCGCCGGCACTTCGAAGCTTTTCACCTCAAAAGTCGTCCAGCCTTCGGCGCTTACCTCCCGGTCCCCCGCAAGCCACGGATACTGATTATCCAACAGCGGCGATGCGACCTTGGACGCGAGATGCAGCGTATCGGTTCCCTCGCCCAGCTTCACCTTCAGCGACAGGTCGTACGTACGCCCGGACTGCATAAGGCTCGTCAGGTTCAGCGTCGGGCTGCTGGCCCGCGAGCCGCGGCCGCTGAACTTGAGCGCATGCGTCCCGTCCGATGCCGTATCCGCGGACACGCCAATCGTCCCGGTCCCGCCCCAGCTCAGATTTTCCCAGCCGCCCTGCTGCCCGTCCTCGAAGCTCTGGGACAGCACGACGGTGCCCGATACCGGTCCAGGCTCCGCCGGCGGCGTCGGTCCGCCGATCTTGGCCGCGAACGTCGCGAGCGTGTCGCCCGCCAGCACCATCTCGCGTCCAAGCGCGAGCTTGTCGTCTGACGGCCGCGTGATGCCGTCGCCCACCTTGAACGCCAGCTCGATACCCTCGGCTGCCGCCGCCTGAGCGACGTCCGCGTTGTAGGCGCCGTTCGGATAAGCGAGCATACGCGGCTTTTCGCCCGTCAGGCTCTCCAGAAACGCGCCTCCTGCCGCGATATCGGCCTGCGCAGCCGCTTTGTCCATTTTGGTCAGATCGCCGTGCGTCTTCGTGTGGTTTTCCAGGTCGAGATTGGAATCCGCCGCGAGCGCGGCCAATTGCGCGTTCGTCATCCCGTATTTGCCTTCGCCGATCCAATCGGCCACGATGAAGAGCGTCGCCTTCATGCCGTACTGCTTCAGGACAGGCCATGCATTGCTATAAAAATCGGGCGTGCCATCGTCGAAGGTCAGCAGGACGGGCCGCTCCGGGGGCGCCAGGTCGCCGCGGATCATCTCCTCGTACTGCTGCGCGGACAGCGTCGTATAGCCGTTGTCAGACAGGTACTTCATCTGCTTTTTGAAAAGGTCGAGCGTCGTCTGGTAATCGTTGCCCGATTCGGCGATCGCGTTCACCTTGTGGTATAGAACGACGGGGATCTTCGCCGACGGCGCCGGCTCCCCGACCGGCAGCGACACAAGCTTGACCGCAAAAGTGTCCACATAATAATCGACCGTCGCGCTGTCTGTAGACTGCACGTATACCTGGTAGCCGGAGGCGCGCGCGTCGACCGTCAACCGGCCCTGAAGCGGCACCCAATCGGCAGCCGTAACCGGCTTGGCGTCGATCTTGGCATAGGCGCCGGCGTCGCCTTGGGGCAGTCCCTGCTGGTTAATCGTCAGCTCGACCGTCGCCGATCCTACCGGCGTATCCTCCTTTAGCTTGGCGTAGATGGAAAAGTCGTACGTCGCGCCAGGCACGAGCGCGTTCGCGTTGACGCCCGGCCCGTTCCACATCGCCGAGCGGCCGGTCGCGAGCAGGCTGCCCGCTCCGCTCTGCGCGGCCGCCGTCGACTGCGCGACGGTCTCTGTCCCGCGCTTGAACCAGCCGTCCGTGCCCGTATCGAAGCCGGCGCTCATCACCGTGTCTCCCACGGCGGCCGCGGCCGCTTGGCCTGCGCCCAAGCCAGTCGGCACCGCGATCGCGATGCCGAGCAGCAAGGCGAGTACGGGCTTGACTCTTATTTTCCACATCCAGGCATTCCCCCTTGAACGTTGTTCTGGATTCGCAAGCGGTACATGCACGGCCGGCAGCATCAACGAGGAAAACCGGCCACGCAATGTAAGCGCTTCATAGTCGCTTGCGTTTCTTCATTATGCAATTTCCGCCAGCAGGGTCGTACCCGGCAAACTATGGGATTTACTATAAAAAATAAAGATTCTCGCCTTTACGCGAATCGTCACTTAAATACAAACCAGCCGCTTCCTTGCTGCGGCAAGTTCAATAAATCGTCCGGCCGCGAGCGTCCGGAATGCCGGATTTGCGGTAAAAGTAGCTGTTGAGCTGGTCCCGCCATTCCTGCGCATGCTCGGCTTGGCAGGCGAGACGCTCGCGGACTTCCACGTAGACGCGCGCGGGGAGCCGGTCTGCGATGCTGTCCCAGGATGTCAGCAGTCCGGCCGCCCGCTCGGCGCCCTCGAAGCGCGTATCGTAAATGTGTTGAATGACCGTTTTGCCGCTCTTGAGGCGCATGTCGTAGGAAACATGGCGAAAAAAGAGCAGCAGCTCGTCCGGACATGTCTGCGGAGATTCGTACATGGCCGCGGCAGAAGCGGGATACTGTCCCGCATAGCCGGTTCCGGTCGCGACGCTCCGGTCCACGCCGATGCCGTACCGGTCCGCGTAATGGTACGTGCCCCAGGGGCTGTATTCGTACCCGTCGACGTTCGGCCCAAAATGATGGTTCGGATTGACCATCCAGCCGACGCCAAGCGGCGCCGTGTACGATTCGTAAATGGCGTGCGAGTCCATCAGCATCCGGATGACGGTCTCCTCGACGGTCGGGTCCAGCCCCAACGCCATTCGGATCCACTCTCGTCCGATGGCTTCAGCCGAAGCCGACGGGTTCCAGGCGAGACGGCCGAAGCCGTACCAGTTCGCCTGCGCGAGCAGATGGCCGGTCCAATTGGGGTCGGTGCCGACATTGGCTACGGCAGCCAGGCCGCCGCGCCACTCTCCCCGCTCATCCGCCCCTCCGCCTCGCGTCTCCAAGCCGGCCTCGCGCTTAAGCCCGCCCGCCGCATCCGCCACCGTGCGGCCGTCGCCGCCATCGAAGTCCAGCACCTCCTTCCACATCGGAAGGAGGTAGCAAAGATGACGCTGCTGTCCCGTGTACTCCTGCGTAATCTGAAGCTCCAGCGCAATCTGCGTGCGCCGGAGGCCGAGCAGCAGCGGCGAGACGGGCTCCCGGACCTGAAAGTCCATCGGTCCGTGCTTGATCTGCAGCACGACATTGTCACGGAACGCGCCGTCGAGCGGCATGAAGTGGTCGTACGCGGCGCGCGCGCGGTCGGTCCGCCGGTCCCGCCAATCCTGCTTGCAATCGTACACGAAACAGCGCCAGATGACCGTGCCGCCATGCGGGGCGAGCGCGTTCGCCAGCATATTGGCGCCGTCCGCATGATCCCGCCCGTAAGTGAACGGTCCCGGCCGATGCTCCGAATCTGCCTTGACGACGTAACCGCCGAAGCCCGGGATGCGCCGGCACACCTCATCCGTCGTATCGCGCCACCAGGCCGCGACGGCCGGGTCCAGCGGATCGGCCGTAACGAGCCCGCCGAGCTCGATCGGCGCGGCGAAGTTGACGCTCAGATAAAGCGCGATCCCGTACTCGCGCAGGACGTCGGCCACCCGCGCCACGTCGTCCAGTCGTTCGGGCGCCAGCAGCCGCGTCTCTTCGGCGTGAACGTTGACGTTGTTGACGGCCACCGCATTAATGCCGATTGAAGCCGTAAGACGCGCGTAATCGCGAATTCTGTCCATCCGTTCGCCCAGCCGTCCATCATTAAAAAACAAACTCCCGCCCGCATAGCCCCGTTCGACGGAACCGTCCGCATTGTCCCAATGGTCGATCATCCGCAGCGGATAAGCGGGCCGCTCTACCGTTTGGAGGCCGCGAATGTCGCCGCCCGTCTGCATAAGGCGGATGAACCCGAATGCTGCGTACAGGACGCCTTTCGCGCCGCCTCCGAGCAGATAAACGCTGCCGTCCTTGCCGGATCGGATCGCATAGTCCTCATCGCCGAACGAGCCGATGTCGGACATTTCCGTCGCTCCTGCTCCTGCTCCTGCCTGCGTACTCGCCGCACCCGACGCCGATTTAACCCATATGTCACGTAGCGCATCCGCCAGTCCGACGACAATGGCCGGCCCTACCGCCCCTTCATCTCCGACGCCGGCTTCGGCCTCCGCCGACAAGTCGACCGGCTCGCAGCCCAGCAAGCCCTTGATCGCGCGACGCAGCTCCAGCCGCGCCGAAGCCAGCCCATCGCCTTCGCCGACCACGATCAACCTGCCGCATACCGCCGCATACCGGGCTCGCAGCGCCTCGTCCTCCAACCGCCTGTAACCCAACCATGCTTGCTCATACGCCTCATGTCCGGCTTTTCCGGCGATCATTATTCATGCGCCCCTTCCGTGCAAATAAAAAGAGTCTCCTGCAACAGAGACTCCTGTTCTAACCGCTTACTTCAAGCACCCTGCCGACCGCCGCGCCTAGGCCGCAGGCATCCAGATCCGGTACCGCCCGCTCAGTGCCAGCAATGCGAACATGTACAGGCAATTGTCGTAATAGCGCCGCTCGCCCTCGCGCACCGGCGTCCGCCAGAACAGCGCGACGGCCTCGCGCGCATGCGGGCTGTCCGGCGCGGCGAGCGCCGCGCACGCGTTGGACGCGATCAGGCCGACCGGGTGCAGCGCCGTTTCCTCGAACGGCGTGCCGTCGATCCGGTAGCGCCGGTAGTCGGCCGGGTCCTTGTCCGCGAAGAAGCGCAGGATCGCCTCCGCTTCGCGCGTCATCCACGGCGTTGCGCCGAACCAGGCCGCTTCGAGGCCTACATTGGCGGCGACCCGGTACGAGTCGCTGTAGAAATGCCCGTAGCCGCGCTCATCGTTCGGCGTGCCGTCGTAGTAGGCGTATTCCGGCGCCAGTCCCGTCTCGGGATGGCAGGCGAGCGGCAGATACGCCCGGCTCGCCGCGGCCGCTTCACGCCAGAACAGCCGGTCCGCCTCGTCCGCCCACAACGCGAACAGCTCGTAAAAATGCGGCAAATGATACGAAGGGTCGCTGTACGCGCACTCCGGGACGAACTTGATGAGCCGGTTGTCCCGGTTCCACATCGGATAACCCGGCCCCTGCTCGCCGTTGTGCAGGCAGGCCCGCAAAATATCCCTCGCCTTGGCCGCATAATCCAGCGGCGGCTCGCCTTCGCCCCATCGGTGCGAAGCGAAGAACAGGGCCAGCGCGAAGTACTCCTCGCCGTCCGGCGCTGGTCCCGACGAATTCCGCGTCCCGTCGGGCGCGCACGACCATGCGAAGTAACCCGCATGCACGCCGTCCTTCATATGCATGTACGTCCACGTCCAGCGCCACAGCCGGTCGAACAGCGCCTTGTCGTCCATCTGCACGGCCATCATCATGCCGTAGGACATACCCTCCGTCCGCACGTCGAGATTGCCGGTATCCAGCATATAACCCGTATCGTCGCCGGACGGATAATAGATCCGGGTACGCTCGTCGTCGCCGAACAGCCGCCGCCACGCATCCGCCAGTCTGGCCTCGATCTCCTCCGGCGCATAGCCGTACCGTTCAAGCAGGTTCGGATACTGCCCGGTGCCAAAAGCACCCGTTCCGCCATTCATCGCGCTGTCTCCCCCTTTTCCGACTGACCCATCTCCGCCGTGCACTGCGCTCGCCGCCCTCGCCGGTGCCGAAGGCACCTCGCCTTTCTCCATCACGCCTTTCTCCATCACGCCGTTCTCCATCGCGCCATTACCCATCACGCGTTTCTCCATCGCGCCTGTCTCATTTCCTTATCCCTTCACGCCGCCTACCGTCATGCCTTTCACGAAGTACTTCTGCAGAAACGGGTACACGACGATCATCGGGACGGCCGCCACAATCGTCATCGTCGCGCGGATCGAGAGCGGGGACACCTTGATCGAAGCGCCCGCCGACGAATTCGCGAACGCCGACTCCGCGCTGGAGGTCGTGTTCGAGTTTTGCAAAATTTTCTGCAGCTCGTACTGCAGCGTGCTTAGCTTGACGTTGGAGGAGTTGTACAGGAACACGTCGAACCACGAATTCCACTGGTACACCGCCGTGAACAGCGCCACCGTCGCCAGTACGGGCAGACACAGCGGCAGCACGATGTTAATGAACGTCCGGAAGTCCCCCGCGCCGTCGATCCGCGCCGACTCCATGATGCTCTCCGGCAGCTGCTCGATAAAGGAACGGATGATGATCAAGTTGAATACGCCGATAATGCCCGGCAGGATGTACACCCAGAAGCTGTTGATCAGTCCCAGATCCCGGATGAGCAGATAGTTCGGGATCAGGCCGCCGTTAATGTACATCGTGATGATAAAGGCGACCGTGACGACCTTGCGCAGCACGTACTCCTGGCGGCTGATCGTATAGGCGACCATCGCGGACGCGAACACCGTGACGATCGTGCCGATGACGGTGCGCAGCACCGAGATCAGCGTCGCGTTGTAGATCGTCGCTTCGCCGAAGACGAATCTGTAGTTCTCGCCGGAAAACTGGCGGGGCCACAGATGGATGCCGCCCTTGATCGAATCGCTGGCGGCGTTGAGCGACACGGCGAGCGTGTTGAGGAACGGGTACAGCGTCACGATCATGAGCAAGGTGAGAAAAACGTAGTTCAAAGTATCGAACACCCGGTCGCCGACCGAGGAATGCCGTCGCGAGCCGCGGGCCCGCCGCGACTTCGCCATCGCGTTCGCCATAGGGACCATCTCCTTTTTAGAACAGTCTGTCTTGTCCCAATCGCTTGGCGATATGGTTGGCCGAGAACAGCAGGATGAAGCTGACGACCGTCTTGAACATGCCTGCCGCGGTCGCGAGCGGGAAGTTGAACTGCTGAAGGCCGTACTTGAGCACGAATATGTCAATGTTCTCGGAATAATCGACGTTCATACCGTTGCCGAGCAGGTACTGCGGCTCGAATCCCGATTCCAGCAAATAGCCGATGTTCATGATGAGCAGCACGATAATGACCGGTTTGATGCCCGGCAGCGTGATATACCACATCCGTCTCAGGCGGCCCGCGCCGTCCATCTCCGCCGCCTCGTACTGCGCGGGATCGATGGAGCTGATGGCGGCCAGATAGACGATCGTATTCCAACCTACGTCCTTCCACACGGAGCTGGCGCCGAAGATGCCCCAGAACCATTCCGCCTTGCCGAGGAACAGGTATTCCTGCCCCTTCTCGATCACGCCGAACATCTTGAGCAGTTCATTGACGACGCCGTCCGGCGCCAGCATCGTCTGGATGATGCCCGCGGCGACGACCCAGGAGATGAAGTGAGGCAAATAGCTGACGGTCTGCACGACGCGCTTGAACGCGACCTTGCGGACCTCGTTCAAGAGCAAGGCGAGAGACACGGCCGTTACGAAACCGAGCACGAGATTGATGCCGCTCATCGCGAGCGTATTGCGCAGGGCGATCAGAAAGCGGTCCTCCGAGAAAAGCGACCGGAAATGCGAAAAGCCGACCCACTGCTGGTCTTTGAAGGCCAGCGAAGGCTGATAATCCTGGAACGCGATCGTCCATCCCCATACCGGTACGTATTTGAAAACGAACAGCCAGATGACAAAGGGGACGGACATCAGAACCAGCATGCGCTGGGATACGAGTTTTTTGACGAACAGCTTCAGCCCACCCGGCTCTGGCTTCGACGTCGACGGCGACGTTGGCAGCGCGGTGTTGTTTTCCATCGTTCTTGCTCCTTCCGTCGGGCTAAAGAATAGAAAGGAAAGCCGGCCCTCAGCACGAAGCAGCGCGTTAAGCCGGCTTAGCCCTTCTATCGAAAACCTTTCTTTACTTGGCGACTTCCACGATTTTCTTGATCTGCTCCGTATACCACTTTTCGTAGCCGGCCGTATCGAGCTTGCCGAATTCCTTCATATAATCGGACCATACGCCTTCAAAGTCCGCCGGCTTCGCGAGCACGAGCTTGGCGTAGTATTTCTTAAGCAGATCGTCCTTCTTGGTCTCCCAGATTTGCTGCGGCGATCCCTGCTCCTTGGGGATACTCCAGGCCGGGAACCACGGACGGTCTTCGGGCTTGTCGAACATCTGCGCATAGGTCTGCACGCCGTACTTGTCCAGGATCGTCTTGTCGCCTTCGGTCAGGCTGAGCTGGAACACTTCCGGCTGGAAGCCCGGCGCCACCGCGTTGCCGTCCGCAAGCGTGGACGAAGTGCCGTACTGCGGCCAATCCCAATCGTACGTCTTGAAGCCGAACTTTTCGTTAAACGCGTCGTCGAGCTTTGCAATCTGCTCTGCCGTCCGGTAGAAGCGGCCCTTGTCGTCCACTTCGTAGGTCTCGCCTTTAATGCCCCAGCTCTTGAGCACCTGATTGTCGTCCGTCAGCAGGTTGTCCCAATATTGGATAATGCGGGCGGGATCCTTGGCGCTCTTGGTGATGCCGGCGCCGCGGTTGCTGGTCCATCCCGGCGGATCCAGGTACTGGTCGTGCGTGCCGTCGAACGTCACCGGCAGCGGGAAGTAGACGAAGTCGTCCTGCGCCTGATCCTTTCTCGCCGCGTCCTTCAGCACGTTCATCGCGTTGCCGATCTGCCAGCCGTAATCGAAGAAGCCTACGACCTTGTGCGAGGTCAGCTTGGCGATGTATTGATCGTAGTTATCGACGAAGGAGGCTTTGTCGAACAGATTTTTGCCGTTCAGATCGTTAAGCGTCTTGAGCCAGCGCTTCTCGTTCTCCGAGCCGGCGTACGTCTTGGCTTCGTTCGTATGGATGTCGACCATGACGTTGCCGTCGTTCGGGAAGCCGGCGAGGTGCATCGGCGGATTGGAGGTCGCGAAAAACCGCCAGTCGTGCGTCAGCGTGATCATGCCTGTCAGATTCTCGTCCTTGTGCTTGGCGACATAGTCCTCGACAAGCTTGACGTATTCGTCCAGCGTCTTGATCTTCGGATAGCCCGCTTCCTTGAGCACGCGGCGCTGTACCCAGAACGCGCCCTGGTTGATGTTGGGATCCGCCACGTACTCGCCGACCTGCGGTCCGAAGGGCAGGAAGTAGATCTTGCCGCCGTAGTCCGCCCGCATGCGCTCGAAGTACGGGCCGTAGACGCGCTTGATGTTCGGGCCGTACTGCTCGATGAGATCGTCGAGCGGGATAAACGCGCCCGCCTTCAGCACTTCCTCGATCGCCGCGTCGGGTATGATGACGTCCGGATATTGGTCGGAAGCGATCATCGTGCCGATCTTCGTATTCAGGTCTCCGACCAGATGCTCGATCTTGAAGTTTACGCCCGTCTGATCCTCGAGCATCTTGCCGATCGTCGTCTCGTTGGTGTTCAGATCCTTCTCGCCTGCCACGCCATTAAAGAAACTGAACGTAACCTTGTCGAGCGGCTTCTCTGATGCAGATGCCGTTGCCGAGGCCGAGGCCGATCCGCTCGCCGGCGCCGACGAACTGCCGGCGGGCGCGGCGGAGGACGCGTTGCCGTTATTGTTGCCGCTCGAGCATGCGGTCATCGATACGGCCAAGGCGGCAGCCATGCCGGCTGTCCACAGTTTTTTTGCCACTGCGTTCGATCCCCTTCCCTGACGATCCATTGTTTTTGTAAGCACTTTCATTATAAAACGTTCTCGCGAGTTTGTTTACCGGATAAACTAAAGATCCTACTTTGGATATTTAGGATATGGAATTTTGGGACATAAATGCTATTAACAAAGCGCTTTCCGGCCAAGCGTTGGACAACCTATACAAAATCGGCTATTATCTAATCAATAATCTATACAATATCTATACACAATATTTGATATCGATCTGTCGAGCCCGCGTCGCACCCCCAGTGATGAATCAAGGAGGATCATTCCGAATGACGAGCGATCCCGTAAACAATGCGTTAAGCACGGCTACGATCCGGCGAAAAGACGAGCATCTGGATTTGTGCTTGCATGCGGATGTACAAGGATTAGACGCCGGGACGGGCCTGGACCGTTACCGATTCCGGCACAATGCCCTGCCCGAGTTGAACTTTGCTTCGATCGATACATCGGCGCGTTTTTTGGGCCGGACGCTGAAGGCGCCTTTTCTGGTCAGTTCCATGACGGGAGGAACGCCAAGAGCAGGCGAGATCAACCGTCGGCTGGCAACGGTTGCCCAGGCGAGGGGATGGGCGATGGGACTAGGATCGCTGCGGGCGGCAATTGAAAATCCCGAAGCGGCGATGTCCTTCCGCGTCCGGCGGCTGGCGCCGGATATTCCCCTCATCGCCAACATTGGGGCCGTGCAGCTTAACTATGGCTTCAATGCCGAGAAGTGCAGCCAAGCGATCGGTATTGCGGAGGCCGACGGCCTTGTCCTTCATCTTAATTCCCTGCAGGAAGCGATTCAGTCGGGCGGCAATACGGACTTTAGCGGACTGCTGCGGCAAATCGAGAAGGTATGCCGTTCGCTGAATGTCCCCGTAGGCGTGAAGGAAGTAGGCTGGGGCATCGACGGGGACACGGCCCGGAGGCTGTATGACGCAGGCGTTCGGTTTATTGACGTCGCAGGCGCCGGAGGCACCTCCTGGAGCCAGGTCGAAAAGCTGCGTTCCCCGGATCCGGTCAAAAAAGCCGCCGCGGAAGCATTCTCGCAGTGGGGGCTTCCGACGGCCGAATGCATTCAGGAAGTGCGCTCCGTTTTACCGGGCATGTTATTAATCGGCAGCGGGGGCATCGCCAACGGACTTCAGGCAGCCAAAGCATTGGCCCTGGGGGCGAACCTTGCCGGACTCGGACGCAGCTTGCTCGAAGCGGCCCATGACTCCGGGGAGAGGCTTGACCGCGTGTTCGAGCAAGCTGAGCTGGAGCTGCGGCTTGCCATGTTCGGGATCGGCGCCGCCAATATTCGGGAGCTTGGAGAAACCAAACGCCTAGTGAAGAACGAATGAAGCCGCTGCGTTCCGCCGAATTCGCAGACCGTAAGATTGCCGGGGTAATCGTAGAGTCAGAAGGAGGCCTTTATGGACACGGAGCAATTGCAAGCGGATTTCGTTTATTGTGAAGCCATTATCAAGAGGCATTCCAAAAGCTTTTATTACGCCTTTTCGCAGCTTCCGCCGCAAAAAGCGAACGCGGTCTACGCCATTTACGCGTTCTGCAGAACGGCGGACGAATGCGCCGATTCCAACCGGCGCCCGGAGCAGAAACTCGCTTCGTTGCGGCAGCTAAAAAAAGAGCTCGATTTATTCAGGGATCGTTCGGAAGCGGATCGTCCCCTGTGGCGCGCGCTCAGGCATGTCTTTTCCGAATACGAGATGGACATCGGGCCCTTTTACGACCAACTGACCGGACAGTTCATGGATTTGTCGTTTTCCAGCCCGAAGAACATGCATGCGCTTGAGCGCTACAGCTACTATGTTGCGGGCTCGGTCGGTTTGATGCTGCTGCCCGTGCTCGCTTCCAATGCCGCCGCCGACCTCCGCCCGTCAGCAATCAAGCTGGGCATTGCCATGCAAATAACGAATATCCTGCGCGACGTCGGCGAAGACCTCCACCAGAAGCAGCGCATCTATTTGCCCGAGGAAGAACTGGAGCGCTTCCGTTATACCCCGGCGGATTTGCGGCAGGGCCTGATTAACGAAAATTTCGTTCAACTATGGGAGAGTCTGGCCCAGCGGGCCGAAGGATTGTACGACCAGATTCACGGCAGTCTGGACTTGTACGATGCCGACAGCAAGATGCCTCTCGCTTTGTCCGTCGGCCTGTACAGAGCGATATTGGATGCCGTAAGAAACAACGAATACGACTGCTTCTCCAAGCGCAACTATGTGGCGAAGGAAGCAATAGCCAAAATCAGCGCGTCGATTGTCAACGGTTCCTCAATGGCGGAAAGGTGTGTGTGACGATTGAAAAAGAAAAGCGTACTCGTAATCGGCGGCGGACTTGGCGGCCTGTCCGCGGCGATCTCCTTAAGGCAGAGCGGCTATGACGTTGCTTTATACGAACAAAACAGTCACATCGGCGGCAAGCTGAATCGGCTCGAGCAGGATGGCTTCGGCTTCGATCTGGGTCCCTCCATTTTGACGATGCCGCACATCTTTGAAAAAATGTTTGCCGCGAGCGGCAAGCGGATGGAAGATTACGTCCCCACCGTCAAGCTGAACCACCAGTGGCGCTCCTTCTTCCCGAACGGCAACCGGATCGATCTCTTCGAAAATCTGGCGGATATGAAATCGGAAAATCCCTCCCTGAACGAGCGGGATATGCGCGAGTACGAGAACTTGCTCCGATACGCCAAAAAGCTGTACGCGCTGACGGAGCAAGGATATTTTAAGCACGGCGCCGACAATACGAAGGATATCGCGCGGTACAACGGCGTTTTGAGCGCCTTGACGGGCTTCGATCTGTTTTCCACGGTACATAAGTCCATTGCCAAACGGATAAGCAACCGGGACCTGCGGGACATGCTCTCTTATTTTATCAAGTATGTCGGCTCCTCTCCTTACGATGCGCCGGCCGTATTGAACATGATGGTCTACATGCAGCATGAGCAGGGCCTATGGTACGTTCCCGGCGGCATGCACCTGCTCGCTCGCGGATTGGTACGGCTGGCCGAAGAGACGGGCGTGTCTATTCATACCGGCCGGCGAATCGTACAGCTACGGAAGACGGACGGCAAAATAACCGGGGCATCGCTCGAAGACGGAACGGAGCTGTCGGCGGACTATTTCGTCTCCAACATGGAGGTCATCCCGTTCTACGAGAAGCTGCTGCAGGAAGAGGAGCCCTTTGTTCAACAGCTCAAAAAGAAATACGAACCGGCAAGCTCGGGGCTTGTCTTGCACCTGGGCGTGAAGAAGTCGTACCCGCAGCTTGCCCATCACAACTTTTTCTTTGCGGACAACATGAAGCGGCAGATGGATCGCATCTTTCATACCCATGAGCTGCCCGACGATCCGGTCATTTATCTCGTAAACGTCAATAAAACCGACCCCGCGCAGACGCGCGAAGGCTACGAGAATTTAAAAGTATTGCCCCATATCCCTCATATCCAGGACAAGCCCTTTACGCAGCAGGACTACGATCGTTTTGCCGAGCGGGTGCTCATCAAATTGGAAAAAATGGGATTGGAGGATCTGCGCAGCCATATCGTGACCAAAGACATGTGGACGCCGGAGGATATCAAGCGGGTCTACGGCTCCGACCGCGGGGCCATATACGGCACCTTGTCCGACCGCAAAAAGAACAAAGGGTTCAAGCATCCGAAGCAGAGCACGCGGTACGACAATCTCTACTTCGTCGGCGGCACGGTAAATCCGGGAGCCGGCATGCCTATGGTTACGTTAAGCGGTCAGCAGGTACGGGACAAAATCGTGCAAAGGGATGCCAGCGATGGATAGTCAAGAACGCGACGCGCTGCAGGCTCTATTGGAAAAGCAGCAGGAAGCTGCGCGCATGCGCCCGGTCCCTACCGTGGAAGAACGCAAAGACACGCTGCTGCGGCTCAAGCGGATGCTGATGGACCATGAAGCCGCATTTATAGCGGCGCTCGTATCCGATATGCCAAGACCCGCCTTCGAGGCCTATTCCTTTGAGATCGCCTTGCTGCTCAACGAGATCGAGCACGTATGCGGGTCGTTGAATAAATGGACGAAACCCGCGCGTTCCCGCGCGTTTAAATTCGGCTATATGGAAACGATCCGCACCCATAGAAGTCCTTACGGCAGCGTTCTGATTATCAGTCCCTGGAATTATCCGCTGCAGCTCGCCTTGATGCCGGCCATCGGCGCGATTGCGGCGGGTAACCGCTGCGTGATCAAACCGTCGGAATACGCGCCGGCTACAGGCGAGCTGCTGCAAAAGACGGTCGCCCAAACGTTTCCGCCCGAAGTGCTGACCGTGGTGACGGGAGATGCGCAGACGTCCAGGCTGCTGACCTCCCTCCCCTTCGATTTCCTATTTTTCACGGGGAGCCGGGAGACGGGCAAGGCCGTATCGCAGCAGGCCGCGGCGCAGCTGACCCCCGTCGTTATGGAGCTCGGAGGGAAAAATGCCTGCATCATGGACGCGTCGGGTTATTCTCCCAAGGCCGTTCGCGAGATCGTCTGGGGCAAATTCCTTAATGCAGGCCAGACCTGCATCGCGCCGGACACGCTTTTCGTGCATGAATCGGTCTATGAAAGAACGCTTGCGGAAATAGGTTCGGCGTTAATCGAATTTTACGGGGATAAGCCTCATGCGAGCAAAGACTATGCCCGCATTTGTCATGCCGGACATTTCCAGAAGCTGCAGCGGCTCATCAAGCAAGGCAGCAGCCGGTATGGAGGCGCCGTCCATGCGGAAGATCTATACATCGCCCCGACTGTATTAACGGACATTCCGCCCGGCAGCTCCATTTTGCAGGAGGAGATTTTCGGCCCCGTTCTCCCTGTCATCCCTTATCGCGACCTGGGAGACTTATTCGAGCAAGGAGCGATTCAGCGCGATGCCTTGGTCGCCTATCTATTCAGTCGCAACAAGCAGCAGATCAAGCGGGTCCAAGCTTACATGCGGTCTACTACCGTCAGCGTCAATCAGGTCATCCATCACGGCGCCAATCCCCGCGTCGCCTTCGGCGGCATCGGACGCAGCGGACATGGCAGCTATCATGGCAAAGCCGGCTTATTAGCTTTCAGCTATGCCAAAACCGACTACCAAGCCCATCGTTACCTCCATGTATCCGATAAATTCCCGCCTTATTCGGAACAGGACCTGTCTATCGTCCGAAGGTTTAGAAAGTGGCTGCTGTAGCGGAAAATACGAGGTTGAGGAGGACTGCCGTGCCGCTCGTAAACTTGCCTCACCTGTGGGTCGTTCTGATCGACGTCTTCGCCTGGGCCATTTTTCATCTCGGCATTTCCGTCATTTGCCTGAAGCTCCCTCAGTCTTATTTCCTGAAGGACAAGGCCTGGTTCCGGCTTTGGTCGTGGGAGAAATCAGGCAAGCGGTGGCAGCAGTTATTTTTCGTCAAACGGTGGAAGGGCCTTATCATAGACGGAACTGCAATACTGAGAAAAGGCTATGCCAAGAAAAGCTTGCACGGTACCCGCATAAGCGATCTGAACGTATTCGCCGCGGAAACCAAACGCGCGGAGCTGACCCACTGGCTGTCTATGGCGCCTGCCCCTTTATTTTTCCTCTGGAACCCCGTATGGGTAGGGTGGATCATGATTCTGTATGCGGGGGCGTTCAACTTGCCCATTATTATGGTGCAGCGATACAATCGCGGGCGCATCGATGCCATAACGTTAGCGACGAATAAAAAGGGAGCGGGGTCGTTCACATGAAAAAGAAGGTGCTGGTCGTTGGCGCCGGCGTCGCCGGGCTTGCGAGCGCGATCCGGCTGCAGCATGCCGGATACCAGGTTGAAATTTACGAGAAAGAAGCGCTGCCGGGCGGGAAAATGCACCGCATCGAAAAGGACGGCTATTCGTTCGATTTGGGGCCGACGATCGTCATGATGCCGGAATTGTACAGGGAGATTTTCGAGCTCTGCGGCCGCAACCCCGACGATTACATCCCCATGGAGCGATTGGATCCGATGTACCGGGTGTACTACAACGACAAGCCGGACGAGCCCTTCGACATCTCCTCCGACCTTACGCAATTGACGAAGACGATCGAAGGCGTCAGCGAAGCGGACATGGAGGGATTTTTCCTCTATCTGCACGAAATTTACAAACGTTTTATCGTAGCCAAGCACAACATCATTCAAAGACCGTTCCGCAAAGCCCGCGATTTCTATAACTTCTCCATGCTGAAAAAAGCGATGAAGCTGAAGACGCTGGATACGGCCGACCGTTTTATGAGCAAATATATCCGCAACGAACGGCTCAAGCAATTGATTAGCTTCCAGACGCTGTACATCGGCATATCGCCTTTTCGAAGTCCGTCGTTTTACACCATGATACCGATGATTCAATTCATGTACGGCGTATGGTTTATCAAAGGCGGCATGTATACGATGGCTCGGGCGATGGAGAAGCTCTTTAAGGAACTGGGCGGCACCATTCACTATAACCGCCAAGTGCAGGAAATAAGCGTGCAGGGACGCAAAACGACCGGCATTGTCGCAGACGGGCAAAAAATCTCCGCGGACTTCGTGTTATGCAACGCAGACTTCCCTTACGCCATCAAAAATCTGGTGAAGGACCGGGCCGCCAAAGGAAAATACAGCGATAAAAAGGTCGATAAATTGAAATATTCCTGCTCCTGTTTTCTGCTCTACTTGGGCATGAGCAAAAAATACGAGGAAATCGAGCACGTCCACAATTTTATTTTTAATGAGGATTTGAAAAAAAATCTGGATGACATTTTTGCCGGAAATAAGCTGACCAACGGGTCGTTTTACGTATACGTGGCATCCAAAATGGACGCATCTATGGCCCCTGAAGGAAAAGACGGCTTATACGTTCTGATGCCGGTATCCCATCTCGGGGCAGCCAATTATGAATGGAACGACGCAACGATCCGGGATTACCGGGCCTATATCCTCGATACTTTAAAAAAGATTCGCGGCCTTGAGAACATCGAACAAGAGATCGTCACGGAAACCTGCGTCACGCCGCGCGACTTCGAATCGAGGTTCAACGCCTATAACGGCTCCACCTTCGGCCTGATGCCCATTTTGACGCAAAGCAACCATATGCGCCCGCAAAGCAAGGCCAAGCATTGCGACAATCTGTACTTTACCGGCAGCAGCACGCATCCGGGCGCGGGCGTCCCCATCGTGCTGTTATCCGCCAGAATCGCCGCGCAGGAACTGATGCAGGACGATCAAGGCATCCAATTCAATTATTCCGGAAAGTAAACGAGGAGGGAATTTTTTGCCTGTTTCGGTCGGGATCAATCTTCTCGTCGGTTTGCTGGCGCTGCTCGTCGGATTCATGATGTTTCGGTCGCTGCCGGTTCTTGCGAGGGCCGGCGGCCCTGTACTATTTCCGTTGCTGTCGATCGTTATCCCCGCACGCAACGAAGCAGGCCGGATCGCTCCGCTGCTGCGTTCGTTGCAGGAGCAGCATTACAAGTCATTCGAAGTGCTGGTCGTGGACGATCATTCGACCGACGAGACGGCGGCGATCGCCCACAGCTTCGGCGCCACCGTACTGCATAACGACGCGATACAATCCGGGTCGGGGAAATCCGCGGCCTGTTGGCACGGTGCGCAGCACGCGAGAGGACAATGGCTGCTGTTCCTGGACGCGGACACCGCTCTCGCGGATGCCGACAGCCTCACGAAGCTGCTCGGCTCCTATCGGCAAAGAGGCGCCAGGGGGATATTATCCCTGCAGCCCTATCATACCGTGCATCGCTTTTACGAAAACTTATCGGCTATTTTTAACGTCATCGTGATCGTCGGCATGAACGTATTCACCTTATGGAAGACGCGGTTTAACACCGCGGGCTCCTTCGGTCCATGCATTTTATGCAATAAAGACGATTATTTCTTGTCGGGCGGCCATCACAAAATCCTGGGAGCCGTGTTGGACGACCTGGCGCTGGGACAGGCGTTCTTGGATAAAAATCTGCCGGTCCGATGCATGGGCGGGGGCGGCGTCATCAATTTTCGCATGTACCCGGAGGGTTTGAAAACCCTCGTAGAGGGCTGGTGCAAAAGCTTTGCCGTCGGTTCGAAATCCACCCACCCGATCGTCATGTCGATGATCGTTCTCTGGATATCCGGCGCTTTTATCAGCACCGGCGCATTCGTATCTTCGATTGCGTCCTTGAATCCCGCCGCCATGGCGCTTAGCGCCCTCCTGTATGCGGCATATGCGCTGCAAACCTGGCGATTCGCCCGCAGATGCGGCAACTTTCGGAAAAGCTTATTTTTCGTTTATCCGTTACTGTTTACGTTCTTCGCGGTCTTGCACGTTTATTCCCTATTCAGGGCGCATGTATTGCATTCCGTAAAATGGAAGGGACGAAAAATAGAGGTTTGACAAGCGCCCGGCCTTCCTCATCTTGTATCGATTTTGTATAATTTACAAGGAGGAGGAACGATCAATGTATAGCATGAAGCGGGCATCCGAGCTTCTCGGCATCCCCGTCGTCACCATTCGCGCCTGGGAGAATCGATACGGGATTATCTCCCCGAGCCGAAGCAGCGGCGGACACCGTCAGCTAAGCGACGGGGATCTTGCCAGGCTAGGCTTTCTTAAAGAACAAATCGAAAAAAACGGCTTAAAAATCAGCGAAGCGGTAAAGCTTCTGCAGCAGAGCGATTCTGTCCCCGTGGAACAGGCCGCAGAGCCATCCGCAATCGGCCAGATGTACGACGGTCTGGTCGATAAGCTGTATGCCGAACTCATGCAATTCAATGCCGCGCAAGCGGATCTGACCATAGATCTGGCATTTGCCCTGTACGATGTCGAGGAAACGCTTCGGCGCATCATCGTTCCCGTTCTGTATCGGATCGGCGCGGAGTGGGAAGCGGGGAAAATTAAAGTCGTTCAGGAGCATTTCGCTTCGGAAACGATCATGCGGAGATTGTCGGCATTGTTTCGCGTGTTTCCCGTTAATCCAAGCCTGCCGGTCGTATTGGCGTTTTGCCCGGAAGGAGAACGCCACCATCTCGGATTGTTGTCGTTCAGCCTTTTTTTGCGCAAACGGGGCGTAAACGTCCTGTACGCCGGTCCCGACACGCCGCTTATGGAGCTGGAAGGCATTATTGAAAGTCAGAAAATATCGTTCGTCGCGTCTTCCGTTACGGACCCCCGCTATACCGGGAAGCTGATGGCGTGGATCGAAGAAACCGCGCGGAATCGCCCGGAATTGCGGTTTTTGCTGGGCGGGGCCGCGTTCGATAATCCGGCGTTCCGGCGCGACGTGAAGGCGAACGTGCGTTACCTGTCCGCCGATCAATGGGAGGATTGGAGCCAAGCTTAGGACGGCGCTCCCTCCCCATGGCGCAAAGCATACGACCGCAGCCGGTTAAGACAGCATTTCCGACACGTCGACCGGCTCGTAGTGAACGTGGACCTCGTACACCTCCGAGGTCTTCTTCAATTTATTTTCCACGCTCGTCGCGATCTCGTGCGCTTCCGCGAAGTCCAGCTCCATGTTGACGAGCACGACGACGTCGACGACCGCGCTGCTGCCGTAATTTCTCGCCTTGATGTCTTTGACGGCCTCGACCCCCTCCACCTCCAGGATCGCTTCCTTGAAGGATTCGATGGTCGATTCGTCGAACCCGTCGGACAAATGATGGGAGGCGTCGCGGAAAATATCCCAGGCCGTCTTGCAGATGATGAGGCCGACGACGATGGCGGTAACCGGGTCGAGCCACGGCAGGCCGAACTGCGAACCGACGATGCCGATGACCGTGCCCACGCTCACGAACGCGTCCGAGATATTGTCCTTGGCCGCCGCCATGACCGCTTGGCTGTTGATCTGGAGCGCGAGCCTTTTGTTATACCGATAGACGAAGTACATGACGACCGCACAGAACAGGCCCGTCCATACCGAGATGAGGTCCGGCGCCTTCTCGCTTCCGTTGAAGACCGACGACACGGCGGCGAACAGGACTTGCAGCCCGACAGCCGCCATAATAAAGGAAGAAATGAGGGACGCGATCGTTTCCGACTTCCAATGTCCGTATTGATGGTCCTTGTCCGCCGGCTTCTGCGCGAGCCGCAGTCCGATCAGGACGGCGATGGACGCGACGATATCGGTCGCGTTGTTCATACCGTCCGCCCTTAGGGCTTCGGAACCCGAGGCGTAACCGATGATTAATTTTAGAGCCGAGAGGACGATATAAGCGACGATGCTGATGATCGCGCCGCGTTCCCCCAGCTTCAGATTATCGTACCTTTGCTGCTGATCCATTTTCCCGTAGTACCTCGCTCCCTCTCCAATACCATCCATACTAGCAAGCGAAAATGGAGTGGGTCTAGAGAAACGTTTTTTCGCAGGGGCTACAAACGTGTCGGGTCACAACAATCGTGTCCGTTCGCAAAAAAGTTGCGCGGCGTAAAAAAAGCTTTCTATAGCCGCCCCTTGGACGATTGTAGAAAGCTTGCTTCTTCGCATTAACTGCCGAGCTCGACTAAAACTTGTCGGGAAACTGCTTGACGATGCCCTCGGTCAAAATATCCGCGAGATGAATCATATGGATCTCGTTCTTGTCCGTCGCGGCGATATCTCCCTTCCAATCTCCCTTGAGACAGTCGAGGACAATCTCCGTGATCAATTGAAGATGCGTATAGAGCATGTCCTGCAGCGTCTTGAACGACCAATTCGGGTTGGCCCCGCTCAGAAACTTGGCGATGTCGTCGGCGTTCCGATGCCAGTCGGCCTCAAGCTTCGTCACGTCCGCCTGATTGCCGGCTTTGGCGGCGGCTACGATTTTGACCGCGATCTGAATATGCTCTCTCAGCAGGTCGGCCAGCTTGTTCCCCGCGGCTTCCCCGTAATAAGGCTTGATGAGATCGCCGATGTCCTGCTGATTGCGCAGCAGCCGGTCCAGCACGTCCTGCTGATCCGGCAGATTGGACAGCGCGCTGACGATGTAGCTTCTCGTCCAGATCGTATGGTCGATCCACGCTTTTTGCATATCGGTTTTCAGCTGCACCATCTTGGGGCTCAAGCAAGCCGTATTCTTGCTTTTGCCAGCCATCGCTTGAACGGATCCGCTGCCGTTCGTCATACCAAGACCAAGCGCCAAAACAAAAACCAACGCCAGCATCCATTTGTTTCTCAACTCATCTGCTCCTCTATGCGGTTGGAATGACAGTCTGGCTTATTTTGGTTGAGCCTGTCCCTTTTTATTCAACCGGGCGGATGGCAGGATGCCGGGCGGATGCCGGGTTGGCGTTCAGCCCTCCGCTTCTCCCCTGACAACGAGGCGGAAGGTCGTTCCCTCCCCCTCCTTGCTCGACACTTCGAAGCCGAATTTGTCTTTGTAATACAGCTTCAGCCGATAATAAACGTTTTTGATGCCGACGCTCTCCCCCATTTCATCGCTCTGCTCCAGCTCGCTTAAGATGGACGCCAGCCTGTCCGGCGGGATGCCCGCCCCGTTATCCTGCACGGTGCAGACAAGTCCCTCGGCGGTCTTCGCGACCGCGATGCGGATCAGTCCGCCCTCCTTCAGCTTTTCGATGCCGTGAATGCTGGCGTTCTCTACGAGCGGCTGCAGCGTCATCTTCGGAATCATGAGGCCCAGCACCGACTCGTCGGCTTCGATCCGATAGTCGAGCTTGTCCCCGAACCGGTACTTCTGGATGTCGAGGAAGCACGCGACGAGATCGAGCTCGTCCCGGATCGTTACCCAGTCTTTGCCCCAGGTGAGCGACTTGCGGAAAATTTTGGCCATGCTGTGAATGATGCGCGCCGTCTCCTCTTCCTTTTTCATCAAGCTGCGCATGCGTATCGTCTCGAGCGAATTGAACAGAAAATGCGGATTGATCTGGCTCTGCAGCGCGTGCAGCTGCGACTGGTTGCGCTTGATGAGCAGCTCCTTCTTCTGAATGTCCGCGATGTAGACGTCGTGGATGAGGCTCTTGATCTGCAGCGTCATCCGGTTGAACTCGGCCGTCAGCTGCCCGATCTCATCCTGGGCGTCCTGCCGCGCGATCGTCTCGAACGTATGGTTTTTTACCTTTTTCATATGCTTCAGGATGCGCACCAGCCGCGCGTTGAGCGACCGGGAAAACCAGATGATGATAAGCGTCGGCAGCAGCACGTTGGGAATGGCCAGATACAGCACGAAGTTTTTGGACTTGCGCACCTCCTCCAGCACCGCCGATTCCTTGAACCTGCCCACGATCCGCCAGTCGGACAGATAGGGAACGCCCTTGAAGTCCTCGTCGATGACGATCGTGTCCTTGGACACCGGGGTCGCGGCAAAATCCGCCGTCTGCGCGAGGTCGACTTCCGGATTGGTCGTGTACTGAATCTCGTTGCCCTGCAGCAGGTACAGATCTCCCTCCAGGGTCACGTTATGGAAGATCTCCTTGATCGCTTCGGGATGGAGATCGATCTTCATGTACTTTTCCCATGGCTCCGCGGCCTCGGTATCGGCAATCTTGCGGACGACGCTCAGCATGTCGCCGGTCGCGCCGGGATAGTCGGACGTCGTCCGCAGCACGATCGGGGCCGACAGCGCCGAATCGCGGACGAGCCGGTACCACGGCTGCTCTTTCGTGCTTGCCGTGACTCGCTCGACTTGCCCGCCATAGATAAGCGTGTCGTTGTCCGAATACAGCGTAATGCGCTGGATCGCCTCGTACACGGGACTATATTTATTAAGCATGCTGATAATGTAGGTTTGATAGTTGTACACGTAATCCGACGGCACGTCGTAATTTTTGTCCATATATTCGATCAGCAGCGCATCGTCGTAGATGACCGCGGAGATGCCGACGGCCACGTTGACCTGCGTCATGAAGTCGTTGCGGATCTGCTCGATGGCGAGCGAGATGTCTCTCATCTTCTGCTTTTTGACGTTGTTCGTCGTAATGTTGTAGAAAATAACGTTCGTCAGCACGACCGGGATGAACACCGACAAAAAGTAGACGATCAGCATTTTGTTGCGGAGCCTGACGTTATTTAAGCTGAAGGCCCGCTTCCGAATCCGTCGCAATCCCATTCGCATTCCCTGCACCGCCGATAATCAGATCTTTTCGCCGATGGCATTTTTGTACGCGGTCGGCGTTTTCCGTTCGACCTTCTCGAATTGGGTGACGAAGTAGTCGGCATTGCAGAAGCCCACGCTAGCCGCGATCTCGTACACCTTTTTGTCCGTCTGGCGGAGCTGGCGCTTGGCCTCCTGAATGCGCAGCTGCAGCACGTATTCGTTGAAGTAGACCCGGTACGTTTTCTTGAACAGCTGCCCGAGGTAGACCGCGTTCATGTAATAACGCTGCGCGATGCTCTTCAAGCTGATATTCTCGTGGAAATGCTGGTCGATGTACGCCTTGATCTTGGCGATATCGCCCTTGCCGATCGATTCGCGCAGCGACGAGATATAATCGGCGCATTCGGTCAGGAAGGCCAGCAGCAGATGCCGCAGACCCGCGAGCGAGCGAGGGGCTTCCTGCCAGCCGATCGCCGCATTCATCGTTTTCAGCTTGCGGTCGTCGCCCTGCATCGTGCGGACGATGCCCGTCGCCCCGTAAACGACGCGGGATACGGCCGCCGCGACGGCGTCCGGCGCAAAGCGCTGCTCGCGGAACGCCGCGAGCATCCGGTCCAGGGCGTCCGTCATCGCGCCCGCGTCATGCTCCTCCAGCCCTTCGAGCAGCGCGGCGTATACCGCGGGCTCGATCTCGCGGCAGGCGTCGGTCTCGGCATCGCGCAGCTCTTCGAACAGGAGGACCGTCTCCCCGGCCTTCGCGAACTTCGCTCTGCGCGCCTCCTGCGCGGACAAAAAGGACTGTCGGGCCCGCAGGAGGCCCGGCGCGGCCTCGCCGACGTAGACGCGGGGCACGGTGCCGTCGCCGCAGCCGGCCGCTCTCGCCAGGCGCTCGCCCAGCGCCTTCGCCTCGCGCGCATCGGCCGTGCCCGGCACGAGGAGGCCCAGCTCGTACCGGTCCCTGAAGTGAACGTAAGGCTCGCAGGAGCAAGGCGGCACGGCGCCCGCCTCCGACACGGCGCGGGCGAGCGCGCGGGCCGCGTCGCCGGCGCGGCGCAGCGCCGCCTCGGCCTCCTCCTCCGGCGGCGCGTCGTTCAGCTCGACGGCATAATAGCGGAATTGCAAATCCGCCGGCCATCCCAGCGTATGGCGGCCCGCGTCCAGCTCGCGCGCCTCCGCGCGTCCCGACACGAGCGCTTCGAACAGCGACGGGCGCCGCAGCGCGTCCTCGGCCTCGGTCCGCTCCTGCTCCCGCTTCAGCTGCTCGCCGATCCGGACAAGGCAGGCGATAAGCTCATATTCGTCGATCGGCTTCAGCAGATAGTCCTGCACGCCGAAGCGTACGGCCTGCTGCGCGTACTTGAAGTCGCCGAAGCCGCTGATGATAATAAAGTGCGTGTCGCGATAGCCGCGCTCCTGCGCCGCCCGGATCATCTCGAGTCCGTCGAGCACGGGCATGCGGATATCGGTGACGACAATGTCCGGCGACAGGCGGCCGATCAGCTCCAACGCCTCTTCCCCGTCCTCCGCCTCTCCCGCCACCTCGAAGCCGTATTGCTCCCAGGGAATCAAGCCCGCCAACCCTTTGCGGGCGAACATTTCGTCGTCCACCAGAATGACCTTTCTCATGGCAACCTCCCGTCCGGCCCGATCGCCTCGGCATCCTTATTGTAATCGCTTTCATATCTCGTGCCGAAGGCGGCACGGCATTTTATCGTCTTCGCTGCTTCTATTGTAGCGTATCGCGGTCCCGGCCGCACTTTCAAAACTTAGCATATTTCTTTGTAAATTTAACAAGTGCGGCCGCTGTGCGGCGGAGCTAAACTTTGGACGGTGTCAAACCATGGTTTGCGGGGGTGTCCGAGGACATAGGCTCTGCTACAATGAGAGCGCCTCGGTCCGCGGCGGAACGCCGAGCGATCGCGTCCAGGCTGAAATCACAGCCCCAGGCTGAAAATCACAGCGAAAACAGAGCGGCTGCCGCCACGGATGCGGAGCTGCCAAAAAGCGCCTATCTTACGTGAAAGCGGGTCTTGCCCATGCCCCTTGCTATTCGCGACATGATCGCCTGGCTGCGCGGCGACGTGCCGCCGGTCGCGGATACGGTCGACGTCCTGCTCGGCCCCCACGATCCGGATGCGCCGGTTAGCGGCGCGGCCGTCGCCTTCATGCCTTCGATCGAAGCGGTGGAGCGCGCGGCTGCGCTGGGCGCCAATCTGCTGATCGCCCACGAGGGCCTCTATTACAGCCACCGGACACCCGATCGGCTCCCGGAAGGCGATCCCGTATACGCGTTCAAGCAGGACTTGCTCCGCCGGTCCGGCGTCGCCGTGTATCGCCATCACGATTATTGCCACCGCGCGAAGCCCGATCCGATCACGCTCGGCCTGGTCCGGGCGCTGGGCTGGGAAGCCGGGCTCCAGCGCATGCTGCCGGCGGCGGCGGTGCTCGCCGTCCCGGCGATGCGCGCGGACGAGGCGGCCGCGCACGTCAAGGCACGGCTCGGCCTGTCGGGCGTCCGCTTTGCGGGCGACGCCGCCGCGCTCTGTCGCCGCGTCGGCGTGCTCGCCGGCTATCGCGGCGGCGGCGGGCTCGCGATCCCGCTTCTGCGCGAGGAGCGGCTCGACTTGATCGTCGCCGGCGAAGGACCCGAGTGGGAGACGCCGGAGTACGTGCGGGATGCGGTCCATCTTGGCGCGGGGAAGGCGATGCTCTTCATCGGGCACGCCGAGAGCGAGGCGCCCGGCATGCGGCTCCTGGCGGAACGGCTGCGCATGGCATTTCCCGGGCTGCCGGTCCATTGGCTGGACGGTGATCCGGCGCTGCGGTACCTTTAGCGGCTCGCCGCAAGCGCCGGGACCGGGCTCCGATGCAGCGGCACGATTCACGGATGGCCCGCACTTCCTGGCGCGGCGTTATGCCTTCGGTCCGGCCGCGCGAACGACGCGAAATCCCTGGTCCGGCCCGACGCCGCTCGCCTCGAACTTGCCGCGGTAGGCCGTCTCCCCGCTGCCGATGTCGCCGATCCACCCGCCGCCTTTGACGATGCGGTACAGGCCGCTCCCGAGCTCCGGATCCTCATACCAGTCCCAGCACCATTCCCGAACGTTGCCGGTCATGTCGTACAGCCCCAGCTCGTTCGGCTTCTTGCCGCCGACCGCCCGCGGCTGCGTATGGTTGTTCTCGATCGCGGGCCAGTTCCAGGCGCCGGACAGACGCTGCTCGCCGGCATTTCTCCAGTACCAGGCCGCCTCGTCCGCTTCGTTGCTCCCGCTGTACGTATAGCTCTTGCTCGCCGCGCCGCCGCCGGCCGCATACTCCCACTCCGCCTCGGTCGGCAGTCGGTAACCGTCCGCTCCCTCGCGGATCGTGACGATCCACTTCAGGGAATCGTTTTCGCTCCGATTGCGCGGATCCTTGTTCGTTTTGTCGATGACGTAGTAGGGCTCCAAGCCTTCCTTCAGACTTCGCTCATTGCAATACGCGACCGCGTCGTACCAGCTTACCATCTGCACCGGCAGACGGTCGCCCCTAAACGCCGAGGGGTTGCCGTCCATGACTTCGGTCCACTCTTTTTGCGTGACCTCGTAGCGGCCGATATAAAAGTCCGGCACCGCCGTCTCTTTTCCATAAAATCCGGACTTCGTATTCGTGAAGTTCCCCCCTTCGATCAGCGCGAAGCTATCGCTTGCGGCAGGCGTCCCGCTTGCAGCAGTGCGGGCGGGCGTTGTGCTCGCTGCCGGCTTGCCGTCGGACGAGCGAGCGCAGGCCGCGAGAAGGACGGCGGCGACAAGCGGAATCAAGGTAAGTTTTCTCATGCATCTGCCTCCTTTCGGACGGGTCGAAGCCAATCGGTCCCCGGCGTTGAAAAAGAGAAGACCGCCGGCGGTTAGACCGGCGGTCTTGTGTCTCTTAATAGGGGGACATTACCAGACGGTGACGTTGGAGCTGCCGCTGCTCTGGTAGCCTTCGGTCGCCAGCACTTGATAGGACCAGCTGCTGCCCAGGTTCATGCCTTTGCTCTTCCAGGCGTTGACGTGATTGCTGAAGGTGATCGCTACGTTGCTCCCGGTCGGCCGCTTCGACTGCCGCACGCTCCAGTACTGGGTGAACGTCTGGGTGCCGTCGATCGAAGGCGCGTTGTAGCGCGTCGTCGTGTAAATGTCATACGTGCCGCCGTCGCTGTTCACGGTACCTTTATAAGTCCCGGTCGGCCTGTAAGTGCCCCAGCTGTCCACGACGTAATATTCGATGAGCGAGTTGCGCGTCCAGCCGTACAGCGTCAGGTAACCGTTGCCCGAAGGCGCCCATACGCCGGCATTGTAATTAATGACCCGGTTCGGCGAGCCGGCGTTCCAGCCTTTGCCGACCACGAAGTTCCCGGTATTCGACCAGTTGACACTGTAGTTGCCGCCGGAACCGTTGACCGCATTGACCGTCCCGCCGCCGTCCGTCCAATTCTGCCAATAGTCCGTCGCCGCGCTCGAGGCCGTCGCGAACAGGCCGAAGCTCATCGTAGCCGCCAGCAATGCCGAAGTCATTTTCTTTGAAAGTTTAAACATCATATTCCTCCTCGTATTCGTTTCGGATTTAATCATGCCTCTCCAGGCACCGCTTGGGCCTTCCTCGCGCAGCTCGCCCGTTTGCCGCGTCTGATATCGTGCAGAGTACGACTGCCTCACCTCCGAGTTCATTATAAATTGTAAGCGCATCCATAAATACCTAAGAAATTAAAGATTGGCCTCCAATAAATTTACATATTTGAAGCTTCCTATGAGATGAGCACCTATAATAATCAACACATTTAGCCGATCTGTTCACATCTGAACAGATCGCTTTTTTTTAACCATTGAACGCAGGCTTCGGCCCTCTATAATAGACACGAGCCGCTTAAACAAAACGTATCGAGCTTGCGCGGCGCGCTGGCCTGGAGCATGCCGGTGGCTTCGACTCCAACCTGAATCCCATATGTCATGGCCCCCACCGCGTCGGATGCCCCGGACTTCGCGAACGGTTTGTTTTAACGTCGTCTTACCTTGACGTCACCGCCGGCGCTTCTGCCGGCGGTTTATTGATTGCCGAATGGGGTGCGTCGTTGTCGTTGTCGTACTCGTAGGCGTCTTATTGATTGCCGAATGGGGTGCGTCGTTGTCGTACTCGTAGGCGTCTTGCCAAACCGCGCGCTGCCCGCAGCTCCGCTACAAATCATGAACATCCAGGAGGTTTTACGATGATCACCGTTAACGCACGTGCGACCTTTGGCCCCGAAGGCCCGTTCAAACTGACCGAGATCGAACGCAGAGCGCTTCAGCCGCACGACGTTCTTATTGAAATTAAATACGCCGGCATCTGCCATTCCGATATCCACACCGCCCGCGGCGAGTGGGGGCCGGTTCAATATCCGCTCGTGCCGGGGCACGAGATCGCAGGCATCGTCGCGCAGGTCGGGCCGGCCGTCGCCAAGTATGCCGTCGGGGACCGCGTCGGCGTCGGCTGCATGGTCGACTCCTGCGGCGAATGCCCGAACTGCCACAAGGGCGAGGAGCAATACTGCCTGAACGGCATGACGGGCACCTATGGCGCGATCGACAAGTACGGCCAATATACGCAAGGCGGCTACTCCACTCATATCGTGGTGACCGAGGACTTCGTCGTGCGCATTCCGGACGGCATCGCGCTTGACGCGGCCGCGCCGCTGCTATGTGCCGGCATCACCACCTATTCGCCGCTGCGCCACTGGGGCGCCGCTCCCGGCAAGCGCGTCGCCGTCGTCGGACTCGGCGGGCTGGGACATATGGCGGTGAAGCTCGCGCATGCGATGGGCGCGGAGGTCACGGTGCTCTCCCAATCGCTCAAGAAAAAAGAAGACGGCCTGAAGCTGGGCGCGGACCACTACTATGCAACGAGCGATCCGGCGACGTTCAAGACGCTGGCCGGCGCATTCGACCTCATCGTGAACACCGTGAGCGCGAAGCTCGACATGAGCGCCTACCTGTCGCTGCTGGCGCTGGACGGCACCCTCGTCAACGTCGGCGCGCCGCCGGAGCCGTTGTCGGTGAACGTATTCTCGCTGATCGGCCACCGCCGCTCGTTCGCCGGATCGATGATCGGCGGCATCCGCGAGACGCAGGAAATGCTCGACTTCTGCGCCGAGCACGGCATCGCGCCGGAGATCGAGGTCATCTCCGCCGACCGGATCGACGAGGCGTGGGAACGCGTGCTGGCTTCGGACGTGCGATATCGGTTCGTCATCGATATCAGCACGATGGAGGCTTAACTCCCGACTTTGGGACCGGACTTTTAACGAACGATTGCTTCGTCTCCCGGTTGCCGTACAGGTAAAGTGATGCGGATCTGCAGGCTTTGCTTCGTCTCCCGATTGCCGTAAGGATAAAGATGCGAATATGCAGGCTTTTCTTCGTACCCCGGTTGCCGCAAGGATAAAGATGCGAATATGCAGGCTTTTGTGACGGCAAGCGCCCCCGAAGCGCGGTTCGAGCATCAAAAGATGTACGTACGCAGGCATTTGCTTCAAAAACCGATCCAAGTGTAAAAAAGGATGCATATTCGCAGGCTTTTGAGGCTGAGCAACCTGAAGAAAAGAGGCTGTCCCCAATGAAGTCATCATCCGGGACAGCCTCTTCTTTTCATTTTCTCGGTTCATGCACCGATTCAGGTTCCGTACATGGCGGCGCTATGAGCAGCGACAGCGCCGAGTCGATGCAATTATCGATCCATTCCCGACTAACATTCGATTTCTTCAAGACGGTAATTCCGACGAAAGCTGCCACAAGGGACTGCGCGACTGCCCGGCAATTGACCGACCTATCGATCTCCCCCGCGTTTACGCTCCGCTCAAGCGCCTCTTCGAATATCGCCGCCAAATATTGTTGATGCTCCCGCGTCAAGATTTCAAACTTGGCATCGTGCGGGGCGAGCTCCACCATCGTATTAACGCAGAAGCAGCCATCCCGCTCATGCGTCCCGTCCGGGAACGCCCCTTCGAGAAACAGTTGCCTGAAACCAGCCTTGACGCTCGTCGTTTTGCTTAGCTTCGAGCGCACCGATTTGGCATGCAATTCGTTATAGCTTCGAAGCGCCGACTCAAACAAAGACAACTTGTCTCCGTATGCGGCATATAAACTTGGTTTCTGGATCCCCATGCGCGAGGTTAAGTCACTGAGCGATGTCGCCTCGTACCCCTTTTCCCAAAAAACATGCATCGCCTCGGTTAATGCCCTTTGTTGATCGAACGCCCGATTTCTAGCCATAACGCCTCCCGATAAAATACCACTTGGTACATAATATAATATCTAACAATGCCCACTCGGTCAATAATCAGTTGACATTCCATAAATAACATGCGTTAATCGTAGAAAATAAAATCATACCGATCGGTACAGAAAATGGAGGATTTTTAATGTCGAGTTCACCGGCGCTTCATCCGAATGACCAAGTGTCACATACTCAACTTACGCGTGCGGCGGTTTTGCTGTATGCCATTATCTGCGGCTTGGCAGTCGCCACGGTTTATTTTTCTCAGCCTTTGCTTGATGCGATCGCGCTTGAATTCGGTATCGGCAGCGCGGTAATCGGCATCGTAGTATCGGCGACGCAATGTTGTTATGCGTTGGGTTTATTTTTTCTGGTCCCGCTAGGAGATATGCTCGATCCGCGCCGGCTCGTCGCCGGAATGCTCGCGTTTATAGCGATCGGATTAAGCGTCGTTGCGTTTGCTCCGAATAAATGGTTCCTGTTCTTCGGCATGGGAATCGTCGGCTTCCAGGCTGTAGTTGCGCAAGTCCTCGTTGCGCTTGCCGCTAATCGCGCATCGCGGCATAGTCGCGGCCGTACCATCGGAGTCGTTACGAGCGGTATCGTAATCGGGATTTTACTGGCCCGTACCTTCTCTGGCATTTTAACGGATCTCGCCGGATGGCGGTCCGTTTATTTAGTTACGGCGGTGATTACGATCGGCATGGCATATTTATTTCTGGCCGTTACCCCCGCCGCAAAGCGTCCGCCAAGTCCAGCCACCTATACGGACATGCTCCGCTCCATCAAGGATTTATTCGTCCACGTTCCGCTGCTAACCGTTCGCGGACTGCTTGCCTTCTTCCTATTTTCGGACTTTAGCATTTTATGGTCCTCCCTGGTATTGCCGTTGAGTTCCGCGCCCCTGTCGTTCAGCCACAGCATCATTGGGCTTTTCGGACTGGCAGGTGTCGCCGGTGCGCTGGCCGCCGGCAGTGCGGGACGACTGGCAGACCGGGGATTCGGACAATGGACGACAGGCGTCGCTTTAATTTTATTATTGTTTTCCTGGCTGCCCATAGGGCTGCTTCAGCATTCCATTTGGCTGTTTGTCATAGGGGTCGTGATGTTGGACTTCGCGGTGCAGGCGGTTCACGTTACGAATCAAAGCATGCTCTTGAATGTCCGTCCGGAAGCGAGGAGCAGGTTGACAGCAGCTTACATGATGTTTTACTCCTTCGGAAGCGCGGCTGGCGCAGTAGCGTCGACGTGGATTTATTCTTGGGCGGGGTGGTTTGGCGTGTGCGTGCTGGGTGCCTTGGTAAGCATAATCGCGTTGATTTTTTGGGTATGCACTTTGAAAATGGGGCGTAACGTCGACAACACTTGTCCATGCGATTAATGAAACTTCGCATACGATACAGCATGCCAAAACCAAAGGAGGTGAATGGCATGCCCTATTCAACCGGTACGGTCACGAACACGAGAGACTTCAACACGGCTGCTTCCAACATCGTCCTGAATGTCAGAAATCTGGATATTGCCACTCCTGTCAGCGTCATTATCAAAATTTTTGCTTCCGTTGACTCGGACACCTTTTATACGGCGTACGCGTCTTCGTTTGACGTTCCGCCGAATGCTTACGACGTCAGAACCTTCTTCATCGGAGGCAATGTCGCTTATGAAGTGCAGATCGACATGTTTTCCACCTCGATGCCCAATGCTCTGCTGTCCACTTACGGCATCGACGAATTCGGCAATCTGGTCACAGACCAGCGCTTCGCACAGAGCGAATTGAGCTTTATTTCTGTTTTGAGCCCGAACCCGTAACGAGTAAAGAAGAATGAAGGTTGTGCCTGCCGGTTGACCGGCAGGCTTTTTCGCTATGGGACAAGCGTCGTGGCGGTTTGGCGTTATAATGATCTTGCGTATAACACCCCCTCCGAATCGCAACTATATTCAGGCCGCCTCGTCCAATTAGAAGTTCCTTCTATTTGGAAATGGAGGCAATTTCATGTCCAGATCATTTTTTCGCAGAGTCAGCATTGTTTGTCTATCGCTGTCCACCCTGCTCCTATCCTCCGCATTCGCCCAAGCGACCGAATCGTCCGGCAACGCTGCGAGCAACCCCATCGTTTCTATCGAGGCGGGCTGGAACTCGCAGTTTCTCGTCTATGCCGACGGCCGCGCCGCTGCATGGGGAGCCAATAAGGACAGTCAACTCGGCGACGGTACGTATTATGAGCAGTACGTGCCCAAGTGGCTGTCTCTTGCGACCGTGAAGCAGGCGGCTTCTTCGATGCGCGCTTCCTACGTATTGCTCCAAGACGGGACAGTATGGCGCTCCGGCACCTATATGGATAACGTTAAACACGTTTTGGTGACCGATCCCCCGACCCGGATCGAAGGGCTCGCCAGCATCTCCGCGATCAGCGCAGGGAACGACTCGTTAATCGCGCTTAAGAACGACGGCACCGTGTGGACGCTCGGCAACGATCTGCAAGGCGCAAACCGCGCATCCCAAGATTCCAAAGTTCCCGTGCAGGTAAGCGGTCTGCAAAATATCAAAGCCGTATCGGCGGGCGGCTACCACTTCATGGCGCTGGGCCGTGACGGGCAAGTCTGGACCTGGGGCTACAATTACTACGGCGCGATCGGCAACGGCACCAAAGACACGCAGTTCGAGCCCTATCTTGTCACTGGAATCGGCAAGGTCAAGTCCATAGCTGCGGGCAATTATGACTCCAATGCGCTTCTGGAGGACGGCAGCGTCTGGAACTGGGGGAGAACCATCGGGCTCACAAGTATCCGTAAAATTCCCGCGAAGCTGAATGCTTTAAAGGCTACGGTCGCAATATCCGCCGGCGGTCAGTTGTTGGCTTTGCAGGCAGACGGAACGGTAAACACGGTCGAAGGCAAGGTCGCCGGTCTCTCCCATGTCATCCGAATTAATGCAGGATATACGTTGAATCTGGCACAGACGAAAGACGGAGCCATATACAGCTGGGGCTACGGCGGCTATCCCGGCGATGGCACGCAATATTGGGTCGACGCCAAACTGTCCAAAGTCAAAATGCCGCTGCGCTTTTCGGTGAACGGCGAACCGGCAAACGTAAAATTGTCCCCCATGTACCGCGACGGCATGCTGTACATTTCCCGATCGGAGTTGTTCCAGAGCCTGGGCGTAAAGGTGGATATCCGATTCTCCGATCCGGATCCTAAAAAGTATAACGCGGTCTATGAAACGTGGACGTTCTCCAAGAGCGATCGGCTTATCTCTTACTCGTTGCACGACCAAGGATACCGAATCGGCGACGAGCTTATAGCGGATGCGCCGAAGCCCTTTTCGGTAAACGGCAACTACTCCAATACGACCATGTTTCCCCTCCGATACCTTTGCGAGAAATTGGGGATTTCCGTGGCGTTAGACGCGGCTACGAATACGGTCATGCTGCGTGAATCCTAAATAATAGCCGTTTCTTGCAGACCGTAATACTTCCGCCCTGTTCGCGTTCCGGAAAATATAGGATGATGAATGACATCAGGGCCGGCGGTCATCGGCTGCCGGTTCTGATCTCCAGGCTATTGCGATCCTTCCTTCTACAATCAATTTCTGATAATTAGGGTCGCAGCTTTCCTGGAGATTCTTTTTTTTCGGGAGATTAGACAATGATTAATTCCGTTTATTTGCGCCGTGCGCTTAAGGTAATCGTGGAAACTGATCAACGCACCGATTCGGTTTCCTCAGCTTGGCTGGCTACCGCCCTGAAGAACGTCGAGGCGTTAGGATATCGGTTTTCGCCGCGCTTGGCGCGCGAGGTCAGTCTTCTTTCTGCTAAAGAATTTCATGTGCTTTACGATGGAATTGTTGCCGATCTGAAAGCGATGGTCGGAGCTCATGTCCAATATGTGCCGATGTACCCCGGCTTCCCCGAACAAGTCATGCTGGAGTCCGATGCGATTCTTTATCTAAATGCATGCTATCATTACTTCACCCTGAAGCTGCCCGGTTACGAAGCCAACGACAGACCGTCGCTGAAGGGTAAGCGTAGCGGACTGAAGGTCATCGACCTCGGAACAAAGCCTGAATTCAACGTGCTGATCGGTCGGATTATGAACGCAAAGGGATCGATCTCGCAGACCGACAAACAAGATATCGATATCGCGATCAGCTGTTCGGAGCGCAGGGAATTATCCGAGATGCTTCCTTCCACGATTCCTTTTAAGGAAAATGCGGCTTTTGTGGTTGGCTCCCTTCTCAAACACGGCAAAGCTGAATCGGCATTAATCGGACGATACGTCAAAACGGCTACCGACGTTCTTCGGCTTGCCGTCGCCTGGTCGGGCGGAGATACGAGTCTTGCGGAGGCGACGCGGTTCCGCAAGTTCTCGCGACCTGAGAGAAAGTTGCTGCTCTCCTTACTGGAAGAGAGCAACTCCATGACCGAGGATATGCTGCGGTACAAACAGCGCTGGATACGCTTGGGCGAGATACTTCATCCGTCAGAATATAAGCGCCGATTCCCTCAGTGTCAGGAAGCCTTCGATATCCTTCGGAACGATAAGCCCTTCGCTACATTCAACAATAGCGTTGAACTCGCTTTTCAGTCGAATCAGGTCTGGACGCTTATCGATCTGCTGATGCAGCGTCCGGGCGAATTCGCCAGAAGGCTGGATCAATTGGCACGTTCGACGGAACACGGCGAGTACGTTGTGCTGGCTTTTGAAGAAGTGATAAACGAGATAGCGACGCCTGTATTGCTCCAGGTCAAATCGCATTTCGCACATCGCCAGAACCCGCAGAAGCTACGCACCTTTTTCCCAAAAGGCAATGTAGCCAAAGCATTTTCAATTCCATATTCGCTCTCCGACATTCCGGAAGCCGTATGTACCGCTATCGTGGACGCATGCCGGCAGGAGCTGGTTCGCCGCTTCTCCTTGCTGCCTCCGCTTGGGAAGACGTACATCGATCAACGCCTTAAAACCTACCTCGTTCCGTTTTCACAACGATCAGCAAGCAAGTCGCTGCGCACCATCGTTCGCGGCAGCCGCGTGCCGATGCCCGAGGGAGATACGATCCGCTTTTTTAATTGGTGGAAAGAAGGCTTGGTCGATGGTCAGCCAACCGGGACCGTCGACATCGACTTGTCCGCCGTATTTTACGATCATAATTGGCGATACGTCGAGCACATCTCCTATGCGAATTTGCGTTCCTCCAAGTATCTGGCCGTCCATAGCGGAGATATCGTATCCGCGCCTCATGGCGCTTGCGAATTTATCGACCTGCACATCCCCTCGCTTGTCGGAAAGGGCGTAAGGTACGTAGTCGCCTCGCTGCAATCCTTTACTCTGCAGCCTTATTGCGACTTGCCGGAATGCTTCGTGGGATGGATGATACGCAGAAAGCCGGGTTCCGGCGAAGTGTTCGAGCCTACTACCGTTGTCGATAAAATCGACTTGACGGCAAATGCGCAGATTGCGATTCCGGTAATACTGGATTTAGCGAAGCGTACCGTGATCTGGACCGACCTCTCGCTGACAAGGCACCCCGCCTACTACAATAACGTGGAAGGGAACCGGAAAGGAATGACGCTGATGGGCCAGGCCATGGCTGAACTGAAAAAGCCCGATTTGTTCGATTTGTTCCTGCTCCATGCGCAGGCAAGAGGCGAGCTCGTCGAATCAATCGGGGAAGCGGAATCCGTCTTCGCCGTGAACCAAGGGGTGTCACCCTATGATATCGAGCTGATTATGGATGAGTATTTGGGATAGGTAGATCGATAATAAAATTAGACATATTTTGAAATCTTATTTACTCCGGGGGTCTAAAAATGGTATTTTTTCCTCTTTTTTTATCAACAATTGTAGCTCTATTATCAGTCTTTTTACCAGTAATAATTCTAAAATCAATGAAGGATATTAATAAGTTAGTGTGCTATTATATTTCTCCACTTTTTCAATTAATTTTGGTAGTCATAGCCTACTCCATTTTTCCCAGTTTTTACAACAAACATGATCATTACACCTATTTTATGTTTTACTCAACAATAGTAAGTGTTACAGTCGTAATTATCTCAATTATTATCACGGGCGCTATGAAAGGCATCCGAAAACTTAGTAATCAAACAACACAGAATAAAAGTATTGAAATATTTAGATTGATTATGTACCTGTTGTACTTTTTAACTTTCCCACACTTATTATTCGGATTAATCTATTCCTTTTGGGGCATTGCCGTACTCGCAAATAATATTACTATTTACGAATCTTTGTATTTTAGTTTCTCTGTAATATATTCTTTACCAGAGAGTAAAGTATTAGATGAATTCAAAAATTATATTTCAGATAGCCATGTCATTCAATTCCTTTATATATTGCATATAATTATTACAAAAGCATTTGAGATAATAGTGCTGGCATTTGTAGCTTCAAAGTTGTTCAATTTTATGAACTTCTCTCGAGTAGAAAACTAAAATTTAAATTAGAAACTCTGTAGCGAATACAAATCTGGAAATATAGAAAAGGTTTAGTGGGTAGAATCCTTTGTCATACGATCATGCGGCGACCTTTATTCATCTTAAACTTTATAAAGACAAAAATCCCGGCAATGAATGCGACCATCATTGAAAATGCCAAAAAACTGTTGCTCCAATAATGTTCCTCTGCATCTTTGGAATCGTTGTGAAGAATAAAATTATTTAAAAATTCATAGCCATTGCTCTGCCCCAAATAAACCGTGCACAAAGGTAAAATAAAGCAAGCGATAGATACTGAGCGCTAATGAGTCCAATAGGCTTTAGAGTTGCTCCGGACGACGATGATCGGCAATATAAATCCATTTACACAAGCTTTCTGCCCGTAGGCGTCCCTGCCCGTAACTGCCTCCCCCTAGCAAGTCCCGAGCCGGCGAACAGAGCGTAGCCGATCGCGCCGCCGAGCGTGTTGAGGATCATATCGTCCACGTCGAAGCTGCCCATAGCGAGGACCAACTGCGCGCTCTCGAGCGCAAAGCTGACGCAAAGCGCATAGAAGAGCACGGCAGGCAGCCGGCAGCCGACGAACAGGCCGAGGAACAGCCCGAGCGGCACGAACAGCGCGATGTTGCCGAACAGGTTGATCGTATCGTGCATATGCGGCAGGCCCGCTACATTTTGCCGGATCGATACGAAGGGCGTCAGGTTGGCGAACTGCCATCTGTAGGCGATATTGTGCGGCTGGTCGGCCGCCTCCAGCAACAGGCGTCCGAGCAACGGGACGTTCACCTCGCTGAATTTGAACAGGATGATCTTGATCAATATGTAAAGGTAGCCGGCAAACAATGCGGCGGCGGCAAGCTTTAACCATAAAACAGGCGAAAAGTATTTCGCGTTCACTCGTTCCACGCTCCTCTGCAGCTCTTAATTGCAGTTTAGCGCATAATGTTAAAGGTTTTGACGGGCTAACATTTAAATTTTTCTTAAAGCCGGAAGCGCAAATAACAAAACGAGCCGCAAAGCACCGGTAACCGGCGTCCGTGCGACTCGCTTTTCCTCAAGCAATCTGCTGCACAATGATCAGCGAGGCGGCAACCAGCGTGATGAACAAGGCCGGCACCGCGCTGCTTGCGGGATGCTTCACTCTAAAGTGCGCCAGGACCGCTACGAACATCGTAAATGCGATCCAGATGCCCGCCCACAGCAGCACCTCCGGCTTCCAGTAACCGATGACCAGTCCGATCGCGCCGATAAGCTGAACGACGCCCGTCACCACTCGGAACCATTGCGGCAGCTTCAGCGAATCGAACATGTCGACGAAATTTTTGGATCCGGTCAGCTTGGTCACGCCGCCGCCCACCATCGGGAAGATCAGAAAGCTCTGCAGGACGATTAATACGATGCTCATTGAGCGATTCTCCCCTCGCCGCTTAGGCCAGTACTTTTTCCAGCTCGCCGCACCATTTGGTCCAGCCACTCTTCGCGCCTGCCAGGCCATGCACGTTGGAGAAGCCCGTTTGCTCGAGATGCAGGCTCACCTTGCCGTCGCCCAGATCTTGCAGCGTCCAGGTGACCGTATGCTTCTCGTCGCCGCTCGCCCAGGTGTAGGACACTTTGTTCGGCGCTTCTACGACAAGCACCTCGCCCTCGATGAGGCCGTCCCAATACTGCGAAGGCTCCGTGCGGAAGTGGAAGCGATGTCCGACGACCGGCTCGAAGTTATTTTCCATCGGCTTGCCGGTGTGGATATTGGCGATCCACTTGGCCAGCTTGCCGGAATCGGTCAAAGCGGACCACAGCTTCTCGATCGAAGTCGTGTACTCAAAATCCAGGGTTAAAGACAAACTCATCGTTGTTCCTCCTCTAATAGTTGGCTTAAGCGCCGTAGATTCACATTCCAGAACTTGCTGTAGTGAGCGACCCAATCCTGAACTTCTCTGAGCGGAGAGGCGTTAAGTCGATATCGCGTTTCCCTGCCGAGCTTGCGGTCGACGACCAATCCAGCTTCCTTAAGTATAGTCAAATGCTTGGACACCGCCGTCCGGCCCATCGGAAATTGCTCCGTCAACGCATGCAGCGGAATCTCCTCCGCCTCCGCCAACAGGCGAATCAGCCGTCGTCTCGTCGGGTCTGCTATCGCGTCAAATACGTCACGCAACGGATTCTTGTCGCTCACAACACCCTCTCCTAAGTTCTTATGGCCTTCTCATTGGACACCTTTCGGTGACTATTTCGAGTATAGGACACCTTTAAGTGTCGTGTCAATGCGATACTTTTTTGCAACCTTAACTCTGTCTAACGTGTCTACCTTTGTATGAGGGGGATGAGCCAACGATGAACCAAGCCACTAAAATTGCGATAGCCGTACCTGCAGTCTTTGCCGCACTTCTCATAACCCTCTTCGTGGTATGGAAGACCAACGATGAATTTTTCCGGCAATTCCGCAGCTTCTCCGTGACCGTCGTCAATCAGTCCGATTACGATCTTGTCTCCGTCGAGACAGGCATCTTGCGCAGCGACGCCGCCGGAAATGCAGTCCAAGGCGGCTCTAAAAACACCTATGGGAAAACCATTAAGGCCGGTCATGAAAAAGTGATTAGCCCTAAGCTGAGCCTGAACGGCGAAGGCGGTATTTATCTCAAGTACACCGACTCGCGCGGACAGACGGTACAAAAAACGGTGTGTTCGTATACGGAAAGCGCGTCCGGCTATTCTACCGTCACGATAAGAAATGACAGAGTCGACGTGAAGGAAAATTGTCGCTAGACGCCTCCGCGAACAAGGGAGAAAACAAAAAGCAGACGCCGCGCGTCTGCTTTTTGTCCATCCCAATGGGCTTTCCTATTGGTTTCGTAGGCTAGCGATTCGATTATTGGAACAAGAGCATCGAGATGACTTTGGCGGTTTCCGCGCGGCTCGCCGGGTTAAGCGGCTTGAAGCTGCCGTTCGCATCGCCTTCCATCAAGCCCAGCTTGCTCAGCGCTTGGGCCGCTTCGCGCGCCCAAGCCGCGAGGTCGGCCTGATCGCCGAAGCTCGCTCCGCCGTCCTGCGGAACCGCAACCTTGCGGTAGTCCAGCGCGCGCTGAATCATGACCGCCATTTCCTGCCTCGAGATGTCCGCGTTCGGATTGAATCGGCCGTCGGCGTTGCCCATTACGATGCCGTTCTCCACCGCTGCGGCAACAGCCGAGCCGTACCAGGCACCTGCCTTCACGTCCGCAAAGGCAGCCGAGCCCGATGCCTGAAGCCCAAGCGCTCTTGCGATCATCGTCGTGAATTCGGCTCTCGTCACTTTCTTGTCCGGGCTCACCAGACCGTCGCCGGTGCCTTGGATAACGCCGATACCGGACAGCATTTGGACGTACGGGTACGACCAGTGGGAAACCGCCAGATCCGAGTAGCCGTGCTTCACTTCAACCGCCGCATACGTCACGCCCGAGGACAGGGCCGGCGTCTGCTTTTGGTTGACGAGGCTGAAGGTCGCAAGCTCCAGCTTACCGCCTTCGGTCACCCGGTACAAATTCGTATAAGGCGTAAGCGACAAGCTGTTCCAATCCAACGTGTACGCAAATGCCTTGCCGTTGGAGGATACGCTGAAGGCCAAGCGACTGGAAGCTTCCGCGTTCGGTGCCGTCGCAACCTGATTCAGGGTGCCGGCATTCTCGAGTTCTTCCTTCTTCCACGTCAGGACGAGATCCGATCCGTCGGCCGGCGCGCTCAGCCCGGCTGCCGCGATCCGGATTTGCGGCTGATTGTCGCCTTCGATGACCAGGGAATCGACTTTGTTGGCGGCCAGCTTGGCCAGAAGGCTCGGATCGATTTTTAACTGCTGAATCGTGCCGGATACCTTCACCGTCAGATCGCCGTTCGCCTGGACTGCTTGCAGTTCCTTTTCCGTCAGCTCATGCACCGTCTTATCCGTTTCACCGGAACCGGTCTGGTTGTTCGGCGTGCTCGTGTTGGGCGTGCCCGGATCCGTGCTGCCGTTCGTCTTGGCAATCGCAAATGAATCGACGAGCTCGCCGGTCAGCGTTCTCGCTTCGACCTTGATCGCGTCGTCCGCGACTTGAACGTGAGAATAGACAGGTACGTCGTCATCGAACGAGAAGTTCAGGTAATCGTACTTCTCGCCGTCGTAGAACTTCCAGCCGGAAGCGCCGCCGTCCAGGTACACGGTGCCGACGCCGTTCGCGGCGACCTTGCCGCCCGCCATCGGATGCGTTCTCGCATACACGTGATCGTGTCCGACCAGGACCAGATCGACCTTATGGCTCTCGAGAATATCGGCAAAATAAACCTTAACGTCTTCCACGAGATCCCCGCGGCCGGCTTCCGTATGGTAGACGGGACGGTGGAACATCGCGATGGTCCATTTTTTCTTGTTGCTGTCCAGGTCCTTGCGCAGCCATTCCGCTTGAAGCGCCATCTGTTCCTTCGTTCCCTCGGAGTTCAGGACGACGAAGTGGGCCTCGTCCAGATCGTAGGAATACGCGTATTCCTTGTACGTATCCGGTCCGTTGTCCGGCAGGATCGCGCCCTTGGCATAGACCTCTTTGCCTTCTGCCTTGACGTCATGGTTGCCAAGCGTCGTCGCCGAAGGAAGGGACGTCGCGTAGCTGCCCGATGCCTCCCAGAATCGCTTCCACTCCGCGAACGCGCCGCCCGCATCCACCGCGTCGCCGCCATGCATCAGGAATTGGGTATCCGGATACGTGTCTAGCGCGTTTTGAATGAGAGATTGATACGTTTCCTTGCCGTTGTCGGCCTTGATGTGGGAATCCGTGACGAAGACGAACGATACCGGCGTGGACGTTTTCGCATCCGTCGTCGAATAGTCATACCACTCGCTCCACTTGGAGTCTCCGCCACCTACCCGATACTTATAGGCGGTCGATTCGCTAAGCCCGTCGACCAGCGTCGTGTGGAACCGGATCTCGCCCTTCGGTCCGTTTTCCAGCTCGCTAAGCACTTGATTGGCGCTCTCCGCCTTGACTGTCGTAATCTTGGAGTCGTCCGGGACCAGCTTATCCTCTTTCCAATCCGCTGCCTTTACGTATTGAATGTAATTCGTCTTGGCCAGCGGGCTTGTCGTCCAGCCTACGCTAAGCTGAGAAGACAAATCCTCTGTAATGTACGTTTGTACGTATTCCGGCTCCATGATGCCATAGGGCTCGACGACCTCGAAGCTCATCGCCGCGCTATTTTGGCTGCCGACGACCGCTTGCACCTTGTAGGTGCCCTTCGCCAATGTCGCCACGTCGGTTTTCAGCTCGCCATTTTCGTCCGTCTGGCCCAAGGAACCGTTCAAGGGAACGATTGATGCGACGTCCACGTTCGCTTCTTGAACGTAGCCTGTCGTCACGCCGTCGGGCAGCTGAACTTCAAACCAGCCGTCGTCCGATTCCGGCGTTCCATAGATACGCGTACCTGCGGGAAGAGTTGTCACCACGGGCTCCGACGTATCGTCGTCCTCATAAACCGGCGTTTCCGCATTGATCGTAAGGACGGCCATCTGCCCCAGCAATCCGCGCAGGAAAACGTCCGCGCCTGCAAACGGCGTTCCGTCATGCTTGGTCACCTTGAAGGTCGTCGCCGTATTCAAGCCTACGCCATCCACCGCGATCAAGTAAGGAAACGCGATGGTGTAACGCACAGGCTGGGCCAAAGAAGATACGCTGGCTGCATCCGAAACGAGCGTGCCCGCGCTCATCTTCACAAGCTTGAAGTTTTCCCCGCGGTTCAGTACGGCATCGGAGCTCACGCGGAATTGCACCGTGGCGAGGTCGCCCGAAGACTGAATATCGTTCACGTCAAATTGGAGCACGCCCTCTGCATCGGACGTCTTGGTTGCCGTCGTTCCGTTCTTGGAGACGATCTGCTCGACGACGAGCGTGCTCGGATCGTATTGGAGCGAGACCTTCGAAGACTTGCTCGTCCGGTCTCCGGCGAGGGAGACGGTCACTTCGTACAGCTCGTTGCTGATCGCCTCGGCCGGCGCCGACATGACGAGACGCTCGCCGGCGTCTTCCGTGAAGGAATAGCTCAGACGAGCCGGATTGCCCGCCTTGTCCTTGGCCGTCACGACGACTTCGTGGTAGCCGCTCGTGATGAGCGCTGCAGGCAGCGTCAGCAGCTTCGTTTCCTCTGAGTAAGTCGCCTGCGCCGTCAGATCCTGACCGTCCACGAGCAGCGTGATCGAGGTCGGGTCGATACCGGACAGCGTGTCCGTACCCGCTTGCACGTCCTGAATGCTCACCTCGAACTTATCCAGGTCGCTCGTTAGCAATGCATTCGGCGCCGGAGAGATCGCTTGAATCGCTGGAACTTCATGATCGAGCCCCTTGTCCACGTAGATCAGCTGAACGTCGTCGATCCAGAGAGAGCCCTTGTTTTTCTTGGACATATCGGACTGCTTCACCTGGAAGTAGAGCTCCAGGGAGCTGCCTAGGATCTTGTCCTGAGGGACGTCGACCTCGATGTACTTCCAGCCTGTCCAGTTCACGCCGACGCTACTGTCCGCATAATATTCAGGCGTAAAAGAAGAACCCTTGCTGTCGCGGAACTTCGTCGTTAACAGGTGACCGTCATTGTTGCCGTATACCCATAAGCCGACCTTGATCGGGTTGCCCTGAATCGCGATGCTGCCAGCGCCTGGAGCGAGCTCCAGCTGCGACGGATTATCGACGACGTCGATCATGTCGTAATCGATTTTAAGAGAGTAGTTACCGTTTCTCACATACTGCTTATCGTCCTCGATCGACACGCCGGCCGATACGACCCGCTTCGGATTTAATTTAACGACGCTGGCACTGCCAGATTCGAAGTCTTCCAATATCGACACGCCGTTTGCGTCGCCATAAGTCGGTTCTGCGTGCGCGACATGCTTGACGGACGCCGGTACGGCGAAGGGAACGGACAATAGGACCGCCATCGATCCGATGACGATACGGGTAATACCAGGCTGACTAATTCTCAATTTCAGGCACATCCTCTCTTTAATGCGTGCTGCCAATAAAGGAGATTATAGATGGCCCATGTCAATTCCAATCCAATTTTATGTAATCATTTGGTGAACTTTCGACAAAAAGCGGGGCGGGGAGCGAAAGCGGGGAGTGAATGCGGCGGGCTCGTTTGTTGATCTACGTTCATACTTGGGGCAGGCGCGGGGGCTCGCATAAAAAACAAAACCGCCAGGAACGCACCCTGGCGGCTTGTCGGAAAAGACTATTATTCTTGCTCGTTCAAGCGCTCGATCCGCGTCTCGTCCGGCCGGTAAACGGCGGTCACGGCGCCGGAGCGGTCGATTGCGAACAGTACCGAGCGCTCGGCTTCGAGCTCGAACCGGTAAATGCCTCCGCCAACGGGATCGCGCACCTCGATGTCAGCCGGCACCGCATACTCGGACACGAAGATGAACAGCGAGCCTTGGGCGAAATCCAGCTTGCGACCGAAAACGCCCGGCAGCTCGCCGCCGCGTCTCCACTCCAGCTCCGGTCCGACGCCCGCCTCGCCCAGCGCATACCGGTACAGCTCCGTCAGCGTTGCGTTCCGCTCGTTTAATTCGACGGGCAGCGGGCAGCGGATCAGCTTGCCCCGGCCGAGCGGCTGAACCGTAACTGAGACTGTGCCGTTCGCATCCGCCGCATCCGCCGGAAGCTCCTTGGCCGTCTCGGCGAACCGCAGCTTGGGGAACGAGACCGGCAGCGCCCGCCCCTCGAGCAGCAGCAGCTCTTCCCTTCGCACGTTGGCCCAACGCGTCTCCCCGATCCGGGATGCCATGCGGGACGTCGGACGCCAGTATTCGTCCAGTCCCATCGGGCCGGTAAACAGCAGCGTGCCGCCCTTCGTTTCGACGTGCGCCAGCAGTCGCTCCAGCGCCTCGCCGCTGAAGTTGTGCGGGCTCGGGACGATCAGCAGCTTGGGGGCATGGCTGTCCAGCGAATCCAGCGCATACTCCGACAGTCCGCGAATCGGCTGCTTCAGCTCGTAGAGCATCGTGCGGGTCAGCCGCGTCGTCGCGTCCATCGCCAGCTTGCGCGTCGAAAAGTCGTTGGAGAACGGATAGACGACCGCCGTTTCCTCCAGCCTGCGCTCCTTGAACAAGTCCGAGATCGAAGCCATGAATCGGCCGAAGTCGTACGACACGTCCGCCTCCGGCTTCTGCGTGCCGTCCGCGCGCAGCGCCCCGATATTCGACTCGTTGACGTTGTCCATGTAGGGATTGATGTTCCAGATCCACTGCACGGCGCCGGCACCGCCCGAAGCGAAGGCGTACGCGTACTTGCGTTCGAGAATCGGCTTCAACTCGCGCTCAGAGCGCTTCGCCTTGCCCTCCGGCGTCTCTACGTACATGAGGCCGGTCTCCTGAACGAGGTTCGGCTTGTCCGGCGTCTTCGTGAAGATGCCGTCCCACATCAGATCGTCGTTCTGCCACCACGTATGCACAGTCGTGTAGTCGACTGCCGGTCCGTAGAAAAACGGGGACGGCCGCTGGCTGCAGATGCCCTCGTCCTGGCCGACCGTCACGAGCTGCGCAGGCTGCGCATCGCGGATGGTCGCGCTGAGTTCGCCGATCCAACGGTTATGCATGTCCATGGAGAAAAGCGTGTAATCCAGCAGCCTGGCATTGCGCCGCGGCTGTACGCCGGTAATCTTGAACTGCAGGTCCGCCGCCGTCGGCGCGCGGACCGACTCGAAGTCCGGCAGCTCCTCCGGCGTCATGTTCCAGCGCTCCTGAAGGACCCGGATGCCGTTACCGTGACGGGCTTTCAGCCACTCCACGTACAACTTCCGCTCAAAGGGATCTCCCGCCGTCTGCGCGCCGTTAAAAATGTTTTTCGGATCGAACAGAGAAGGCTCGTTAATCAGATCCCAGTGCACATGCGTCGAGGCGGCGTGACGCGATACGATCGCGGCGATAAAACGCTTCTGCGCCTCCACGCTCCGTGGATCCAGGTACGGATTCGACCCCTCCCACAGCTCAGGCGTAAAAGTAAAGAACGTGAAGGTCACCTCGAGCCCGTGACGCTTGGCCGTCAGCAGGAAGGCGTCGATCGCCCGCATCGTCTCCTCCGACGCGTGGCCGTCGACGAACATCGTCTGCCGCCACATCGACCAGATGCCGGTGCGGATCAGATTGATGCCGGCCCGGCTCATCTCGGCCATGTCGCGGTCCCAGGCGGCCGCGTTCGGCAGCAGCAGAAACTTGCGCGCCACGTCCGACGTCATGTAGGTCATCCCGACGATCGGAACCGGCTTGCCCCCGCGCTCGAAATAATCGCGGCCGCACGCCAGGAATTGTCCCTCGGCCAGCAGCTCGCGGTCGAAGCCCCAGAAGCCTTGGCGAAGCAGACGGGTCTCCCCGTCATCGGACGTCGCCCGGCATTCCGCTTCGTAATAACCCGGCTCGGCGTTCAACCCGGCGGGAAGCCGCACGAACCGTAGCTCGCGGGAGGCATCCAGCGATGCGCGTTCCTTCCAGAGAAGCTCGCGGCTCCCATCCTCGCCCGTGCGGAAGACTTCCAGCTCGAAGGTCCATTTCCGCGAAACGGATCCCTCTCCGCCCCCGAGTCTGCCCAGCTCTTGAAGCTGTACGGTGAAAATAGGCCGCTCCCCGCGCTCATAGCTGGCGTAGTTCGGCTTAAACCAAATCTCGGTCACGCCTCTCGCGCAATAGGCGGCCCAGTCCCCGAGCGCTCGCAGCCCCTCGTCCTGCCACAGCTTCGCTTCCGCCTGCAGATGAACGAACAACCATCGGCCGCCTGCGAAGACGCCCTTGGTGTTGTCCAACAGCACGGCCGGCGCCGCCACCTCGCGCCCGTCCCGCGATACGCCCTTCAGCAGCGGATACAGATGCGCGTCCATCGGGCCGGAGGTCCCCCCGTCGCCCGGATGGTCGTCGAGCGTCGTGAAGTGCGCGACGATGCCGTACGTCGGCTGCACGCTAAACAGCTCCTCCCTGCCTTCGAAAAGCGGAAATTCCTCGGAAGCCCGATACTTCTCGATCGGACCCGGGTTTACGGGAAGGAGCTCGTGGATGCCGAGCAGTTGATGGTAAGCCGTCTGCTCCGTCTCCAGCTGCCACGTGCCGTCTTCGCCCCGGTATGCGGGACGCCGGAACGGCGCGCCGCCCACGTGCAGCAGGCCGCCGCCCCGCTTCAGAAAAGCGGAAAGCGCAGGCCAATCCTCTTTTGGAAAATAAGGACCCTGAAGATGGATCGCTGCCGTCGCATGCTCCAGCGCCGCTTCCCACTCCCCGGCCGCCGCCAGCGTGCCCAGCTTCGCCAACTCTTGCAGCGCTCGGGCGTCGGGGCGTTCTCCGGCAAAAGGCAGGCTCTCGTCATATAAAATCGCAATATTGCGCATCGGATCGTTTCCTCCGTTGTCTTCGATTTCGTCGATGTCGTCCATGTCGTCCATGTATCGATCTCGTCTTTGTCGTCGTTGCCGGCCAATTTTCTGACACGGCTCAGTTCCCGCTTATCCGCCCTTTTTCACCTGCAGCTCGGCAGTCGGCCCTCGGGACGAATCGGGTCCGATCCGGACCACAAAGCCGCCCGGCTCTGCCAAGCGCCGGCCGTCCGGCATCGTCAGCGCAAGCTGCTCGAAGCCGAGCGCGAACGTCACCGTCTCCGTCTGTCCCGGCGCGAGCTTGATCTTGCGGAACCCCTTGAGCTCCCACTCCGGCCGGGAGACGGACGAGACCAAGTCCGTCACGTACAGCTGGACCGTCTCGATGCCTTCCCGTTCCCCCGTGTTGGTCACCTTGACCCGGGCGATCGCCTCCTCGCCATCCGCCAGCACAGCCTTGTCGAGCTCGATGTCGGCATATTCGAACGTCGTGTAGCCGAGGCCAAAACCGAACGGATATCTCGGCGCAAGCTCCGTCTCCAGGTACCGCTTGCCGCGCGTCCGTTTGCCGTTGTAGGTCAGCGGCAGCTGCCCGGCGTGACGGGGAATCGTGACGGAGAGCCTGCCTGAAGGCGCGGCATCGCCGAACAACAGATCGGCGATCGCTTCGCCGCCCATCTGTCCGGGGTACCAGGCCTCGAGAATCGCCGCGGCGTTGTCGTCGATCCAGGGCTCCACGATCGGCCGTCCGTTCACATATACGACGATCAAAGGCTTGCCCAGCGCGTGAATCTCCCTGGCGAGCTCCGCCTGAACGCCGGACAGCCCGAGCGCCGCGCGGTCGATGCCCTCTCCGCAATCCATGTCGCTCTCCCCGGAGGTCCTAACGATGGAAGCGCCCGTGCGCAGGTCGATCGTCCCTTCGCCGAAGTCCCGCGCGCTGGATCCGCCCAGCACGAGCACGACGGCTTCAGCTTTATCGGCCGCGGCCAGCGCTGCCTCGAAGCCCTCCCGCGATTCTCCGCGAACCCGGCAGCCCGGCGCGAACAGCACCTCGGCTGAAGTGCCGGCGAGCTTCGCGCGAACGCCGTCTAGCACGGTGCTGACGCTGCCGCGCGGCTGCGGCGCCGTATAGTCGCCGAGCTGATGATACATCGCGTCCGCGTTCGGCCCGATGACGGCGACGCTGCGCAGGCCTTCGCGGCTTAGCGGCAGCAGGCCGCCCTCGTTTTTGAGCAGCACCGTGCCTTCCGCGGCTGCCCGCTTGGCGAGCGCCAGGTGTTCGGGCCGCCCGACGACGGCCTCGGCAGCGGCCGGATCGGCATAGGGCCGCTCGAACAGGCCGAGCCGGAACTTCGCCGCAAGCACGCGCCCGGCCGCGAGATCCAGCGGCTCCTCCGTGACGAGGCCCTCTTCGAGAGCCGCAGCCAGATTGGCGCGGAACGCGCTGCCCGACATTTCCATGTCCACGCCGGCGTTCAGCGCGAGCGCGGACGCTTCCGCGTTGCCGTCGGCCACGTTATGCCCGCTGGCCAGCATGTCGATCGCGCCGCAATCCGTGATGACGAAGCCGTTGAAGCCCCATTCGCGCCGGACCACGTCCTCCAGCAGATGGCGGTTGGACGTGCAGGGCACGCCGTCGATCTCGTTGTACGCCGGCATGAGCGACAAGGCGCCCGCCTCGATCGCCTTGCGGAACGGAGGGAGATCGATCGTCTGCAGCTCGAGCGGCCCCATATGCACGGGCGCGCCGTTGCGGCCTCCTTCGGAACTGCCGTAGGCGACGAAGTGCTTGAGCGTAGCTCCGATCGAATCCTCTGCGTCCAGCCGCTCTCCCTGGTAGCCCCGGACGCTGGCGGCGCCGAACTCGCCGACCAGGTACGGATCCTCGCCGAACGTCTCCTCCGTCCGTCCCCATCTGGGGTCGCGGACGACGTCGAGCACGGGCGAGTATGTCACGTGGCCGCCGCGGTTTCTCGTCTCCGCGGCCACCGCGCGGCAGATCTCCTCATGCAGCTCGGGACTCCACGTGCTGCCGATGGAGAGCGGTACCGGGAATACGGTTCCCCCGATCGCCATATGGCCGTGGGAGCATTCTTCCCCCATCAGCAGCGGAATGCCGAGCCGGGATTCCTCTATGGCGCAGCGCTGCACCTCGTTCGCCGCTTCCGCTCCCGCGCGCGGGGTCAAGCCGTTTTCCAGCGTGACCTGCGTCCATGGATCCGCGCGCTGCATGCCGTACAAGGCGCCGATCCTGCCTTCGCGAACGTCCTGCCGGAACGCCTCGGTCATCGTCCATCCCGCTCGCCCTTTGTCGAAGCCTCTCCAGCCGAACGGCTGGACGAGCTGGCCGATTTTCTCCTCCGTCGTCATCCGGGCCAGCAGATCGCTCACCCGCGCATCGACCGGCAGCTTGCTGTCTCGGTATCGCATCGGTTGCTCCTCCTTTCGCATCGTTGCTCTTGCTTTCTTTTTTCAGCCCACTCCATGCGCCTTGAGAAAAGCGACCGCCTTCGCGATGTCCGCCTCCGGATCGTCCCCGACTTCCCGCTCCACGGTCAGATAGCCTTCGTAGCCGATATCTCTAAGCGCCGCGAAATAAGCCGGAAAATCAACCGCGCCCTCGCCGAGCGGCAGCTCCCGGAACGAGTCGCCCGCCGCCGCTTCCTCAGCGATCTTCTCGTGACTCATCGGCTCGTAGCCGAGCGCCCCGTAGATCTCGCGCGGATCGACCTCCCGCAGCCGGACGCCGTCCTTCGCGTGCGTGTGAACGATGTACTCTTTAAGCGTATAGACGCCCTGCACCGGATCGTCGCCCGTCACCATCACCATGTTGGCGGGATCGAAGTTGACGCTGACCCCGCGTCCACCGAGCGTATCGAGGAACGCGCGCAGATGCGCCGCCCGCTCGGGCCCGGTCTCGATCGCGAAATACCCGCCAAGGCTCGTCGCGTACGCCCCGAGCTCGCGGCAAGCCCGCTGCATCGCCTCGTATACCGCGCCGTCGCGATCGTCCGGCACGATGCCGATATGCGTCGTGACGATGTTCGTGCCCAGATCCAGCGCCAGATCGAGGATCCGCTTGGACTTCTCGATCTTGGCGGCGTTCGCCGCCCCGTCCTGGAAGCCGTGTCCGCCCAGATCGCCGCACAACGCCGAGATCTCCAGCCCCAGCGAGGCGATGTATGCGCTGAGCTCCGCGCGTGCCGCAGCCGACAGGCCGGCCGGGTCCATCTCCCCGTCCACCGCATAGATCTGCACGCCGTCCGCGCCGATCGTCCGCGCGCGGCGAAGGCCCTCCCGGACGCCGACCCGGAAGCTGTCTACGATAACGCCGATTTTATTCCCGGACATGTTCATCCCTTCCTCCCCTTTTCAGTGCTCTTCTTCCGAAAAAAACGCGCCACCCGGCCAGCGTGCCGAATGACGCTAAATTGTCCGCGAATTACGCTTCGTCCCACAGACGCCGCGCGTTCGCCAAGGCGATGCGCGTCCCGTCGCGGCAATCCTCCATACCCTCGAATTCGATAGAGACGTAGCCGTCATACCCGGCGCCCTTAATAACGGATACGATGCCCGGCAGGTCGAGATCTCCCTGACCGACGATCGCGCCGCGCAGATATCTGCCCGCCGTGCTGCGGAACCAGCCTTCGCCCGGATCGCGACCGGGCGGCCGGATGTAGAAATCCTTGAAGTGCACCATCGATGCGAAAGGGACGCTTGCGAGCACCGAAGCCAGCGGATCGCCGTCCGCGCAGACGAAGTTGCCCACGTCGAGCGTGGTGCGGAAGTTTTCCCGATCGACCGCATGCACGAGGCCGAGCACCCGATCGAAGGCTTGGAGCAAATAGCCGTGATTTTCGACGCTCGTCACGATGCCGCAGCGGGCGGCGTAGTCCGCAATCTCCGCGCAGCCCTCGGCCAGGCGCGGCAGCAGCTTCGCATAGTGCGCCGCCGACGTGTCCGGGTGCGTCGCGGCATCGTGCCGCATGCGCTTGACGCCCAGCCTCGCCGCCATGTCGACCTCGCCCTTGAGCCGCTCGATCTCCGCGCGGAAGGCTTCCTCGCTCTCCGCGACAAGATTGCCCCGCACGGCATAGTTGGACACCTCGATGCCGCGTGCCGCCGCTCTCGCCGCAATCTTTTCCGCGAGCCCCTCTTCTTCGAAAAGGTTGTAGCCGACGGGGACGATCTCGATATGTTCTCCGCCCTGGTCCGCCGTCCAGTCGATGACGTCCAGCACGTCCATCTCCTTGCGCAAGATCGCCTGATACAAACTGTATGTGCTGACGCCCAGCTTCACGCAGGTTCGCTCCTCTCCAGTTTCGGGCCGCCCGCGATTACGAGAGCCGGATCTCCTCGCCCTTTTCCGCCGACTCGTAAATGCCGCACAGCATCTTCATGACCGCGACGCCGTCGGACACCGGGCTGATCGGCTCGGCGCCCGTCCGGACGCAGTCGACGAAGTGGTTGATCTCGTTCTGGAATGCGCTCTCCAGGTGGAAGCCTGGATGATCCGTCTGCGGCGTCACGTTAAGAATCGTGTCGTGCTTCTCCGTCACGATGGCGAGCGCCGGATCGATCTCGACGCCGCCCTTGTCGCCGAAGAGGGAGATCGTCGTCTTGTTTTCCTTGGCGTGCAGCGTGAAGCTCGCTTCCAATAGAAGGGACGCGCCGCCCTCGAAGCGGATGATCGCGTTCGCCATGTCCTCGACCGTGTTGCGCGAGGCGTCGTAATCGGCCGCTTTATAGGAGGTCATATGCTTGACGTTGGCGCGGTTGCCGAGCTTGCGATACGTATTCGCGGAAACCGACACCGGCTTGGGGCGGCCCATCAGGTACCAGCAGAGATCGACGACGTGCACGCCGATATCGATGACCGGACCGCCGCCGGAGCGCTCCTTGTCTGTGAACCAGCCGCCCGGGTTGCCCACCCGGCGGATGCTCGAAGCCTTCGCGTAATAAAACTCGCCGAACTCCCCCGCGTCCGCGAACTGCTTCACGAGCTGCGCATTGTTGTCGTAGCGGCGGACGTAGCCGACTTGCAGCTTGCGGCCCGTCGAACGGACGGCTTCCTCGATTCGAAGCGCCGCCTCGACCGTCGTGCTGAGCGGCTTTTCCAGCAGAACGTGAAGACCCGCTTGAAGCGCCGCGATCGCGATCGGCTCATGGGTGTTGTTCCAGGTGCAGATGCTTACCCCGTCCAGTCCCGCTTCGGCGAACATGCGATGATAATCGGAAAACGCCTGCGGCGCGCCGTACTTGGCGGCAGTCGCCTTCGCCCGCTCTTCGTTCAGATCGCAGATTGCCTCGATGCGGACGTTCGGGTTGTTCTTGTAGGCGTTCAGGTGAAGCTCCGAAATAGTCCCGACGCCGACGACGCCGATTTTCACTTGGTTCGTGCTGCTCATGCCGTTTCTTCCTCCCCTTCTTCGTTTCCGTAATTCGCGATGAGCGCCACGAGCGCGTCCGCGGCCGCGCACACCTCGGTCAGCTCCACCCATTCGTCGTCCGTATGCGCCTGGCGGATGTCGCCCGGTCCGAAGACGATGGACGGGACGCCGACCCTGGCCAGCTTGCTCGCATCCGTTCCATAGGCGGCGCCATGCTCGACGGTCCCGCTTTTCACCTGTTCCACCGCGCGCGCGAGCTTGCCGACCACAGGCGCATCGTTATTGATTTCCATGGCGTAATCGATGATAAAAGGTTCGTGAACGACGAGCTCGAGGCCCGGCGTCTCCCGCGCGAGCCGCTCAAGGCCAGCCTTCATCCGCTCCCAGACGTCAAGCGGTTCCTCGCCTGGAACGGTGCGGCGGTCAATCGTCAGCGTGCAAGTCCCTGGAATGGTGTTCGGCGCGTCTCCGCCCTCGATCTGCGCAATGCAATGCGTCGGCGGTCCGACGAGCGGATGCCGCAGCGCCTCGTAGCCGGGCTCGACGATCTCGCGCAGGTAGCGGACGATCTCCATCGCTTGCTCGATCGCGTTGACGCCCTTGTTCGGATCCGAGCTATGACCTGCGACGCCGCGCGCCTCGATGCGGAAGCGGACGCAGCCCTTGTGCGCCACGACCCGGCTCAGCCCCGTCGGCTCGCCGACGATCGCGGCCTCGTAGCGGAGCTCTCCGGCTTCGATCGCCTGGGCCAGCTTTGCCACGCCGGCATAGCGGTATTCCTCGTCGACGACCGCCGCCAGGTGCGCGCCGATCGGCGGCTTGTGTCCGCTGCGGGCGAACGTGCCGAGTACGACCAGCATCGCGGCCAGCGACGCTTTGGTATCGCATGCGCCCCTGCCGTACAGACGGCCGGACTCTGTTTTTGCGGCGAAGGGCTCGATCGTCATACCCGTCGTCTGCACCGTGTCCATATGCGCCTCCAGCAGCAGCGTCTTGCCGGCGCGAATGCCGGGCAGCATGCCGATGACGTTGCTTCTGCCTTCCGAGACTGGCTGCACGATGCATCGGATGCCGTTGCTCTCCAGATAGTTTCGGACGTATTCCGCCACGTCGGCTTCGCCGGTTCCGCCCGGAAAAGCCGGATTCACGCTGGGGATCGCCACCAAGTCCCGGAGCACCCGCCAGATCTCTTCGCGATCGACGATCGGAACGGTCATCTTCTTCCCCCTCTTCTTTAGTAGCAGCATCCGCGGGCGTCGATCCGGATCCACTCGTCCAGTTGTCCGCCGCGCACGCCGGCCACCCTGTCGCACAGGTTCGGAAGCACGCAGGAATGGTTCGGCACCAGCTCCAGCCGGTCGCCGACCTTCAACTGCTCAGCCTCCGGATCGAATTCCAGAAAGCCGTGCTCCTCGTTCAAGCCCGATACCCGAATGCCCGGCTGGCCCACGACGATGCCATAGCCTTCGCGGCCGTGAGCCCGGTCCCCGGTCAGCGTCTTCGTTCCCGCGTCGATCGTCGCGCGGCCCGCAAGCGGCACGCTGACGACGGTCACGATAACGCGCAATGCGCAGTCTTCCTCGCGGGCGATGCCGAGACCGACGCCGGACGCGTCGAAAAACACGTAGTTGCCGGCTCTTACTTCGGTCACGCCCTGGAGCTCGTGGCTGTAAATTGCCGCGGGCGACGAGCCCGTGCTGACGATGCCGACCGGGATGCCGGCGCCGCGAAGCAGCTCCGCAGTGGCGTTCATCTCGGCCGCCTCGACGCGGACCGCCGCCGTGAAGCCGGCTTCGTCCCGCTGCGCGTAGATTTTTCCGTAATAGCCCATCAGACCGGCGATCTCGATCCGCGGCAGCTCGCGCAGCGCTCTCGCGAATGCCAGCGTGTCCTCGCCCGGCTGACGTCCGCCGCGATGAAGGCCGCCGTCGATCTCGATCAGCACCCGGACCGGCTTGCCCGTCCGCATGCCAACGGCGGACAGCCCCTTCGCAGCGGCCATGCTGTCAGCCGTCACGATCAGGCTCGCGCGGCGATGCAGCGCTTCGAGACGACGCAGCTTGTCCTCGCCGACGATCGAATAGGCGATCAGAATATCCTTGATGCCGGCGTCCGCGAACGCCTCCGCCTCCGACAGCTTGGCCACCGTGATGCCGACGGCCCCCGCCGCCAGCTGGCGGCGCGCGATCGCGGCCGACTTGTGCGACTTCATATGCGGCCGGTGGGCGACGCCGCTTCGCCGCAGGCGCTCCGCCATCGCCGAGATGTTGCGCTCGGCGATATCCAGATCGACGATGACGGCCGGCGTCGTCAGATCTGCATAGAGGCTCACGCCTCCTCGACCTCTACGATCAGCTCGATCTCGACAGGCGTATCGAACGGAAGCTCGTTAGCCGAGATCGCCGAGCGGGCGTGCCTCCCCTTTTCGCCAAGCACCTCCACGAGCAGATCCGAGGCGCCGTTAATGACGAACGGCTGGTGGGTGAAGCCGTCGGCCGAGTTGACGAACGCCAGCATTTTGACGACCTGCTTAATTCGGTCCAGCTCCCCCAGATGCGCCTTGAGCACGGCGAGCAGGTTGATCGCCACCTGGCGCGCGGCCGCGTAGCCCTCCTCCACCGTCAGATCCGATCCAACTTTGCCCGTCGCCATCAGCACGCCGTCGATGCGGCAGTCGTTGCCCGACGTGTAGACCACATTGCCCACCTGCTTGGCCGGCACATAAGACGCCACCGGAGGCGGCACCTCGCCAAGCGTGATCCCGAGCCGCTCCAGCGCTTGTTCGGCTTGTCCCATTGCGAATCCCTCCTGTTTGGTTGTAGTAACACGATTTGTACTCCGCTGCGTACCGCCGAAACCGCCGATTCCGCCGGATTAAGACGTTGGCACATCGCTATTCCGCCGCAAATCGCCGATTCTGCCGGAATAAGACGCTGGCACATCGTTATTTCGCCGCAAACCGCCGATTCCGCCGATATAAAACGCTGGCACATCGTTATTTCGCCGCAAACCGCCGATTCCGCCGATATAAGACGCTGGCACATCGTTATTTCGCAGCAAACCGCCGATTTCACCGAAATAAGACGCTGGCACATCGTTATTTCGCAGCAAACCTCCGATTCCACCGATATAAGACGCTGGCACATCGTTATTCCGCCGCAAACCGCCGATTCCGCCGGTATAAGACGCTGGCACATCGTTATTTCGCTTCCAACCGCCGATTCCGCCGGAATAAGACGCTGGCATATCGTTATTTCGCAGCAAACCTCCGATTTCACCAATAGCTTTGCAAAGAACTTGACATGGTAGGTAGCTTTACAAAAAGGAAGAGTTCTCCTAAGGTGGAAGTGTGCGAACCACCAAGAAAGGAGAACTCATGGTATCTATTACCCCCGTACTCCGTGAGTTATTCAGTTGGTTCGACGAACATGCTCGTTTTCTTCTAGCCGACCGCTATGCGAAGAAGCTGAACAGCGGCAATACGGTGTTGCTCTTCCTTGAAGCGTTATTGCGTCGCCGCCCC